>CAZRCN010000006.1:0-45624 GCA_964598575.1 uncultured Victivallales bacterium | reverse complement strand
TGCTCCTGCGGGAAGTATTTTGAAATCTGGAATGATGTCTTCATGCAGTACAACAAGCAGGCGGATGGCAGCTATGAGCCGCTTGCGCAGCATAACGTGGATACGGGTATGGGCGTGGAACGCACCATTGCCATGTTGCAGGGCAAACCGTCGGTGTACGAGACGGAATTGTTTGCGCCCGTGATGGCCGCCATCGAGGATTTGGCGAAATGTAAGGCAGATGCCGATGAGGCAACTGCCATTGCCTTTCGCGTGGTAGCGGATCATTTGCGCAGCTCGGTGTTTATCCTGGGCGATCCGCGCGGGGTGGTGCCAGGTAACCTCGGCCAGGGGTATGTGCTGCGGCGTCTGATTCGGCGCAGTGTCCGCTATGCAAAACAGCTTGGGTTGGAAAGCGGTTGCCTGCGCCAGTTGTCGGAACCCATCATTGACGGCTATAGGCATGTGTACCCGGAGCTGGAGGAGCGGCGGGCGCTCATTACAGGTGAGCTGGGGCAGGAGGAAGAGCGTTTTGAAAAGACGCTTACCCGTGGCATGGCTGAACTGGAAAAAGTGCTGGGCAAGATGCTGGAGCATGGTCAGCAGCAATTTCCGGGGCGGGTGGCATTCCGATTGTACGATACGTGCGGGTTCCCGCTGGAGTTTACCGAGGAGATTTGTGCCGAAAAGGGCTTGGTGGTTGACCGGGAAGGTTTTGATAAGGCGTTTGAGAAGCACAAGGCGGTATCGAAGCAAAGTGCGGCCAAGGCCTTCAAGGGGGGACTGGCGGATCAATCCGAACAGACGACTCGCTTGCATACGGCTACCCACTTGCTCCACAAGGCGCTGCAGCAGACGCTGGGTGAACATGCAACCCAGAAGGGGTCTAATATTACGGCGGAGCGCTTGCGGTTTGATTTCTCGCATCCGGAAAAAGTGAAGCCGGAGCAATTGGCAGAAGTGCAACAGCGTGTGAATGCGGTGATTGAGGCGGATATGCCGGTGGAGGTTGAGACCATGACGCTGGAGCAGGCCAAGGAGAGCGGGGCAACGGCCCTCTTTGGCGGGAAGTACGGCGAGCAGGTCAAGGTGTACCGTGTCGGGGATTATTCGCAGGAGGTCTGCGGTGGACCGCATGTCAGCCGCACGGGAGAGCTGGGACATTTCCGGATCATCAAGGAGGAGGCGTCAAGTGCCGGGGTGCGCCGGATTCGGGCGGTGCTGGAGTAGGGAGAAATGCAAGGAGGACATGGCATGGCTGGGTTTGCGATACGTTGCACTGCCTGTGGGCAGGAAACCTTTCTGCGGCGGGAGCCACGATACGAGGGGTTTCGCAAAGTTGGCGAGGATCTCTTATGCACGAGTTGTGGGCATGTGTATGCGGATGAGGATGCGGTACCCTACGTGGAAGCACCTGCCCGGCCGGCGGTGTTTTCCGACGAAGACTTGCCACAACGCATAGAGCTCTTTCATTCAGATGAAAAGGGCAGGAATTGTCGCCATTGCCGGCATTATATTACCAATCCCTTTGTGCAGCGTTGTGGGTTGCATGCCATGGAAGTGCAGGCAACGGATTGTTGTGTCGATTTTGCCCCGCCGGAGGACGCGGCTGCGGAGCAAGACCCGCTGGCCCGGCTGCTGGGGGCGTGAAGAGCGAGCGGTAACTGCGCCTGCCCTTCAGCGGGCCGTGACAAAGAGGACCAGGCACGAAACCCCCAATGTGGCACAATGAAAAGCAACAGGTTGATGCATTGTGCCCCATAGGCGCGGTATGCTCGCTTGCAACCGGGGGTGGGTATGTATTATACATGGGTCATGTGTGATATGGGATGCTGGTTAGATATAACGTGTTGGCGTGGGAGGCAGTAGATGGAAGAAGAGAACACGATAGCGGAAGGGCGCGGTCCCCTGTTCCGGCGGATTGACTGGATGGCATTCTGGGTTTCCGCCCTGGTGGCACTGATCGTCTACACCTACACGCTGGCACCTAGTGTTACATTGGAAGATGGCGGGGAACTGGCCGTGGCTGGCGACTGGCTGGGTGTGCCGCATCCGCCGGGGTATCCGAGCTGGACCATGCTCGCATGGCTGTTTGCCCGCGTGTTTTCTTTTGTCACCTTCCGCGGTCAACCCAATCCCAGTTGGGGTATTGCCTTTTTGTCGGCTTTTTTCGGTGCCCTTTCGTCGGGCTTGGCGGCCATGCTGATTTGTCGGTCGGGCCGGGATATTCTGCGCCGGTCGGTTGCGCTTTCGCATACGATGCATCATCGGCTGGAGGGCTGGATTTGCCTGGTGGCCGGTGTGGCCGGCAGTCTGCTGTTTGCGTTTACCCCGATCATGTGGTCGCAGTCCGTGATCGTTGAGGTATACAGCCTGAATGCGTTTTTCCTGATCCTGGTGATGCTGCTGGTATATGTCTGGCTCTGCCGCCCCAGGGATCGCTATTTGTACTGGGCCGCCCTCTTTTTCGGGATTGGCCTTACAAATTACCAGGTACTTCTGCTGGCGGCCTTGGCGCTGGCCATTATCGTGCTGTTCAAGGATTTTGCGTTGTTCCGCGATTTTGCTGTTGTCGGTGGCCCGATCGTGGCAGTCATCCTGCTGATATATAGCGAGATCCTGCCTGCCATCTCGCATCCGACCGCGCCCGTTTGGTATGTGTACCTTGGGTTGAACGGTGCCTTACTGATGCTTTCCTATTTCTTTTTGCCGCGCGGCAAGACGGTCGCCATTACGATTCTGCTGGCAGAAGTGGGCATTGCGGTGTATGCCTACATGCCAATTGTTTCGGACCTGCGAAACCCGCCGATGAACTGGGGGTACCCCCGAACCTGGCAGGGCTTCATACATGCCGTCAGCCGAGGCCAGTATGAACAGATCAAACCCACGGACCTGTTTTCCATGCGCTACCTGCAGCAGGTGGGTACGTATCTGTCTGACCTGCGATTGAATTATACGATGCTGATTTCGCTGATTGCTTTTCTGCCGTTCTGCTCCTGGCGCTGGAATCGAGGGAAGGGCAAGCGCGCTTTCGAGGCGATGCCCTGGGCGATCGGGCTGATCGTTGCCTCCCTGGTCTTGCTGCCAATGGGGGACCAGCTTGCGCTCTATAAGATTCCGGCTCTAGGCGTGTTCCTGTTGCTGGCGTTTGGTGCGCTGATGATGGTCGTATTGCGGTTTCGTGATATGTGGGAACAGCATGTGCTGCATGAGAATGCGCGTACGTGGGAGCGTGTAACAGCCCTGATTGTGATGCTGGTTGTTTGTGGTTCCTATCTGATGCTCGTGTTGCGTAAACTGCTGGATGTGCTCGAACCGCTGCAGTCTGGGGCCGCCTTGACCGGCAGTTTTTTTGCGGAGTTACTGCTCCTGGTGCCCCTGCTGGTCCTGGTTCCTGTTCTTCTGATTTGGGGGGCGCTGCGGATCGCACGCGGCACGGACCACTTTGTCCTGAAGGTAGACCGGGATATGCAGCAGTGGATGGTTTCTACGCTGATTGCCTTTGCCACACTGAGCCTGGGGCTCATCGCACTGGCCAATCTGAAGATGGATATCCAGGATACCTTCATCCAGCGTGTAAAATTCATTTCCTCGCACCTGTTCTTTGCGTTCTGGATTGGGTACGGACTGGTGTTTTTGTTGTCATTCGTGGATCGCGTGTTCCGGCAGCGCTGGATTACCGTGTTCGCGGTGGTCGTTACCGCCATGCTGCCCCTCATTCCGATTCTGGCAAATGCCTACAATGATCACCTGCTGCTGGTGTATGGAGGCGCCGACCAGCATAAACGCGATTTCGGGTGGCAGTTCGGGAATTACTCACTGCGTGGTGCCGATGCGATTCTGGAGGAGCTGGCACCCGAAGAGGAACCGCTGCCGAATCCGGCCTACCCACCTGAAATGGGGGACCGCGCGATCTTTTTCGGGGGAACGGACCCCGGACGTTTTGTGCCGACCTACATGATCTATTCGGCGCGTGTCCGACCGGATGTATACCTGATCACGCAGAATGCTTTGGCAGATGGAACGTATATGAACGTCATGCGGGACTTGTACGGAAATGAGATTTGGATTCCGAGTGTGTGGGATAGTGCCGCAGCGTTTAGCACATTTGTGCGGGAAGTTGAGTCGGGGAAACGCCCACCGATGCCGGGCATACAGATTAACGGTGGCAGGGTGCAGATTACCGGCGTGATGGGTGTGATGGAGATTAACGGGATTCTCGCCAAGGATATTTTCGACCATAACCGCGACTGGCACGAATTCTATATAGAGGAGAGCTATGTGATTCGGTGGATGTATCCGTATCTGACGCCACATGGTCTGATCATGAAGATCAATCATGACCCGTTGCGCCGTCTGCCGCCGGACGTGGTGCATGATGACCGGGACTTCTGGGATTGGTATGTACGCCGTTTTCTGGTGCATCCCATGTTTGAGCGGGATGTCGTGGCGCGGAAATCGTTTTCGAAGTTACGCAGTGCCATCGCCGGTCTCTATGCCTACCGGGGGATGTTGTCACACGCGGAGCAGGCCTTTCGCGAGGCACTGGCCTTGTATCCGTTGAGTCCAGAGGCCAATTTCCGTTTGGCGGAGTTGTTGATGCAGGCAGGACGCCATGAGGATGCGCGGGAGCTGATTGCGCGCTTTCAGGCGATGGATCCGTCCAATGAACGGACAGACAAATTTCTGGAGCGGATTGATGCGGCGGGTCATGTGCACACGCGGGTACAAAAGCTGGAGTCGCAGCTCCGGGAAGGAACGATCCAGGCGCAGGATGCGCTGGCATTGGCCGATTTGTATCGGCAGCGGGGGCAGCGGGATGCCTTCTCGAATCTGGCGCGGGGTCTGGTAAACAACCCGCAAGCGCCGCCCTTTATGTTGGTGCCACTAGCGCGTATGTATGGGCAGATGGGTATGCGGAAAGAGGCAGCCGCGACGTTGGCCCAAACAATGGAACGCTTGCCGTCTAATGCCCCGCCGGAGAGTTTGCGTGATATTGCCGGAATCTACCAGCAGATCGGGGATGTACAAGGGCAGCGGACGTTACTGCGACAGTATCTGGAGGTGCGCCCGCGCGACTGGAAGAGCTGGGTGCATTTGGCGGAGGCGCATGTCAAGGCGGGTGACGAGGATGCGGCCCATTCGGCCTTATCTACAGCAGTACGTGCTGGTGGAGCCGAGGCGCGGCAAGCGATTGAAAAGCATGCCCAACTGGCGCCCCTTTTCCGGCAGGGTGCCGCGGCGCGGCGCGGGGCGTTCGGGCTGGGGCTTTGATGGTTGCCATTCGACCGAACAGCAGGGATTTGCAGCGTTTTCATGTGATCGAACGCGATTTATGGCGGCTATTCGGCCTATTCGGGGACTTGTGCGGACGATGTGCGCGCAAGACGTTGCGGGAGCATGCTGCTGGCCAGCGTGATGCGCGGGAGCATTGGTGCTGCTGCATGATCGATAATCAGGTGCACGATCACTGGGACACGCTGAATCCGGTTCAGATACGGTTTGACCAGGCGTGGTATACGAAGCTGGAGCCTCTGCCGCTGGGCCGCATGCCCGGCAATGGTCCCTGTCCTGCCCTTGGTCCGACAGGGTGCCGCCTGAAGAAGTGCCGCCCGGTTACCTGCACCACGCAGCTTTGCAGTAAGATGCTGGCGGTTCTACAGCAGCTAGGATTATACCAGGGGGATTGTACCTCGGCGCACCAGATTGAGTCGTTCGTCGAACTGCCGGATATTCTGCATCGCCTCTACGGCCTGCCGCACCGGAATGGCAAAGTGCCGGAGCAGGCATATTTGCAGTACCGGACGGCCATTCAGCGGCTGACCGCTCGTTTTACCGAAATACCCGACAACACCCGGCAAGGTGCGATTGATGCGGTGTTGCCGCCGGATGCGGGGTGACGGACAGCACGAAACGTACATACAAGTACCTCTCTCATAAAGTGCCATTCGGGTGTCACATTGGAGATAGGGTGTCTCATGTCTCGCATGTTGTGGGACTATCTGTCGCACGTTTTGTGCTGCTCGTGGCAATATGGTTTTTGTGTTGATTTCGTAAATCCTTGATGATAAGCAAAATGCTTATTATGTGCCTTGGTTGTGTCTACATATTGGCATGGTACCTGCTAGTAAAGAGGCACAACGAAAAAGTTTAAAAATGCCCATTTATGCGGGCAAGGAAGGAAGATGTAGTATGGCAAAAGTTTTAGGTATTGATTTAGGGACGACGAATTCGTGTATGGCTGTGATGGAGGGTGGCGAGCCGGTTGTCATTCCGAACGCGGAAGGCACACGTACGACGCCCTCGGTGGTAGCCTTTGCCAAGAATGGTGAGCGGCTCGTCGGGCAAGCGGCCAAACGGCAGGCTGTGACCAACCCCCGGCATACGATTTTTTCGATTAAGCGTTTTATGGGGCGCAAGTACGATGAGGTGGCGCATGAGATTTCACTGGTGCCGTACGAGGTTGTAAAGGCCGCAAACGGCGATGCACACGTCAAGGTCGAGGATAAGACCTATTCGCCGCCGGAGATTTCCTCTATGATTCTGCAAAAGCTGAAGGCGGATGCAGAGCAGTATTTAGGGGAAACGGTGACGCAGGCGGTTGTTACGGTGCCGGCCTACTTCAACGACAGCCAGCGTCAGGCCACGAAGGATGCCGGCAAGATTGCCGGTTTGGAAGTCCTCCGTATTATCAACGAGCCCACGGCAGCGTCCCTGGCTTATGGCCTGGACAAGAAGAAGGAAGAGAGCATTGCGGTATACGACTTCGGTGGTGGTACCTTTGATATCTCGATTCTGGATATTGGTGATGGCGTGTTCGAGGTAAAGGCCACGAATGGTGATACGCACCTCGGCGGCGATGATCTTGATCAGTCGATTATTGACTGGCTGGTTTCGGAGTTCAAGAAGGAGCAGGGCGTCGATCTTTCCAAGGATAGCATGGCGCTACAGCGACTGAAAGAAGCTGCGGAAAAGGCCAAGTGCGAACTTTCGAGCTCGCAGCAAACCGATATCAATCTTCCGTTCATTACGGCTGATGCCGAGGGACCGAAGCATTTGAATGTATCACTCTCGCGGGCCAAGCTGGAGCAATTGACGAGCGATCTGATTGATCGTGGCGAAGGCCCCTGCCGGTCGGCCCTGAAAGACGCTGGTGTATCGAGCGTTGATGAGGTCATTCTGGTTGGTGGATCCACCCGGATGCCCAAGGTGCAGGAAACCGTCAAGCGCCTGTTTGGGATTGATCCGCATAAGGGTGTAAATCCCGATGAGGTCGTTGCGATTGGTGCCGGCATCCAGGGCGGCATTCTTGCTGGCGACGTAAAGGATGTGCTCTTGCTCGACGTAACCCCGCTTTCGCTGGGTATCGAAACCCTGGGTGGCGTGATGACGACGCTGATTGAGCGCAATACGACCATCCCCACCAAGAAGAGTGAGATTTTCAGCACGGCGGCTGATAATCAGCCGGGGGTTGAGATCCATGTTCTACAGGGTGAGCGCAAGATGTCGCCCGACAATAAGTCGATCGGGCGCTTCAAGCTGGAGGGCATCCCACCTGCCCCGCGTGGTGTGCCGCAGATCGAGGTTACCTTCGATATCGATGCCAACGGCATCTTGAACGTATCGGCGAAAGACCTCGGGACCGGGAAGCAGCAGAAGATCACCATCACGGCATCGAGTGGTTTGAGCGAGGACGAAGTCAACCAGATGGTTGAGGATGCCGAGCGCCATGCCGAGGAAGATAAACAAAAGCGTGAGGCCGTCGAGACCAAGAATACGGCTGAAAACGTGGTGTATCAGACCGAGAAGATGCTGTCGGAGCATGGTGACAAGATTGATGCTGCCAAGAAGGAGCCGGTAGAGAAGGGCATCGAGAAGCTCAAGACCGCCCTGCAGGGTGATAATGTCGAGGAGATCAAGAGTGCCATGGACGCACTGAACCAGGATATGCAGGCCATTTCGCAGGAGATGTATGCGAATGCGCAGCAACAGCAGCAGCCGGGGGCTGATGCCGAGGCTGGTGGTGCAGCAGCCGAAGAGGGCGCGGGAAGTGCCGGCGCTTCGGAGCAGCAGAAGAGCAAGGATGACGATGTCATTGATGCCGACTTCGAGATGGTCGACGAAGACAAGAAATAATCTCTGGCAAAAGCTGCCTGCCCCGATGCGGTGCAGGCACCTTTGCGTACGTTCCTAACATAAACCAATCCCGGGGTTCCGGGGCAAACAAGGGAGAGAAGTGAAGATGAAGATCAAACCATTGGGTGATCGTGTGCTGGTTAAGCCGGCAGCTGCCAAGGAAGTGGAAAAAGGCGGTATCATTATTCCGGATACGGCCAAGGAGAAACCGCAGGAAGGCGAAGTCGTTGCTGTAGGCACCGGCAAGCTGGATGACAACGGCAAGGCGATTGCCTTTAATGTCAAGAAGGGTGACAAGGTCTTGTTGCCGAAGTACGGCGGCACGGAAGTGAAGATTGACGACGTGGAGTATCAGATCGTGCGCGAGGATGACATTCTCGGCGTGATTGCCTAGGCAGGCGACAAGAAAAACAGGTACAATAAAAACATAAGGAGACATGACCATGGCTGAAGGAAAGCAATTGAAATACGATGACAAGGCGCGCCAGGCCATTCTGGCTGGGGTGGAGAAGCTGAGCCGTGCCGTAACGGTAACGCTGGGCCCTTGTGGGCGCAATGTGGTGCTCGACAAGAAATTTGGTTCCCCGACGGTGACCAAGGATGGTGTGACGGTAGCCAAAGAGATTGAGCTGCCGGATCCGTTTGAAAACATGGGCGCGCAGATGGTGCGCGAGGTTTCGAGCAAGACAAGTGATGTTGCGGGTGACGGCACCACGACAGCAACGCTGCTGGCTGAAGCCATCTATCGCGAGGGTCTCAAGAACGTGACGGCCGGTGCAAACCCGATGAGCCTGAAGCGCGGGATCGACAAAGCATCCGAAACCGTCGTTGGTGCCATTGCCAAGATGAGCAAGAAGGTCAAGGAGCACACCGAGATCTCGCAGGTAGCCACGATTTCGGCCAATGGCGATCGTGAGATTGGTGATATCATTGCCGAGGCGATGGACAAGGTCGGCAAGGATGGCACGATCACGGTGGAAGAGGCCAAGACCATGGAGACTACGCTGGACGTAGTTGAGGGTATGCAGTTCGACAAGGGCTACCTTTCCCCGTACTTCGTGACGAATGCGGACAGCATGGAAGCGGTTCTCGAGGATGCCTATGTGCTGATCCACGAGAAGAAAATCTCCAATTTGCAGGATTTGCTGCCGTTGCTGCAGAATGTGGCGAAGGCTGGCAAGCCGCTGATGATCATTGCAGAGGACGTTGAGGGTGAAGCCCTGGCTACGCTGGTGGTCAATCGCTTGCGTGGTACCTTCCAGTGCTGTGCCGTCAAGGCACCAGGCTTTGGCGACCGTCGCAAGGCCATGCTTGAGGATATTGCCGTTCTGACCGGTGGTCGGATGCTTTCCGAGGAACTGGGCATCAAGCTCGAAAACGTTACGCTGGATGACCTGGGTCGCGCCAAGCGCATCACGGTGGAGAAAGAGAACACGACGATCGTCGAGGGTGCGGGCAAGACGTCCGATATCCAGGCCCGTGTTTCGCAGATCAAACGTCAGATTGAGGAAACGTCATCGGATTATGATCGTGAAAAGCTGCAGGAGCGTCTGGCAAAGCTGGCGGGCGGTGTTGCGGTGATCAATGTTGGTGCTGCCACGGAAAGCGAGATGAAGGAGAAGAAGGCTCGCGTCGAGGATGCCCTGCATGCGACCCGTGCGGCAGTTGAGGAAGGCGTAGTGCCCGGTGGCGGTGTTGCGCTTCTCAACGCGCAGAAGTCGCTGAGCAGCGTTGAAGCAACCGGTGATGAGGCCGTGGGTGTAGACATCATCCGTCGTGCCCTGGAAGCCCCGTTGCGCACCCTGGTGCGGAATGCAGGCCTTGAGGGTGCCTTGATTGTGGCGGAGGTCAAGAAGGCCAAAGCGGTCAATTATGGCTACAATGTTTCCACCGGTGAGTTCACGGACCTGATCAAGGCCGGTGTGCTGGATCCGGCCAAGGTGACACGTACGGCCCTGCAGAATGCGGCCAGTATTGCCGGGCTGTTGCTGACGACCGAGTGCATGATCACCGATCTGCCGGAAGATAAATCGTCGGCACCGGCTGGCCCTTCGCCTGATATGGGCGGCATGGGCGGCATGGGTGGCATGGGCGGCATGGGCGGCATGATGTAACCCTTGCTGAATTAAGTTGACTTACCGGAACGGGGCGCATACACTGCGCCCCGTTTCATTCTATAGGTGGAGGTCCCCTTGAATATTGAATTAGTAGAAGCAGCACGGAAACGCATACCAAGTGTTCCGATTCTTGTGAACATGGTGTCCAAGCGGGTACGCCAGCTCAACAGCGGTGATCGTCCGTATGTAAAACCCAAGGTTGGCGAGGAAAAGGCAGATATCGCCCTGCGGGAAATTGCAGACGGTAAGATCGATTATGCCCGGTTGGATGAAGCCGCCGAGCCGGCACCGACGCTGTAAGTCTGCGGATTATGGCAGCAAAACCTACGGCGAATATTGCGACGAATCGCAAGGCATATCATGACTTTGAAGTGCTGGAACGGCTGGAGGCTGGCCTGGCCCTGCGCGGAACCGAAGTCAAAGCCCTGCGTTTGGGCCATGTCTCGCTGACAGGCAGTTATGTGCAGGTGGAGCCGAAGCAGGTCATGCTGTATGGCGTGACGATCCAACCATATTCCTTTGGAAACCGCTTTAATCACGAACCGGACCGACCACGGCAATTATTGGTGCATCGGCGCGAAATGCTTGCATTGCGTGCAGCCGCGGAGCGACAGGGGCACACCTTGGTACCCTTGCGCCTGTACTTCCGGCGCCAGCGTGTAAAAGTGGAAATCGGAATTTGCCGTGGTCGGAAGATGGCGGATAAGCGCGAGGTATTGAAGCAGAAGACCGCGGACCGGGAAGCGGCACGGGCAATGGCTGCCGCGCGGCGGCGGTAGGGCAGGCGGTATACGGCCGCAACAAGGAGGTAGTGAGTGCCATGAAGGCGGTTTCGTTAAAATACCGCGCCGGAATCCCTGCGGCTCGTCGCGTGGTGATCAAGCTGGGGTCGCGCGTCCTGGTGCAGCGCACAGGACGTCCGGACAAGCGGCGCATGATGGCCTTATCCAACGAAGTGGCAGCCTTGCACAAGCGTGGACACGAAGTTGCTGTGGTAACCTCGGGTGCCGTTGGGGCCGGGATGGAGGCCCTACGGATGCGTACGCGCCCGACGAGTCTGCCCGAAATACAGATGGCGGCGGCTGTTGGCCAGGCGCGGCTGATGACGCGCTATGCGGAATATCTGGGCCGCAAAGGGCTGGTCGTGGGGCAGGTTCTGCTGACGCATGGAAATTTCACGCACAAGGTGCAGCAGATGAATGCCCGGCATACCGTGGAATTGCTCTTACGACGCGGCGTGATCCCCATTATTAATGAAAATGATGTGGTGAGTGATGAGGAAATAAAGGCAGATCTGGCGTTTGGCGACAACGATTACCTAGCGGCTCTGCTTGTAAAACTGATACGTGCGGATTTGTTGATATTATTGAGTACGGTAGATGGTGTGCGGGAACCGGTGGCCAACGGGCGCACCAAGCGGGTGCGATTCCTGGATGCCGTGACACGCAAGACGATGGAGTGTGTGAAGGCAAATACAGACGGGATATCCAAGGGGGGTATGGGGTCGAAGCTGAAGGCGGCCCAGCTTGCTGCGTCGAGTGGTTGTGCGGTGGTGATAGCCAATGGCTGTAAGGAAGGCGTTTTGCAAAGCATTATGTCTGGTGCTGATACAGGAACCCTGATTGTACCCTCAGCGTTATGAGGTAAGGAGAAACCATGAGCTTACATGAAGACATGCTGCAAATCGGGCAGCAGGCACAGGTGGCAGCACGCGAACTTGCTGCGCTGCCGGCGCGAAAAAAGGGGGGCATCCTGTCGGCCATGGCAGATGCCTTGGATGCCAACCGGGAGCGGATACAGGCTGCCAATAAGAAGGATATGGATGCTGCGCGCGAGGATGGGCTGTCGCAGGCCATGCAGGATCGGTTGTTGCTGAATGAGGCGCGGATCGATGCCATGGTGTCTGGATTACGCGAGGTTGCGGTGCTGAAAGATCCTGTCGGCACAACCATGAGTCGGTGGATTCGACCGAACGGACTCGAAATTATAAAGCAGCGGGTTCCGATCGGGGTAATCGGCATTATTTATGAATCGCGGCCCAATGTTACCGTTGATACGGCTGGCTTGTGCATCAAGACCGCCAATGCGATTATTCTGCGCGGCGGCAAGGAAGCACGTCATTCCAATGCGGTCCTGGCAGACATATTGACGGAAGGTGGGGCAAAAAAGGGATTGCCCGAGCATGCCATCCAGCTCATCCGGACCCGGGATCGAGCTGCCGTCCGCGAGTTGGTGCGGCTGGAGGGATTGGTAGATCTCGTGATTCCGCGTGGCGGGGAGGCGTTGATCCGGTCGGTAAGCGAGCACGCCCGGGTGCCGGTGATCAAGCACTACAAAGGCATTTGCCATGTGTATGTGGATGAGTCGGCCGACCCGGCCATGGCGTTGTCGATTGCGGAAAATGCCAAATGCCAACGCCCGGGCGTTTGTAATGCCCTGGAGACGATTCTTGTGCATACGAGCCAGGCAGACACGTTTTTGCCTTTGTTGTCGGAGCGGCTCACGGAACGCGGATGTACGCTGATCGGGGATGCAGGCGCCCGACAGATCGTGCCCGCGATGGAAGCAGCCACGGAAGAGGACTGGTTTACAGAATATCTGGATTTGCGACTGGCAGTTCGTGTGGTATCGTCGCTACCGGAAGCCATCCGGCACATCAATCAATATGGCTCACATCATTCCGATGCGATTGTCGCTGAGTCGGAAAAGGCGCAGAAGCTTTTTACGCAGCAGGTAGATTCTGCGGCGGTATACGTAAATGCCTCCACCCGTTTTACTGATGGGGCTGAATTCGGCATGGGCGCGGAGATTGGCATCAGCACGGATAAATTGCATGCCCGCGGACCGATGGGGCTGGAGGAGCTGACGACCTACAAGTTTGTGGTGCAGGGGCGCGGCCAGATCCGGGGGTAAATGCGGAGGCATTTCGCTCGCAAAGCCGCCAAGCCAGAAACCGCATATTACGATGTATGGCGGGACCGGAAGGATACTTGGGATCCTGGTGACCAGGCGATGGATGCTTTACTGTTTTTCGGGGATGGGGTCATCCTGCGGAGCGGGTTCGGGCTCCAGATCGAGTGGCTCGGAAGGTTCGACCGCGGCGGCATCGGTATCCTCTGTTTCGGGTGCCCCCTTTTCTTCCACATCGGGCACGCCTTCGTCGGCTTGTGGTTCTGCGGCGGGTCCCTCGGGTTGTTCGGGGAGCGGCTTCGGCGGTAGATCAGTGGCTTCTTCCATTGTGATGGGTTCCGGTTCCGGGGCGGGCTCAGCAACCGGAGCGGGTTCTGATGCGGGTGCCGGTGTATCCGTCTGCGGTGCTGGTGCTTCCGGGGCTTGCGGCCCGCCGAAGCGGTGCCAGCGACGGCGTTCATGCCGAATTTCACGGATTTGCAGGTTGTGGCGGCTCGCGAGCGAGCGCCATTCTGCTGCCGAGAAGCCCATAGTGGGGTCGAATTGCCGCAGGATCTCTGAAATAGAGAGAGAGGCGACGGATACCTGCCGGACCGCGTGATCCAGTACCGAGGGGATTCCCGGCGGCAGTATGGTTTCATTCCCAATCAGGTAGAGCACCTGGGGTTGTTCGGGTATGCGGTCGTGGACCGGGAGTTGTTCGAGCTCGATTCGTTCCCAAGCGCGGGTTGTTGGTGCCCAGACATGGAGTAGGGGGCGCTGCGGGTCATCTGTGTTGGCATAGGACACAAGCGTGACGCCGCGCAGGGCGTGTAGATCCAACGCGAGTCGGACGATCCGTGTCCGTGCCGGTACGATGAGCACATCCTGTGGGCTACCAAAAGCCTGAAAAGCAGTGCCGATTGTAAGTATCGCAACAACCAGTGCTGCACGCATATTTGTCATGTACCGCATCTTCGCCTCCTTCTTCCCGTTACGCATCACCATAGGCCGGTTTCGTCCGACAGGATTACCGATTCAATATTTTCCGGCATTCTGCGGTAAAAGCGGGTACAACATCAAGAACATCTCCAACGACGCCATAGGTTGCAATATCAAAAATGGGGGCATCGGGGTCTTTGTTGATGGCTACGATGGTTTCAGCAGATCCCATGCCGGCCAAATGCTGGATCTGGCCGCTGATGCCGCAAGCGATATACAATTTCGGGCAAACGGTTTTGCCGGTCTGTCCGACTTGGTGGGAGTAGGGAATCCAGTTCGCATCTACGGCCGCCCGCGATGCCGCAACGCCGCCGTTAAGCACATCCGCCAGTTCCTGGATGATGGAGAAGTTGTCCGGCTTCTGGATGCCGCGCCCCCCGCTCACAAGTACCTGGGCTTCTGTGATGTTGACGTGCGAGCCCTTCTCCGGCACATAGCGCAAGCGTTTGGTGCGCGAGGAAAGGTCGATGCCATCCAGCTCGACGGTGATGACGTCCCCCGTGCGGCTCGTGTCCTTTTCGGCTTGTGGCATAACGTTCGGTCGCACCGATGCCATTTGCGGCCTATGGGCCGGGCACTCGATGACGGCCATGATGTTGCCGCCAAAGGCAGGCCGCGTCTGCAACAGGTTGCCGGTCTCAGGATCGATGTCGAGCCCGGTACAATCGGCCGTAAGCCCCGAATGGATCAGCACCGCAATACGGGAGCCAACGCTGCGACCAGTGGCCGTTGCGCCAAACAGGACAATTTCCGGTTTGTGGTTTTCGATCAGGTGCATCAACAGTTTGGTGTAAGGCTCATCCGAGAAATAGGCAAGATCCGCATGATCGGCGTGGTATACAACATCGGCCCCGTGATGGATGAGGGATTCGGTCATTTCCCCGACTTGGTGTCCGATCAGGACGGCGCAGAGTTTCGCGCCACGTGTGTCTGCGAGCAGTCTGCCCTTGCCGAGCAGCTCAAAGCTGACGGGGGCAATCTGCTCATCTTCCATTTCCACCAGCACCCAGACATCCTGGTAGGCATTGAGTGTCGTTGCATCGGCCTGGGTTTTTTCCTGCATGGTGATGGCATCGAAAGAGCACGTTTCGACGCAAGCGCCGCAGAGCGTGCATTTGGTTAGGTCAATCTGGGCGGTAGCCTCCGGCATGGCGATGGCGCCAAACGGGCAGGCCGGTACGCATTGTCCACAACCTACGCAGGCTTCGGAATCAACAATGATTGGATCTTGTGCCATGGTTTTTCCCCTTATGATGCTGCTTCGATGATAATATCACGTAGTTTGGCTGCCAGTTGCTGGGCTACCTCACGGGGTTCCCCGGTCAGCACTTCCCCGCCTTCGCGCGGCGGCGGGGTAAAGACTTTCACTACCTTGGTGGGTGAACCCATCAGCCCTGTCTTTTCGGCCTCGGCCCCAATGTCGGCAGCAGACCATTTCTGGATTTCAGCCTTGCGGGCAGCCATTTTGCCTTTCAGGGAAGGGAGACGGGGTTCATTGATTTCCTTTACGACCGTCAAAACGCAGGGCAAGCTGGATTCGATGGCTTCGAAGCCGGTCTCCAGCAGACGCTCGGCCACGATCCGGCTTTCATCAATCTCCTCGATTTTGCGCACGTAGGTAATTTGGGGCATGTCGAGCTGGGCGGCAACGCCGGGGCCGACCTGGGCCGTATCGCCGTCAGCGGCCTGCTTGCCGAAGAGGATGACGCTGGGTGCTTCGTCGAAGGACCGGATGGCTTGGGCCAGCGTATAACTGGTAGCCCAGGTATCGCTGCCGGCAAAGGCGATATCGGACACAAGCACACCGGTGTTTACGCCCATGGAGATGGCTTCGCGCAAGGCCGTTTCGGCTTGCGGGGGACCCATGGTCAGTGCAGTGACGGTTCCGCCCAGCTTATCGCGCAGTCGCAATGCTTCTTCGATGGCATACATATCGAAGGGGTTTACGATGGCGGCGACGCCTTCGCGCATGAGGGTGTTGGTTTCGGGGTCGAGTTTGACCTCGTGTGTGTCGGGAACCTGTTTTATGCAAACCACTATATGCATGTATCACTCACCTTTTGTTTCTGCTGCCTTGTTGCTAGCGTGCAAACGCGACAGCCTTACTGAAATAGTTCCAACCAGTATACGACGCGTTTCCTACAAAGCAAGGGGTTGTGCCCGATATATGCAAAAAAAATATGACAACAAGTGCAATTCGGGTGGCTGTCTGGCCTACCGTTTGGTGTTTTGTCCGGGCCAGCAAACCTGTGCCTGTTGCGGATGGGCTGCATAGCGGGTCATATCGTGTTTTGGCAACAGCAATGCGCCAAACATCATGTGCCGCAGAAGGTACGATAGGGTGGGGCATCGGCGGGTGGTGGCGTTTGATAGTACGGTCGGAGGTGCTGATGGTTGAAGGGGTCTTGTAACGCCTCCAATAAGGCATGCAGCGGTTTGTAGTCCTGCGCCTCGCTCGCTGCTTGCAGCGCTTCTTCGACCCGGTGATTCCGCGGAATCACAGCCGGTGTTGCCCGCTGCATCATGGCTAACGAATCCTCGTCCGACTGCGGCTGCCGCTTGCGCCGCTCTACCCAGGCGTTCCACCAAGCCAATAACGCGGCGTCCTGACCAAAGCACTTGCCCGGCGTTTCGCGGGCATCCATCAGCATTCGGAAGGTGTTGATATAGTCAGCGCGGTTCTGGTGCATCCATTGTAGCAATTGAGCCACGAGCGCTGTGTCGCCTTCCTCCTTGTTGCCTAAGCCCAGTTTCTGGCGCAACGCTTGGTTCCATTGCTCCGCGAATAGCGTTTCAAAGCGTGCCAGCACCTCCTCGGCTTTTTCGATTGCCTTGGCACGTTCAGGATGGATAAGCGGGAGGAGTGTCTCGGCAAAGCGGGACAGATTCCATAAGGCGATGGGTGGTTGATGGGCGAAGGCATAGCGACCATAGCGATCAATCGAGCTAAAGACGGTTGCGGGATCATATGCATCCATAAACGCACAAGGGCCGTAGTCAATCGTTTCACCGGACAGTGCCATGTTGTCGGTATTCATCACGCCATGAATAAAGCCGACATGCATCCAGGCCGATATCAATGCGATTTGGCGCAGCATAACCGCTTCCATAAAATCCAGATAAGGCGTGGCGGCATCCTGCAACGCGGGAAAATGGCGTCTTATGGTATAGTCGGCAAGCGATTGCAACAAGGTCGTGTCTCGTTGGGCAGCGGCATACTGAAAGGTTCCCACCCGGATATGACTGGACGCGATCCGCGTCAAAACGGCACCGGGCAGGGGTGCTTCTCGATACACGGCTTCGCCGGTCGTGACGACGGCCAAGCTACGTGTGGTCGGAATGTTGAGTGCATGCATCGCTTCGCTGATGATATATTCGCGCAACATCGGTCCGATGGCGGCCTTGCCATCGCCACTCCGCGAATACGGCGTTCGTCCGGATCCTTTATATTGTACATCCCAGCGGCGCGTGGCTGTATCCACATGTTCCCCAAGAACAATAGCGCGTCCATCCCCCAGCATTGTGAAGGCACCGAACTGGTGCCCGGCATACGCTTGTGCTATGGGATCAGCCCCTTGCGGGATCTGGCATCCGGCAAGCTCAGCGACACCTTCCTCGGAAGATAAACGCGCAGGATCCAGGTCTAGTTCGTCAGCTAAACCGTAATTCAGGATTGCTGCCGCTGGCGCGGGCACCTTTTCAGGCATGATCCGTGAGAAAAATGCCTCAGGTAATTGTGTATATGTCTGCTGAAAATTCCAATGCATTGTACTAACACCCCCTGTGACACTACGAAGCAGGATCAGATTCCTTACGATAGAGGAAGTCAACGTACCGCATGCCTAGCCAGCAGGTCACGGGGACGGTGGGCCGCTAAAAAGATAGATCAATCATCGCTGTAAAGTTGATTCTAAAGGGCTGACCCCAACCCCGGACTGTCTCGCGAGATCAGGTTATTGCTGTACTTGAAGAGGCAAAAGAGCGATTGAATATTCTCGTCCAGGAATGATCATTCATCTCGGAAACTAACGCTTGAATGATCGTTTTTCAAAAGCCGTTCGCGGCTTTTGAAAATACGTGTCGATTCGGATGTTATGCCTCTTTAAGAAATCCGCTGGCAAATCGATGCAGAACACTTCCAATCAAGGTCTGGTACGGAATGCCGTCTCGGGCCGCTTTTCTCTGAAGAGCAGAGAGATCGTTTTCCGAAATTCTAATGTTGATTTTCTTGTTCTTCCGCATCGTATTTCGCGCAATCGCCTTGAAATCCTCGGAAGTATCTACGGGTTTGAGTTTTCCGCTCTCGAAAGCTTCCAGGATCTCACTTTCGTATTCATCAAAAACCATGGTCTTTTTATTTTTCATCATCTTGTCCTCCAAGATATTGTTTGGTTGCTTTTCTGCTCGGTATAATCGTTTTTAGGAAATACGCCTCTCCCTCCTTCACAAAAGGCAGCATATATGCATATCCAGCAACATCGACTATCAGAATCCGTTGGTTCGGATATTTCTTTTTGTTCGGGTGGTCCACTTCTAGCGTGTAAGTACCAGACTCAATCAGCTCCACTATTTCTTCAAATGTAATCCGTCTTTCCTTCTCGAGGATTACATTTTTTTCGGCATTCCACTTGAAAATCATCATGGTGCATATGGTAGGACAATACGGATACAATGTCTATCGTTTATTTATCCGGCATAACGTTGACCTCTCCTTTTTCCAATGGTCGTATTCGACTATTGGAAATAAGGAGCAGGTATTTTTTCATAGGGTGTCCCCATGCGGAACTCAGGAGAGAAAGGCAGCTACAACAAAGGATCAAACGGCAAGCCTTGCCCTGCGACATCCTTGAGGCTCAAGGTTTGCGCATCTGGTGGGCGAGTATGACGATGCGTCCGGGAAAAAGGCACTGGACGGCGAAGGGCAGGGAGGGCGCGGCTGCGTGCAGCAGGTCCTGTATGTCATCCGGTGTGAATCCGCGG
Source organism: uncultured Victivallales bacterium (assembly GCA_964598575.1). GTDB lineage: Bacteria > Verrucomicrobiota > Kiritimatiellia > UBA8416 > UBA8416 > T3Sed10-140. Next base: position 26,521 of record CAZRCN010000006.1, on the reverse strand, counting down.
CAGATGGATGCGAGACCATCGGGGACGACGAAGCTGTTCCGGAAGAACAGCGGGGTTGCCAGCAAATAGCCGTAGTAGGACCAAGCGCTTCGTAGTAAGTCGCTTAGCAAGACGGCGCGCGGGGTGGCCTGATCGATGTGGCGAAACAGTGCGATGCATTCCTGGTCGGAGAGGTGGTGCAGGAGGTGATTGGCAAAGATGTAGTCCGCTCCTTGGATGGGCGGCGTGGCACGGATATCCATTTCCCGAATGGCAATTTCGGGGTAGTCCCGGCAGGCCTGCCGTGCATAGCGGGCAATGCGCGCATCATATTCGAGTGCCGTTATCGTAAGATGCAACCCGAGCTGGCGGGCCTGCTGGATGAGCCAACGAGGAATGTCGCAGCCTCCGGCACCCAAATCCACCAGGTGGTACGTTCGGGATGGGGCCTGCAGCATGTCCGCTAGGACATAGCGCCGCAGCAGGAAGCGGTACCGGGAAAAGAGCCGGTTCACGACGACAAACTGTTGTATCGTACGCAGGAGTTGCCCGGCGTCGCAGTCAGGCGCATCCATGCGTTCGGTTCGCTCGGCACGCCGCGAAAAATCTGGCAATTTCATGGCGATGTTTCCCGTTGCGTTTGGGGTTCTGCGGGTTTTGTTACAGTAATGGTTTGTATGACCCCGAAAAAATAGTATTTGGAGATCTGGGGTATGAAACCATGCGTACGAAAAAGGGCGTTGAGTTGCTGGGTATCCGGGAATGCTCGTAGGCTCTGGGCAATGTAGGTATAGAGGCTGGGTTGGCCATGCAGGAGTAATCCCCATAATCCGCCCCAGAGGCTCAGCAGGGCATATTCGAGAAGCTGGAGTATGCGTGCCTGCGGTTTGGAAAAATCGAGAAAGGCGGCCTGGCCGCCGGGTTTGAGTACGCGGAAGAGTTCCGCGAGGGTTGCCTGTAGGTCGCCGGCATTGCGCAAGGCATAGCCGCCCGTAATGATATCCACGGCGTTTGGGTCCAGTCCGGTGTCCTGCATGTCGCGGCAGCAGTATGCAACGTTTGGCGGTGGTTGGCGGCGTCTGGCCATTGCCAGCATGGATTCGGTTAGATCCATGCCGAGAATGCGTCCGTCCGGATATTTTGCGGCTAGGTAGTGGGTGATGTCGCCCGTGCCGCAGGCGACATCCAGGCAAAGCGGCGATGGATCGTCCGGCAGCATGTCTACCAGGTTTTGCTTCCAGGCCTGATCGCGAAAGAAAGACAATACACGTGTGGTGCGTTGGTACCGAGAGGCTATCATGGTGAAAATGTCGCGGTTAAGGTTACGTTTCTGGTGCGGGCTCGCGAGCCGTTTTTGGCAGAAGAAGGGTATGGGTGTTTTCATGGGGTCTCCGGTGCGGGCTGTGCCTGTTCGGAGGCATGGGCGTTTATGCCTGTCTTCAGGGCTTTATCGGGAATGGTTCCGGAGGGGATGTTTTGCATGGAGAACCATGCGGGGAGCCGATGCGATAGGGGTCTACGCAGCAAGAAATGCTGGAGCAGATTGGAGCGGAGTGCCGAGAACGTGGCACCGGTGCCGGTGCCCAACCACATACCGGCTGCAGCCCGGTTGGCTGCCACGTTAAAAGCGCGGCGACGGGCGGATGCATAGTTTTCCAGTAATGGGGTCAGGGGGGCATTGCGGCGAAGCCCCTGGGTCAGCACTGCTGCAAGATGCCAGGCATCGGCAAAGCCGGTATTCATGCCTTGCCCCCCGATAGGGCTCATGACATGGGCGGCATCACCGCATAGGGCGGTATGTCCTGCGTGGAAGGCGCTTGCAAGCTGTCGGTGCGGCGTGAAAGCACTATGGTATTGTTCTTTTTCCAAGGGAATCTGTTGTCCGGTGATAGCAGACACACGATCTGCTAACGCGGCGGGGGCCTGTTGTTCGGGAGACGTCAGGGCAACCCAGCGACGCTTTTTGCCGGGCAAGGGAAAGGATTCGACAGATCCTTGCGGGGTAAAAAAGAGGTGGGCGGCCGTGCCCCAATCGGTTGTGTCGGGAAAATCCCCCATGGCAAATGTGGGGGCATAGGTTTTGTGGGAGACCGGGATATTGCGTAAGCGGCGTACGGTACTATCATGTCCGTCACAGCCTGCCACAAACCGGGCTTTCCGCTCCGGGGATTGCCCCGTCAAGGTGTCGTGGGCTAGTACGTGGCAGCCTGCCGCATCCTCTCGGATACCGGTGACGGTTGTACCGCGTATGAACTGCACGGAGGGATAGGTTGCCAGATGCTGCCGCATCTGGTGCATCAAGTTGGACTGGGGCAGGGAGAGGATGAAGGCAAAGGGCGGTGGTAAACCGGAAAAGTCCAGCGAACCAAGCCGTGTTTGCTGGTCATGCACGACGGCTGTTTGCACCTGTACGCCCACCTGCACTAGTGGGTCGGCAAGACCGATGGCGGCAAACAGCCGTAAGGACGGTGGCATGAGCCCGATAGCCATGGACGGCGCATCGGTGTCGGTTCGTTGTTCCACCAAAAGGGTCCGAATATCTGCCGCCCCGAGAAGATGGGCGAGAAACAGGCCCACTGGTCCGGCACCGACGATGAGTACATCCGTTTTGTGGGAATGATGATGGGTCGGCATGGCTACAAAAACTCCACGAGGGCGGCAAACGATGAAAATCCTGCGCCAAACGAGAGGAGGATGCCGCGTTCGCCGCGGGCGGGGCATCCCTCTTCGAGTACCTGCTGCAAGGCAAAGAGTACAGATGGGGAGGACATGTTCCCGTAGGTGTGGAAGACATGCAGGGAAAACTGCAGCGCCTCCGGGGTGAGGCCCAAGTCGCGACCGACCTGGTCGAGCACGGCCGTTCCTCCGGCATGGACAGCCCACCATGCAATATCCTGCTGCTGCAGGTGATGCTCCGCCAGCAGGCGGTTCAGCACCTCGCGGGAGGTACGTGCCCCGATGAGCGGGACCTTCCGGCTGAGCACATTGCGTAGGCGGCCGCCTTCCTGGCGATAGTGTAGCTCGTTGCGATGCTTGGGATACAAGCCAGAGGCAAAATCGATGATACGCAGCAACGCGGAGCCGTTGGCCTGCTTGTCGGATTGCAGGATGGCAGCGGCGGCGCCGTCCCCAAAGATGGAATTGCTGACAATGAGGGCGGGATCGGTCCCCATGAAGAGGGTGGCTGAGCAGATTTCGACGGCAATGCTCAGGATGGGTCTTTCGTCGTGGAGGGCCAGCAACCCTGCGGCAGCTTGCACATTCGGCAGTGCCCCGCCGCAGCCCATGCCGACCACATCGAGTGCCCGGATGTTGGTGGATAGCCCCAAGTCCTCTGCCAGATAGGATGACAAGCCCGGACAACAATACCCGGTACAGGTGTTTACGACCAATCCGCCGATATCTTCGGGGTTCAGGTCCGCCTGCCGCATCGCCTTGCGGGCAGCATCCGCAGCCGTTTGGCGCGCATAGCGTAAAAAGCGATCATGCAAAGCATCGGGATTCGTTTCGCATGCATCCTCCTTTTTGTCGAGCCCGACATACCGTCCGTGAATGGGGCTATCGAGCAAAAATCGCTGGTACAGCTTGTCGGTTTCCGGTGTAAGATCAAAATGCGAGGCATAGAAGGCGTAGGTTTCCTGTTGGGTGACATAGAGAGGTGGATTGGCTGTTGCGAGCGCCTGCATGGTCAGCATATGATGATTCCTTTTTCGTAGTGAACCTGTACCTTCATGGTTTTCCCTAGCCGCGCGCGCTAGCGCGTGGGCGACTACCCTAATGCCCTCTACCGATCCATCCACGGCCCCGCCTTCGCTCGCTACGGCGGGCGTGTTAGCGGCCATGGCTACAAACGTTTCGCCGTTGCGGGGTTTGCTGCAGGGGGTAGGAGGGGGATGAGGCGCGCACCTTCGGCGGGGTGGATGACGTGCAGTTCGCAGGGGGTTTGGTGTTTGGCGGCAAAGGCTTGCGGCAAGGTGCGGACGATATCCTCGACGGCGTCGGCATGCGCGAGCAGGATGGCGCTTCCGCCAAAGCCACCGCCGGAGAGGCGTCCCCCGAGGATGCCGGGGGTTTGGCGGGCAATGGAGATAATGGTATCGAGCTCGGGGCAGGAGTTCTCGAAGTTTACCATGGAGCTATGGTGGGACTCGAACATGAGAAAGCCGAAGTGGGCGAGGTCACCGCGTCGGAGGGCATCGGCCGCCTCCAGCACGCGGGTGTTTTCGCCGATGACATGTGCCGCGCGTTTGGCGGCTCGAGGCGGTAGTTGGGCTTGGTTGTCGATCCATTCCTGCATGGATACATCGCGCAGCATGGGAACCGAATGCGGGAGCAGGGCGTCAAAGGCTTTGGCGGCTTCCTCGCAGTCTGCGCGGCGTTCGTTGTAGACGCCGTCCCCGAGCGTATGGGTGGTGCCCGAGGAGGCCAGGATAAAGCAGGTTTGGGGTTCGAGGGGGACGGATTGCATCTCGAACGAGCGAAAATCGGTTTGGAGGAGGTGATGTTGCTGGCCGCAAAGGCTGGAGAGCTGGTCGAGCAGTCCGCAGCGCACGCCGGCAAATTCGTGTTCGGCCTGCTGGCCGATGCGGGCGATGGTGAGGGGATCGGGTTCGATGGCCCCCAGACGGCATAGTGCCTTGGCGGTGGCCATGGAGATGGCAGCAGAGCTGGAAAGTCCGGCCCCGCGGGGCACGGTGCCGTGGAAGATGGCTTGCCAGGCAAACGGTCTGGAGAGGTGGGGCAGCAAGCGGGCATAGACGCCGATGGCATAGGCGGCCCAGGGGTGCTCGGGCTGCGGCTGCGGATTGTCGCACGCAAAGGTGACTTGCTCACCGAAGTCCCCGGCGATCAACCGGCAGGTTTTTCCCGGTATGGCAGAAGCGAGGAAGGTGACGCCTTCCTCAATGGCACAGGAGAGCACGAAGCCTTCGTTATAGTCAGTATGGTTGCCAAGGACTTCGACGCGTCCGGGAGCAAAGGCGGCCACGGCGGGCGGCGTACCGAAGGTCTCTTGGAAGGGCTGGATCATGGTCTCGATGGTTGCTTTTTTCATGTGTTCTCCCGAATGATAGCCAGCACGGCGTCGCGGTGACTTTCCATTGCCTCGCGGGTTGGTGCCTCCAGGTTGAGGCGGATGAGGGGTTCGGTGTTGGATAGGCGCACATTGAACCACCAATCGGGGTATTCGACACTGAGCCCGTCGAGTTCGAATTGTTTGCCGTCGGCAAACTCGCTGCGCAACCGCTCGAGGACGGCTTCGGGATCTTGCACGCGGGAGTTGATCTCCCCGCTGGGGACGTAGCGCTGCAGGGGGGCAATGAGGGCCGAGAGCGGTTGGTTGGCGGCACTGACGATATTGGCAATACACAGGACGGCCCGTGCCGCACTTTCGGCATATACGTTGTCGAACCGGAAGTAGTAGTGCCCGGAAAGTTCCCCGGCAAAGATGGCGCCGGCATCGCGCATTTGCTGCTTGATGAAGGAGTGACCAACGCGGGACATGTGCGGGGTGCCCCCGCATTCGGCAATGCGTTCGGGGATGGCATGGCTACTGCGGAGGTCGTAGAGTACGGGGCCTTTCTCGTGCTGCAGGATTTCGCAGGCGATGAGCCCCGTGATCAAGTCCATGGGAATGATATTGCCGTGTTCGTCGGTAAAGCCAACTCGGTCGGCATCGCCGTCAAACGCAACCCCGAAGTCGTAGTTGCCCTCCTGCATAAAGGACTGGAGGGCGCTGTAGGTTTCGCCTTTGAGGGGGTTGGCCTCGTGGTTGGGAAAAGAACCGTCGAGGGTATTGAATAAGGGGTCGATCTCGAGAAACGCGTGCAAGATCTCGGCTTCGAGGATGCCCATGCCGTTGGCCATATCGGCCGCAATCTTGACGGGCCGCTGCAGGGCGGCAAAGGGCCGGATCGCGTCGGCATATTTGACGCTAATGGGTGCGTCGTGGATCTGACCGGGGGTTGCGGCAGGGGGCTGGAAGGTTTGGTTGCTGACGGCTTGCTCGATGTCGGCAATGCCGGTGGCGCCACTGATGGGGATGGCATTCTGGCGGCAGAGCTTGACGCCGTTCCATTCGCCGGGGTTATGGGAGGCAGTGACCATGATGCCGGCATCGGTTTGCAGGTCGCCGGTCCCGAAGTACAGCATCGGGGTCGAGCACAGCCCCAGATCGTAGACGTCGGCACCTTGCGTTGTAATTCCGCGGGCGATGGCATCGCGTATGCTGGGGGAATGGGGGCGCATGTCGTATCCGATGGCGACGGCCTTGGGTTTGACGAGATCGACAAAGGCTCGTCCGATGTCGTAGGCGATCGATTCGTCCAGATCCTGCCCGTATATGCCGCGAATGTCGTATGCTTTAAAAATGCCTGCCATGGTGGCCTCTCTCTGTAGATTGTTCTTCGGTGAAACGTGAATGGGCTGGCTTTATAGCATGGTAGCTTTTACAGTTCAATTGGAAAGCAGTTGCCGGGGTGTGTGTGTAGTGAAACTTGGAGCGAGGGGAGCGCGGAGATCGGCGTGTACGAGTACGTGTACGAGTACGGTGAGAGAACTGGGGGTTTCCGTACTCCTACACACAAATCTCTTGTGGCAAATTGTCAGGAAAACAGGGAAGTTATTGGTTAGTGCCGGTTTGCAGGCGGAAACAGAGGGATGAGGCTAGGGATGAAGGACATGGAAAAAAGGCGAATGGTGGTGATTGCGGGGCGTCCGAATGTGGGGAAATCGGCCCTGTTTAACCGGATAGCCGGCAAGCGGATTGCGATTGTGCATGCACAACGGGGGGTGACGCGTGATCGCATTTTGCGGGAGACGCAGTGGGGGGAGGAACGGTTCCTGCTGTGCGACACGGGCGGCATCCATGGCTCGATTGCAAAGAGTTCGGTGGAGCCGTTTGAGGCGGGGGTGCGCCAGCAGACGGAGGCGGCCCTGCAGGATGCGGCGGTGTGCGTGCTGGTGGTGGATGTGCAGGCTGGCTTGCATCCGGCGGATCTGGAGGTGGCGGATCTTCTGCGTAAGGGGTCCTGTCTGACAGTGATAGCGGCAAACAAGGCGGATGCCGAGAAGTTTGATGCTGCGGCCGCCGAGTTCGAGCGGTTGGGGTGTAGGGTGTTTCCGGTTTCAGCGCTCCAAAGCCGGGGGTTGGATCCTTTGATGCAGGAGGTTTGTGCGGCGTTACCGGAGGAGGAGAACCCGACGGTGGCGGATCCGTTACGGGTTGTGATTGCGGGACGCCCGAATGTGGGGAAGTCTTCGTATATCAACCGGTTGCTGCGGAGTGACCGGGTCCTGGTGTCGGATGTGGCGGGAACGACCCGTGATAGTGTGGAAATTCCCTTCATGGTGGGCCATGGCCCGCAGGCGCGGCATTATCTGCTGGTGGATACGGCGGGTATGCGGCGGCGTGGCAAGGTGGATACGGCCGTGGAGCGTTTCAGTTTGTCGAAGGCGGAGCAGAGTATTCGCCGGGCGGGTGTGGTGGTCCTGATCCTGGATGCGGTGCAGGGCCCCACGTCCTATGATAAACGCATTGCGGCGCTGATTCATACGCACCAGCGCGGCTGCGTGGTCCTGGTGAATAAGTGGGATCTGGCACAGGGGACGGTGACGCAGCGGCAGTATGGCCCCTCGCTGGTGGCGGCAATGCCTTTCATGGGGCATTGCCCGGTCGTGTTTGCTTCGGCCAAGGATGGGTATAACATCAAGCGTACGATTGATGCGATTGATCATGTGGCCGGACAGGTTACGGTTTCCTTGCCGACGGGGATTCTGAATCGTACCCTGCACCGGGCGTATGAGCGATCGGCCCCCGTCGCGGCAGGGGGGCGCCGACTGAAGTTGTATTACGCCGTGCAAACGGGCCAGGACCCGGTTCGTATTCGCATTTTCGTGAATCGTACGGATTTGGTGAAACGTGCGTATGAACTGTATTTGATCCGGCGCTTGCGTGAGGAATTCGGTTTGGAGGGCGCCCCGATTGTGCTACAGTTTTCGCCGCGTTCGGGGGCCAAGGAAGCTTCGCCCGCAAAGAAGGGTAAGCGTACAAGACGGAGGCGATAACATGATTGAAACCAATGCGTTTATCCAGACCTTGCGTACCACGTATGGATATGAGACACCGGATGAGGTGGAGCGCAAGCGGCTGGATCGCCTATTCGGGTCGTTCGACTGGTGGTACTACCGTCGCCTGTGGGGGGTGGTCCGGCGGGGCTCGTGGCTCTATCGGCATGGATTGTACAACCGGGAGAACTGGCAGGATCTTTCGCTTGATGCCTGGCGTGCGGTCGAGGGCTGCGGGGGGCGTTTCGCGGTGGAGGGGCTCGAATCGCTGGATCAGTTGCAGGGACCGGCCGTGATTGTTGCCAACCATATGAGTTTGCTCGAGACGTTCACGATTCCGGCCATGGTCCTGCCTTTCCAGCATATGACGTTTGTCGTGAAAGAAAGCCTGATGCGTGTGCCGGTCTTTCGGGATGTGATGCGTGGTGTACGCCCCATTGTTGTGACCCGCGCAAATCCGCGCGAGGATATGAAGATCCTCATGGAGGAGGGGCAAGCGGTTCTGGGGGATGGCCGTTGCGTGGTGGTCTTTCCGCAGGCCACACGCAGCACCGTGATGCAGCCCAGGGCGTTTAACTCGATTGCGGTGAAGCTGGCGAAACGGGCGGGTGTGCCGGTTGTGCCGCTGGCACTGAAAACGGATTTCCAGGGGCTGGGTCGCTGGGTCAAGGACATGGGCCCGGTGCATCGGGATCGAACGGTCCATTTTTCGTTTGGGGCTCCACTTGCCGTGGAAGGTAAGGGGCGCGAGGCGCATGCAGCGGCGGTACAATGTATTGCGGACCGATATCGTTCGTGGGGCGGCGAGGTGGAGCAGGCACTGCTGGAAGAGGGGCAGACGCCTTCGTAGCATGGCCGCTGGGATAGCATTTTGGAGTTGGTATGGCAGGATATATTCCGGATCGTGTGTTGGAGGAGGTTCGTTTCCGCAATGATATTGTGGAGGTGATCAGTGCGTATGTGCCCCTGAAGCGTACCGGTGCGACGTACAAGGCTTGCTGCCCGTTCCATAAGGAAAAAACCCCTTCGTTCAATGTGAATCCGAATATGCAGATTTTCAAGTGCTTCGGCTGCGGGGAAGCAGGCGATGTCATTTCTTTTGTGATGAAGCATCAGGGGCTGGATTTTCTGCAGGCGGTGAAAGTGCTGGCGGAACGGGTTGGGATTGCGGTGGAGACGGAGGGCGAGGCCGGGAAGGCTGAGCACCGGCGCACCTTGCTGGCGGTTCATGCGGGGCTGGCGCAATTTTTTGTGCGATGTCTGGATACGTACGAGGGCGCGCGTGTGGCGCGGGATTATGTGCAGCAACGGCAGCTAACGGATGAAAAAGCCCGTGCATTTGGGATTGGGTATGCGCCGGGGGGCTGGGATACGACGCTGCGCTGGGGTGAAAAGCATGGGTATGATGCTGCCACGTTGCAGGAGGCGGGGGTTGTTCTGCGGAAGCGGGACGAGGAGCAGGATCGCTATTACGATCGTTTCCGGGACCGCCTGATGTTCCCGATCCGGGATGTACAGGGACGGGTTGTGGGTTTCAGTGGGCGCTTGTTGGCGGATCAGCCCCGACAGCCCAAGTACGTGAATAGTCCGGAGACGGAGCTGTTTCATAAGGGGCGGATCTTGTTTGGGCTGGATCTGGCGCGGCAGCAGATTTTGCAGATGCCGGAGCGGGAGGCGCTTGTCGTGGAAGGCCAGGTGGATGTGGTGCGGTGTCACCAGTTCGGGTTTGGTCGGGCTGTGGCGGCACAGGGCACGGCTTTTACGGATGAGCACGTTGCAATCTTGAAACGTTATGCTGATAGTGCGGTGATGGTCTATGACGCGGATGGGGCGGGCCAGACGGCGGCGCTGAAAACGGCGCAAGCCCTGATGCGGGCGGGGCTCATCGTACGGGTAGCGGTCTTGCCGCCTGGGGATGACCCCGATAGCTTTTTGCTGCGGGAAGGCGAGGAGGCGTTTGCGGCTCTTCTGGCTAAAGCGGGTACGGCTGTGGCATTCCAGGTTGCAGCGATGTGCCCGGATGCGTCTGCGTTGCAGGATCTGGGGGTGACGACACGCATCGCCAAGGCGGTTCTGGAAACGATTGCATGTAGTCCGGATGCCGTACAGCGTTCAAAGTTGTTGCAGGAGGCGGGGCGGTTGCTGGGGGTTTCGGAGTCGGCGCTGGAGCAGGATCTGGCGCAGCAGGAAGCTGCCCGGGCGGAGCAGGAGCAGCGGCAGGCGCGTTTCCAGAAACGGGAGGAGGGGGCCCGGCATGCGGGCAGTTCTTCCGGTGCAGCGGAGGCACCACCGCCGGATCAGGTGGCAGGGGCAAAGGGCGCACCGGCTGGCCAAAAGGCGCGCGCGGCAGGCATGCCTGCGGCCGAGCGGTTGTTCGTGCAGTTGCTGGCAGCGTCGCCGGCCGGAGAGTCGGTGTTCGAGATGGCTCGTGCGCATATGTCGCCGGGATTGCTGCGGCATCCGGTCTGCCGGGCGCTGACGGCGATGTTGCTGGAAACAGAGCGTGTGGCTGCTGATGCAACACCTGATGGGGAAGAGGAGCCGCCCGTACAGGCGCGGGCGCGTACATGGCTGGTGCATTTGCGGGCGCAACCGCAAAGCTGGATGCAATCCGACCAGTTGGCGATGGGGATGCAGGATACGATTCTCAAGCTTTGGCGGACGCATCTGGAGCGCGAACGCAAGGTGCTGATGTCCAAACCGGACTATGCTTCGGACCCAGCGGTGTTTGAGCGCTGCATCCAGATCGGGCATGATCTGCTGACGTTACGGCAGTGGGACACCGGGCAGGATGTGATCCTGGCGGAGCTGGCTATGCAGGCGGAGGCTGCTGCGGGGGCTGCGGCTGTGCCGACGGAGCCTGATTTGCACGCAGGGGATAGCGAAGCTTGAGCTGGTTCTCGATGAGAATCTCCACCCAGTAGGTGCCGGGCTCGGGCAAGCGGATGTTAAGGAAGAATTCGATGCAGGTCGCGGTTGCCTCGGTATGCGAGAGTTTCAGGTTGGCGGGTTTGCTTTCTGCAACTTTGGTGATTTGATCGGGGCCTAGCAGGCGGCTGTGCTGCTGAAAGGTTCCCGCTCCGCAGCACCAGCGGTTGACAATGCAGAGCCGCTGGAAGACGGCCGGGAAGCGCGGCAGGGAGATTGCATCAAAAATACCGATCAGCATGAATTTGCCGTTGCGTTCCTGGCGGACATCGTCACAAATGAGACTGGACTGGAGATCGGGCATCATGGGGGGGGTGTTGGGCATGGTGTTCTTTCTGGTTCAGGGTTGGGATTGCGGTTGGGTTTCATCCGGATTGTCTGGTTCGTCTGTATCCGGGGCAAAACGGGAAAACGGGGTGTGCGGCAAGTCGGATTCCTCGAGAGTGCGGCGGGCCGTGGGTACGAAGCGGTCGGCGAGCTTTCCAAAGAGGGAAGGGGGGCCGAAGGCATCGCGAATGGCTGAGTCAGGCGAGAGTCGTACGGCCACAAAGACGATGCACACGAGGGTAGCCATGCGAAGCATACCGGCTGGTACGCCGGCGATGCGATCGAATCCCGGCTGTAGCATGGCGGCAAGCAGTAATTTAAGCAGGCGATGGAAGAGCATGAGCAGGATCAGGGCGGCAATAACGGTGGCCACAAAGGTGAAGACGCGCGCGGGTTCGGGCTCGAGGCGTGTATGCTGCGCTACGGCGGCTCCGAGTGGTTCGTAGAGCATGATGCCGGCAATCCAGGCAAGCAGGGCACCAAGTAGGCGGGCGAGCTCGCCCGAGAGCCCCCGCAGAACCCCTTGTACGGCACCAAGGACGATCAGCAGCAGGGCAGCCATATCTACCCAGGCAAGGTGGTCAAGCATCATGGACGACTCCAGCATAGCAGCAGATGTACATCAGTTTTCGGGTTGATGGGCATTGAGCCATCGTTTTGCGTTGCGTCCGGCTTTGCTGTCGGGATCAAGTTGGACCAGACGTTGAAAATGGATCGTGGTCATATCGGGCCGTTTTTCCTGGAGGTAGATCATGCCCAGCAAATTATGTGCCTTGGCATAATCGGGTTGTAGGCGGATGAGCCGGTTCAGGAGCATCAGGGCTTCGGCGGTCTGCCCGCGGTCGCGTTCTGTCAGCCCCAGCATATAGAGGCCCTTGATCATATCCGGCTCCTGCTCGAGCGCCATCCGGAATGCTTGTGCGGCCCCGTCGAGGTCTCCAGCGGCCTTGTAGGAGAGGCCGAGGTTGAATGCGGCACTGGTATCGGAGGGACGGATGGACAAGACGCGCCGGTATGCGGCAATAGCTTTGTCCCATTCGCGGTTGCTGTAGTGGTCCTGGGCCTGACTGAAATACATGGCGCGTCGCATGCTGGAGGCCCTGTCGTCGGGTGGGGGCGCAATCGGGGGGGCTGTTGATTGGACGGTACGGGGGATCTGTTCGACGCGCGGATCTTCCGGAAACAGGGAACGGAAGGTACGGTACAAGCCAGCGGCCCGGCTGTGCGCTTGTATGGTTTTATCATAAAACACGGCAAGTCGCCATACGGCGTCGGGATCATTGGGAAACGACTGGACAGCATCCTTGAGGGTTAGCAGGGCTGCATCTATGTCGCCGCTTGCGATATGTGCTTCGGCTTGCTCAAGCAGTGTATCTGCCGTGGGTTCTGCTGGTGCGGTGGATGGGGGGGGCGTGTCCGGCGTGATGGTTGGCGGCTGTGGGGGTGGTGGCGGTAGGGTAGGTTCGTCCGTGGTTGCCAGGCCCTCCTCATCTGCATCTTCTTCTTCTTCCTGCTCATTTTGCTGCTGTGATGATGATGGAAGGGTTGGTGTATCGGGTGTTGTGGCCTTGGGGGCGGGAAGGGGGGATAGGAAAGCATCGTCGCTGCGCTGTGCCAGCGGGTGTAGCGGGTGTGTCTGGCGAAACGCCCGATAGGCGGCTTGGGCTTCGATGCGGTTCTGGAAGTGATCGCGGTATAGCACAGCGAGATTGTAGAGGGCCGGGGCATAGTTTGCATCGAGCGAGAGCGCCCGCTCAAGGTGGTGTCTTGCAGATTCGGGGCGTTCGAGCTGCATCTCGGCCAGGGCTACAAGCGTGCGTGTGGCGGGTGTCGGGTCTGTCTGTTTCAGAAATTCCAGTACGCCCTGCGGATTACCGGTAGACAGAAGCAGATGGGCATAGCGTTCTTGTACAAGTGGATGGGAGGGATGTTGATGCATCGCCTGGTCAAGCGTATTGAGGGCTGCTGGCAGGTCGCCGGTCTGCTCTTGCAGTATAGACAGGTTGACCAAGGCGGTGAGATTGGCGGGGTACTGCTCTGCCGCTTGTTCCAGAAGTTGCTGTGCTTCCGCCCGGTTGCCTGCTGTTATGGCCGTTCGTGCGGCTTCCAGTTCAGGTTGTAATTGGGCCTTGTCCCGGCTACAGGCACTACCCAGGATGCACAGGGCTGCTAGCAGCCACGTATGAGACCGGCCCCATTGATGATGTTGCGACATATCTACCTCCTGCGGCTCATAGAGCCATAAAGCACGGCTGAGCGCAAACATAATTGCGAGAATCCATTCGTATTCAGGGGGTCATGTGCAGGAGCTGGCAACTTTCCTCGAAAATACCTGGGGCGGTAACGAGCAAGCGCAGACTGCCTGTACGCGTGCCGGGCTGGCAGCAGGTACGACAGCCGGCAGCCTCAGCCAGGGCCTGTCCGGCCATGACATCCCAGAACATGATATTGCTCTCGTAGTATGCATCGGTTTTGCCGGTGGCAAGGTGTAACAGGGACTGTACGGCGGCCCCCAGCATCCGGATCTTGAAAAATGCGCCGAAAATGGCAAAAAAATCTTCTTGGGCCTGCGGGTTGAGCTGCAGGCGGGCAGGAATACCGGTGCAGATCATGGCGTGGTCGATGCGGGTGGTGGTACTGCACTGCAAGGCGGCCGGTGCAGGCATGCCGGGCACGGAACCAGCGCAGACGAGTTCCCGGGTATGCAGATCAAAGATAAAACCGGCCTTAGGGCAGATGCCCTGGCAGAGGGCAATGGATACAGCGCAGAGCGAGAGCCCGCGTTGAAAGTTGGCACTGCCATCGAGCGGGTCTACGATCCAGCCCCACTCCCCGTCAGGCGGCGGGGCGGTATCACCCTCTTCGCTGCGCACGGGCAGCCCGGTGACGGAGAGTCGCTCGTGGATGATCGCATGCACGGCAGCATCCGCCGCAATTTTTCGTTCGCGACCCTGCTCCTCGGAGTAAGAGGTGCGCCGCATATCGGCGGAGTAGCCTAATAGGGCAGTGCCGGCCTTGTCGGCAGCATCGCGTCCGGCTTGTAGCCAGTCCTGGGGGATGGTTTCCATTCGTAGATCCTCGTTGCGTTCGTTTTTGTTCTGCAATATGTGCTTAGCAGGTTGCTGCAGTGATTGCCAGTGTAAAGGGTGAGTGTGCTCGGTTACACATGCCATGCTTGGCTACGGATTCGGGGTTACACAAAAAAACCTTGGAATAGGCTTGCGTTGGAGGCAAAAGTGAGGCAGGATGCAACCTCTTTTTGAGAGGAGGATAGCAGCTATGGGAACGGGTCGTACCTTTAACAAAAAACCGATATCGCGTCCGAAGAAGGGTGAGAGCGAGCGTGCACGCCGTGTGGCAACCCACAAGAAGCGCCTACTGGCGCTGGGTGTGAGCGAAGAAGCATTGCGCACGATGAATCCACCTGAGATGCGTGAGTTGTTGCGTCAGCCAGCCAAGCTCAAGGCTGACTGACCGGATGCCGGTGATGAGAATTTGCACGGGTGATACCTGCCGGTAGCGGGTGTCACCCGTTCTGTTTTCCGCCATGATGGAGGTCGCGTGTGTTTGAGGCAGGAACAATTCTGACACAGGCGGCGGATGGCACCTGGAAATATTTTCGGGCGCCCGAACGCGTGCTGATTGCGCACCGTGTGGCGGAGTTGCCGGCGCTTTGGGCGGGCATGGATGCGGCGCAGGATGCCGGGTTGCATGTGGCGGGGGTTGTCGCCTATGAGGCCGCGGGTGGCGTGGATGCTGCGTTGCAGACCCAGGCGCCGGCGCAGCACGAGCATCCGCTAGCATGGTTCGGGGTGTACCGGGATGTAGTGTCGATGCCGACACTCCCCTTGCCGGACGTTGCGGCAAGCCGGGACGAAGAGCAGGCGACGGTAGCGGGCTGGCAGGCGGATACGGATCAGGCCACCTATGCCGAGGCACTGCGGCGGATTCGGGCGTATATTGCGGCGGGCGATACGTATCAGGTTAACTATACCATTCGGTTGCGCCGTCCCTTTTGCGGTGATCCGTACCATATGTTTTTGCATCTGCAGGCGGCGCAACAGGCCCGGTGCGGGCTGTATGCGGATCTAGGGGATGTCGTGGTTTGTTCGGCTTCGCCCGAGTTGTTTTTCGAGATTGCGGATGGCTGCATTACGGCCCGTCCGATGAAGGGGACGGCTCCGCGTGGCATGACGGAGGCGGAGGATGAGCGGGTAGCGGCAGCCTTATCAGAAAGTCGCAAGAACCGCTCGGAAAATGTCATGATTGTGGACATGATCCGCAATGATCTGGGGCGGATAGCAGAGCCGGGATCGGTTGTGCCTGCGCCGCTGTTCACGGTAGAGCGTTACCCGACGGTACATCAGATGGTTTCGCGCGTGCGGGCCCGGCTCCGATCGGGGGTATCGTTTGGGGCTTTGATGCAGGCCCTGTTCCCCTGTGCCTCCATAACCGGTGCACCCAAGGTGCGAACGATGCAGATTATCTCGGAGCTGGAGGCATCCCCGCGCGGATATTATACCGGAATGGGGGGCTATCGGCTGGCAAGCGGTGCTGCGCGCTTCCAGGTGCTGATTCGTACGGTGACGATAGATCGCTGCAAGCAGCAGGCTGAGTATGGCACCGGTGGCGGCATCGTCTGGGATTCGGTGGCGGAGCAGGAGTACGAGGAGTGCCTTGCAAAAGCCGCCATTTTAGGCTACAAGCAACCCCGCTTTGCCCTACTGGAAACCATCCGGTACCATCCGCAGGAAGGGTTTGCGTATTTGGCACAGCATGTGGAGCGAGCAGCTTCTTCCGCAAGATATTTCGGGTATCCGTTTGATGCGGGGCAGATGCAGCAAGCATTGGACAAGGCGGTCGTTGCGGTGATGGAGCCGGTTCGGGTGCGGTGGTTGCTGGAGCGTGATGGGACGATGCGGGTAGAGACGCATGTGTTGGGGGAGATGGATGTGCATGCCCCTGTGGGGCTGGCGCGACGTGGAAGCGTGCGATCGGATGATGTGTTTCTTTATCATAAGACGACGCACCGGGTCGTGTATGAAAAGGCATTGCAGCATTTTCCGGGGTGCCGCGATGTGATTCTGGTCAATGAGCAGGGTGCGGTAACGGAGTCCTGTTATGCGAATGTGGTGGTGGCGCGTAAAGGGCAATTACTGACGCCAGCGGTGGCATGTGGTTTGCTGGATGGAACCCTGCGCCGCGGTTTGGTGCAAGAAGGCCAACTGGCGGAGGCTACGATTTGCGTGGAGGATTTGCTTCAGGCGGATCGGGTCTGGTTGATAAATTCGGTACGGGGCTGGATGGACGTGGGTGTACGGCAGCTCCGGCAGGAACCGGAGGCGGAAACACCGGCTGCTGGTGCGGTTCGGACTTGAAAGGTTGGCGCAAGTGCGGCAACGTTGCGGTAACTAAGGAAAACAAACATGCACAATACAGTCCGGGAGGTTTGGCGGCGGCGAGAGCTGCTGGGAATTCTTGTGGCACGGAATCTCAAGATCCGCTACAAGAGTTCGGTGCTGGGGTTTTTCTGGTCACTGCTTAGCCCGCTCCTACTCATTTTCATCTATGGCACCTTTGCCGCCATTTTGCGGTTTAATGTTGGGCGTCCGCACTACCTGCAATTTTTGGTCACGGGTATTGTTGCCTGGCAGTTTTTGAATATGTGCCTGAATGATTCGCTCTATGCCGTGCTGGGGAATGCCAACCTCGTCAAGAAAACAGCCTTTCCACGTGTCATTCTGCCGCTGTCGATGGTGCTGGCCAACTTGTTGAATTTTTTGCTTACGTGGTGTGTGCTATTGCCGTATTTGGTTATAATGCAGATGCCGATGACGGGACTGTATTGGTTGCCGCTGATTCTTTTGTTGCAAACCCTGCTGTGCCTGGGATTGGCACTGATCCTGTCGGCAGCCAATGTGTATCTGCGCGATACCGAACATATCCTTGGCGTCGGTACCCTGGCGTGGTTTTTTCTGTCGCCGGTCTTTTATCCGATTGAGCAGCAATTGACGTTTTTGCCGGAAGCGTATGGGTGGGCGGTGTTTTTGAATCCGATGACCGGGATCTTGTATCTGTACCGCAAGGTATGGATGGGGGCAGCAATGCCGGATCTAGCCTATGTGCCTTGGCAATGGTTACTGGTCTCGGTAAGCGTGGTGTTGACGGCGTTTGTGGTGGGCAGTGCGGTGTTCCATAAGGCGCAGACCCGATTTGGAGATGTATTGTGAGCAAGGGCAACGATATGGTAATCCGGGTTGAGGGTGTGACGAAAACATTCAACCTGAGCATGGCTTCACAAAGTTTGAAGGCGCATGTCATGGACCTGCTGCGGGGACAGCGCCGGGCAAAGCGTTTTACGGCGCTCGACGATATTTCGTTTACGGTGCGCCGGGGTGAGACACTGGGCATTATTGGTGCCAATGGTGCCGGCAAAAGCACGCTGCTGGCATTGTTGACGCAGACGCTCTATCCGACTGCTGGTACGATTCATACAGAAGGGCAGATTTCTTCGCTGCTGGAGTTGGGGGCTGGGTTCCATCCGGATCTGACAGGCCGCGAAAATGTGTTTCTGTATGGGGCTATCATGGGCATGTCGCGTTCGCAGATGGCGGCACGCTTTGATGCCATTGTTGCGTTTGCAGGGTTGGAGGCCTTCATTGATCAGCCCGTTAAACATTATTCCTCGGGTATGTATGTGCGCCTCGGGTTTGCCGTGGCCGTGGAAGTGGATCCGGATATTTTGCTGATCGACGAGGTGCTGGCGGTCGGCGATTCGGCCTTTCAGCGTAAGTGCCTGGATAAAATGGCGGAATTCCGGCGCCGCAATAAGACCATGCTGATTATTTCGCATGATATGCACACGATTCAACGCATCAGTGATCGGATTGTGTTGCTGGATGCAGGCAAGCTGATCGGAGAGGGGGCACCCGATTCGATGATCCAGACGTATGAAGGCCTGGAGCGCAAGCAGGAGGCAGCCGTGCGGGGACGTGCGTGGGGAACGGGAGAGGTACGGATCGAGAATGTTGCGTTTCATACGAAGGCGGGAGAGGCAGCCGATACGTTTGATGCCCAGGAGGGTTTACGGGTGCGGCTTACCTACGAAGCGGGTGCGCGGATCGAAGAGCCGGTATTCGGGTTTGCCCTCAGTGATGCGGAAGGGCGTATTCTCCATGGTAGCAATACGCAGTTGGCAGGTTTTGCGCTGGCATCCATTGTGGGGCGTGGTGAACTGGAACTGGAGCTGGGGCCGCTGCCTTTAGCGACGGGCAGTTATCTGTTTTCCTGTGCGGTGCACTCTGCGGATCATCGTAAGAATTATCACCGATTGGATCATTGTTTTGCGATCGGGCTACGCGGATCTGCGCAACATGACGGATGTGTGTCCCTGGATTCGAAGTGGAAGCGCGGGTAGCTGTTTGAAGGTAGAGGCGGCAATGCAGATCGAAGATTTGGTAGAGCACAAGGAGGTACAGGAGGCCATCGCAGCCGAGCTGGCCGTGGACATGGGCAGCGGTGATGCGACGACGCTGGCGCTTGTGCCGGAAGAACGTATTGTCCGGGCTTCGATCTTGACGCGCGAGGCTTGCCGGGTCAGTGGCACGATGGTTGCGGCGCATGCCCTGCACCTGTTGGATCCGGATATGCACATCACGATTGTGCAGCCCGATGGTTCTGATGCTGCGCCCGGAGGGGTGTTGTTGGAGTTGCAGGGCCAGGCGCGGGCGATTGTAACGGCCGAACGCACGGCCTTGAATTTTATGCAACGCATGTGCGGGATTGCCACGCAGACCCGCCGCTTCGTTGCTGCGGTGGCACCGCTTCCGGTTGCGATTCTGGATACGCGTAAGACAACACCCGGCATGCGCGTATTCGAAAAATATGCCGTTGCATGCGGTGGTGGCGTCAACCACCGTTTGGGGTTATACGATAAAATCATGATCAAGGACAATCATCGTTGGCTGCGCGGCGGCGAAGGTGGCTTGGAGGATGCCGTCCGTGCGGCACGGGAGGCATACCCCGCGTTAGCGGTCGAGGTGGAAGTGGAGACGCTTGCGCAACTGGAGGCCGCCTTGCAGGGGGGCGCACATGAAATTCTGCTGGATAACATGTCGCCCGATTTGCTGCGCACATGCGTGGAGCGCTGCCGGGGACGGGTCCGAACGGAGGCCTCTGGTGGCATCACACTGGACACAATCCGGGCGGTAGCGGAAACGGGGGTGGACGCAATTTCGTTGGGGTGTCTAACCCATACGATTCGTTCGGTTGATCTTTCGCTGGAAATGGAGAGGGACTGATGCGTTGTCTTGCGGTTGATGTAGGAAATACGAGCACAACGCTGGGTATCGTGTCGGAGGGACGCGTATTGGCGACGGGCCATGTACCGGGCGGCATTGACGATCTGGATGCGGTGCAGTCGGTGATCCGGCAATTGCGCCGACGGGCTACCTTCGCGGGTGCGGTATTGGGCTCTGTCGTGCCGACTGCGAATCGGCGCTGGCTGAAACTGTTGCGGCAGGAGACCGGGACAGAACCGGTACTCGTGACGCATACGTCGCGGCTGAGCGTGGGAATCGACTATCCCCACCCGGAAACCATTGGTGCGGACCGTCTGGCAAATGCCTGTGCGGCCTTTACGCAATTTGGTGCGCCGGTGCTTGTGGCAGATTTTGGTACGGCGCTGACATTTGACGTTGTTTCGGATGACGGACGCTATACGGGGGGGGTGATTGCACCGGGATTACCGCTGATGACCGACTATCTGGCAGAGCGGACCGAACTCTTGCCCTGCATCAGCCCCAAAGGGAAATGTACGCCAGTTGGCCGTAGCACGGAGGGGGCTATGCGCATCGGGGCACGGATCGGCTATCGTGGTATGGTGCGGGAGATTACGGCATATTTGTCGGCGGGACTGGCATCCCAACCGGCCCTGTGTGCCACAGGTGGTTTTGCTACCTGGGTTTTGGAGGGTGCCGGGCTCGATTATGTGATCGATCCGGGGTTGACGCTCAAGGGGCTGGAACGGGCTTTTTGTTTGAATGGTGAAGGGAGAGGATCATATGGATAACCGGTATGTGTGTATACTCGCGGGGGGCAGGGGGGAACGATTCTGGCCCATGAGCACCCATGAGCACCCAAAGCAGGTGTTGGCCCTTGCGAGTGAAAAGCCCATGTTGCGGGAGGCTGTGGACCGGATTACGGGGCTGGTGCCGCCGGAACGGGTTTTGGTTATTACGAGTGCGGCACTGGCGGAAGTTTGCCGCTCGGCCATTCCGCATGTCCCCCCCGAAAATGTCATTGGTGAGCCCTGTGGTCGAGATACGGCCGCAGCGTGCGCGTTAGCGGCAGCGATTGTGGCCAAACGCAGCCCTGATGGGATGATTGCGATGCTGACGGCGGACCATGTGATCCAGCAAGCTGATCGGTTCTGCCAGATTCTGGAAGCGGCCTTTACCTATGCGTCGCGGGAATCTGTGATCATCACGTTGGGCATCAAACCTGAATATCCAAGTACGGGTTTTGGCTACATTGCTTGCGCCGATGACCGTAAAGAGGCAGGCGGCGTTGTCTTTCGGAAAGCGGAACGCTTTGTGGAAAAACCAGATCTGGAGACGGCCAAAACGTATGTAAGATCGGGCAACTACCTGTGGAACGGGGGGATGTTTGTCTGGCAGGCGCATACGCTTTTTGCGGCGCTTGGGCAATATGCACCGGAGTTACGGGATATGGCCCAAACGTTGCAGGAGGCTGCGGAAACCCCAGCCTTTGCGGATGTGCTACGCGCTGCATACGCTGCGATTGGACGCATATCGATTGATTATGCGGTCATGGAAAAGGCGGATAACATCATCACGGCAGAAAGTGATTTCGGGTGGATGGATGTTGGTACCTGGGCGTCGATGGACAAGCTACATGAGCCGGATGCATCTGGCAACCGGGTGCTGGGAGCGGTGGAGGCGCTGGACAGCCGCGATAACTTCGTCTGGAGTGAAGGTCGCTTGACGGCCATGATTGGTGTTACGGATCTTGTCGTTGTGCATACGGACAAGGCCACGTTGGTTTGTCCGAAATCGCGGGCAGAAAACGTGAAACAGCTCGTGCAGCAGATTGCCGCACGAGCGGATGGTGCGAACTGGCTGTGATGCATAGTATGCATCGGTACAAGCTATTGCTGGCCTATGATGGTACGTGTTATGCGGGGTGGCAGGTACAGCCGCACGACCGGACGGTCCAGCAGTTGTTGCAGGAGGGACTGGCATCGCTTTCGGAAAAGGATGTCATTGTGCATGGCAGTGGCCGTACGGATGCCGGTGTGCATGCAACGGGTCAGGTCGCGCATGTGGATTTGGTACGGGATTGGGAACCGATCGCATTACAACGTGCAATGAATGCGCGTTTGCCGGATGATATCCGGGTGCTGGGCGTGGAATCGGTGGCACCCTGCTTTCATGCGCGCAAATCTGCGGTGGGTAAGCAGTATAGCTACCGGATCTGCCAGGAACCGGTCATGATGCCGCATATGCGCTTGTATGCCGCACACTCGCATCGTCCACTGGATACAGATGCTATGTCGGAGGCCTTGGCACATCTGGTCGGAAAACACGATTTTGCTGCATTTAGCGCAAATCCGGATCGATTTGTGGAAACTACCGTGCGAACGATTTTCGGGGGCAGTGTCAGGGTGCATAACTCGCACCTGCAGATCAGTGTGCTAGGGGATGGGTTCCTGTATAAAATGGTACGCAGTATTGCTGGGTGGCTCATCCGGGTTGGGCGTCGAGATGTCCTGCCCGCGGATACCATTGCTATTCTGGCATCCGGGCAACGTACGGCGGATGTGCCAACCGCGCCACCGCAAGGGCTGTTTTTGCAGACCGTTTTTTACGAGGAAGAAGCACTAGCCTCCGCAATCCGTTCCTGCACGGCTGACCGGGATTGATCGCTATCGGGTGTCACCTTTGAGCGAAAGCGCCGCGGCTCCAGGGAGAGCCGAAAACAGTAGGATTACAGCGAAGGTACAGGCTAGACGAGCAAGCCATGAAATTACCGGTCGTGCAATAGTTCGGGGAAGGGGCTGAGGGCGCGTTCGAGGATACCGAGCGAATGGGCGATGGTGATACCATAATTGGTGATAGGAACCCCGGCAGCCTGGCAGCGGGCGATCCGGGTGAGAAGGTGGCGGCGGTTAAAGGTGCAGGAGCCGCAGTGAATGACGAGCCGGTAGGGCGATAGGTCCTCCGGGAAATCCTGTCCCTGCACGTGCTCGAAAACGAGCTTGCCACCGATATACTGGTTGAGCCAGCGGGGGATTTTGGTGCGCCCGATATCATCGCCAATCTGGTGGTGGGAGCAGGCTTCCGCGACCAGGATCTTGTCGCCGGGCTGCAGGGCATCGATGGCTTGTGCGCCCTGCACAAAGGTGGGCAAATCACCTTTGAGGCGGGCAAACAGGATGGAGAACGAGGTCATCCGGACGGAATCGGGGGTATCGGCGGCCACTTTCAGAAAGGCCTGGGAGTCGGTAATGACGAGGGCCGGTTCCCGGGCCAGTTGCTGTTGGACTGCCCGCAGTTCACGTTCTTTCACGACCAGGGCACAGGCATCATGATCGAGCAAGTCGCGGATGGTTTGTACCTGCGGTAGGATGAGGCGTCCGCGTGGGGCTTCGAGGTCGATCGGTACCACGAGAATGGCAATCTCGCCCGGGCGAATGAGGTCCCCGGCGATGGCGGGTTGCTGCAGAAAGGATTCGGGCAGGCAGGCAATGAGTGCTTCACGGATCTGGTTGCGACAATCATCCGGTTGCCGTGCGGAAAGGCTGAGCGCTGTATGGCCGTGCTGCTGCAGTCGGGCAGCGGTCTGGTCGGGTAGCGGCGCCAGATCAGCCTTATTGTAGATGACGATCAGGGGGACGTCGCGTGCCTGGGATGCCGCGAGAATGGATTGTTCGGTATCCGACCATCCGGCGGGGTCGGTCACGAGAATGGCAACATCCGTACGGTCGAGGGCCTTGCGGGTGCGGGCGATCCGCTGTTCGCCCAGCGCCCCGGTATCGTCAATACCAGCCGTATCAATAAAGACGACGGGCCCAATCGGCAGCATCTCCATGGGCTTTTCCACCGGATCGGTTGTGGTGCCAGCCGTTGGGGATACAATCGACGTCTCCTGCCGGGTGAGGATATTCAGAAGCGAGGACTTACCGACATTCCGGCGGCCAAAGATCCCGATATGCAGGCGAAGGCCTTTAGGGGTTGGCTGCATGGTCTCCTTTCGCGTGATGGGCGTTGGAGGCAGGGGTAACCGTGACCGAGCCCAGCCGGGTTACTGCTTCCGGGCTCGTGAGTTGGTCGAAGTCTTCGGCTGACAGCAGCGCCTCGGCCACCACGAGCTCGCGTAGGGTTTTGCCTGTCGAGCGGGCTTCCTGCAGTAATGCCGCCGCTTTGGCATAGCCCAGCGCCGCGGCTAGGGCGGTGGCGGTAGCCGTAGAGGTTGCAACCTGCCGGGCACAGGTGCTGCGATGGGCTTGTAATCCCTGGATACAGCGTTCCTGCAACAAACGGCAGGCCGGTGTCAGGAGCGATAGGCTTTCGAGCAGGGCATCTGCCATGATGGGCAGGAAGGGATTGAGTTCAAGGGATCCGGAACTGGCTGCTTGGGCAAGTAGCTGGTTGTTGGCCATAACCCGGAAGGCGGCCTGGGTGACCGCCTCCGGCATCACGGGGTTGACTTTGCCGGGCATGATCGAGGAACCGGCTTGCTGGGCCGGCAGGCTGATTTCATGCAGCCCCGCATCCGGGCCGGATGCGAGCAGTCGCAGGTCGCCGCATATTTTTGCCAGATTCGTGGCGCAGGCGGTTAGAATGCCGCTGACTTCCACGATGGCATCGTGGTTCTGGGTGGCTTCGATCAGGTTTTCGGCCCGCGCCAGGCCCAGGTCGGTGATGGCGCGCAGGTTTTCGGTGGCACGGAAGATGTAGGCGCGCGGTGCGCCGAGGCCGGTGCCAATGGCGGTACCCCCTAGATTTACGACCCGGAGGCGCTCCTCGCACTTGTATACGCGCCAGCGATCACGGGCAAAAGCCTCGGCGTATGCACTCATGGTGCGTCCGAGCGTGGTCAGAACGGCATCTTGTCCTTGCGTACGGCCTACGCGTACGACATCGTCATTTTCCTGCTCCTTGGTCTCGCATGCCGCTTGTAGACCGGTTAGTGCATCGGCCAGCTCCCGTACGCAACGGATGGCCGCAACGTGCAAGGCGGTAGGATACGTGTCGTTGGTAGACTGGAAGCGGTTGGCATCGCGGAGGGGGTCAAGGGTTTCGTACGAGCCGGGTGCAAGCCCCAGTATTTGTAAGGCACGGTTGGTGATGACCTCATTGACGTTCATATTGGTGGACGTGCCGGCCCCCCCTTGTAGGGCATCCACCACAATATGGGCATCGAGGCTACCGCTAGCCAGCTCGCGGGCTGCCTGCAGCAGCGCATCAAAATGAGGCGCAGGCCAAGGGGCTTGTCCCTGCGCTGCTTGTAGGCAGGCCGTTTTTACATCGCCATAGGCATGCACGAGGGCCGGATGCACGGGCCGGCCACTGAGGGGAAAGTTCTCCTTGGCGCGAACGGTATGGATACCGTACAGAGCCCCGGCAGGTATCTGCCGGGTTCCGAGTGCATCCGATTCTGTACGTGTTGCCGTCATGGGGTTAGCAATAGATATCGTGTCCGCCGGCCCGTACTTGATCAACCAGCGACTGGGCACGCTGGGCTGCTTCCGGCACCATCTGGGCAATGGTGCGGTCAATGAGCGCTTCACCCGCTGCTCGTGTTTCCGGGTTGGCGTAGTCCATCAAATATTCCTGGTAGGTAGATAGGGCATTGGGCTCGCAATGCATTTTGATATCGCCGGGCTTGGCGAGGTCCATAAAGTCGGCCCCCGTGCGGCCCAACCGATAGCATCCGGTGCAGAAAGAGGGAATGTAGCCGAGTTCGGCAATCGAGCGGATGACTTCATCGAGGGGGCGATGATCCCCGAGAGAGAACTGGCTGGCATCATAGTCTTCCTGCTCGGCATAGCCGCCGGGGTTGGTGCGGCTACCGGCAGAAATTTGTGATACCCCCAGTGCCAGGGTTTCCCCGCGCATATCGGAGCTTTCGCGGGTGGACATGATGATGCCGGTATAGGGCACGGCTACACGCAGGATGGCAACAATTTTGCGGAAATCGGTATCGGATACCGCATGCGGGGGATGGCTGGCAAGGTCCGCGCCGCTGGCAGGTTCCAGGCGCGGCACACTAATCGTGTGCGGTCCTACGCCGTAGGCTTCCTCCAGGTGCCGGATGTGCTGCATCAAGGCCTGTAGTTCGAACCGCCAGTCTGCCAGCCCGAACAGGACCCCGATGCCCACATCGTCGATGCCCGCCTCCATGGCACGATCAATGGCCGTGATGCGCCAATCGTAGTCGCGCTTGCGCCCGGCAACATGCACGGCCGCATACGTATCGCGATCATAGGTCTCCTGGAAAATTTGATAGGTTCCAATCTGGGCGGCCTTCAATTGCTTGAACTGCTCCAGTTCAAGTGGGGCGACATTCACGTTCACGCGCCGGATTTCGCCGTGCTTGCTTTTGGTGGCATAGATGGTCTCAATGCTATCGAGAATGTATTGAAAGCCCTCTTTGGGGTAGGACTCCCCGGCGACGAGCAGGATGCGCTTGTGCCCCTGGTCGATCAGGGCCCGGGTTTCGCGGGCAATCTCCTCCTGTGAGAGCGCGCGCCGATGGATATCACGATTGCCGGCCCGAAACGCACAATACAGGCATTCATTGCCGCAGAGATTGGAAATATAGAGGGGGGCAAACAGCACGAGCCGCCGTCCGTAGATCTCATCCTTGATGAAGCGGGCCGTATCAAAGAGTGCCTGGAGGTCATCAGGGGCGGTAATATGCGATAAGACGGCCACATCCTCAGGCGCTATGCCCTTCATCTCGCGTGCGCGAGCCAGGATATCTTGTATGCGTGCGGGGTCCGGGGTCTGCGCGGATGCCAGTACCTGCTCAATATCTTCCTTATGTATAAACATGATGTCCTTCCTTGGTCGTTTCTTGTACATGCCAGAGGATAGCCTAACAGATCATGCGACATGATACAAAGCCGGAAACGTAACGCTATCGGCGGGGGGATATGTTGCGCACAAGTGGCTTGATTCGGTGGACAGCTCGCCGG
>CAZRCN010000005.1:0-47193 GCA_964598575.1 uncultured Victivallales bacterium | reverse complement strand
TTGCAGCGGGTGGTTATTCATGCCATGTTGAGATTATGGCAAGACAATTGCGAGTTGAATATCCTGGAGCGATCTACCATGTCACCTGCCGGATGGTGGGGGATGCCGCAAAGGGTGGTGCAAGTTGGCCGCTGGAGAAGCGTCTGTTCCGTGACGATGCGGCCAATCGCCTCACACACCTGCAGGCCAGCGGGGCAGGGGACTGGGCGCTTGCCTACAACCCGACCAACTGTATGCCCCCCGTCATCTGCTGGAGACAGCGGTTGATTTATTCGTTGTTGTTGTTGCGGCTGTGCTTGTTGCGGATGTGATCCAGAAGTTCTTCGCGGCGGGGATAGGTGCCGTCGAGTTGGAGGTCGTAGGCTTGTTTGAGGATGCGGCCGAATCGTGGGCCGGGTTTGAGGCCCATCTGGATGAGGTCCTGGCCGGTGATCCAGGGAGCAGGCAGGCAGGGCTCCTGCTCGAAGGCGGCTTGTGCGTCGCGAACGAAGGTATAGTTATCGAGCATGCCATGGCAGGCTAGGCAATCCAGCCGATGCAGTTCGAGCTCGACAGGGAACAGGGGATGACCGATCAGTTTGCGCAGGGTTGCGCGCCGCATATTCTTGACTTCCATGAACCGCATGTGGCCGCGCACACAGTGACAGACGGCCTCGATGATGCGGGTGGGCAGGCGTAACCGCGTCAGGATGTCATGGGCCATGCGGGATCCCAGGCTGGCATGACCGTGAAACCGGATGCGATCGCTGGCGGTTTGTGCTGTGGCGGGTTTGGCAATGTCGTGCAGGAGGACCGCAAAGAGCAGGACAGGGTCGCGTGTGGACATCTCGTCGAGCATGAGGGCGGTATGTGTAAAGACATCGCCTTCGGGGTGGAATGCGGGGGGCTGGTCCTGCTCCTTGAGGGCTGATACTTCCGGCAGGAAGACGGGCAGCAGGCCGAGGTTTTCGAGCATCCAGAGAGCTTGGCCGGGGCGCTGCGCTTCGAGCAGCGTTTTTACAAATTCATCACGAATGCGTTCCGGGCTGATGGCAGCAAGCAGGTGGGCTTGGCGGGTAATGGCTTCCGCCGTTGCGGGATGCATCTCGAATTGGAGTCTTTGCGTGAAGCGTACGGCACGCATCATGCGGAGGTGGTCTTCGGTAAAGCGTTGCATGGGTTCGCCGACGCAGCGCAGGCAGCGTGCCTGGAGGTCTTGCTGGCCTTGCACGAAGTCATGCAGGGTCCCGGCGATTGGATCGTAGAACATGGCATTGATCGTGAAATCGCGTCGGAAGGCATCTTCACGGGCGGAAACGAAGGAGATGGATTCCGGATGCCGACCGTCGCGCGTTCCATGGTCGGCGCGAAAGGTGGCAACTTCGAAGTTTTCACCGTCACGGGGCACGGTAACAACACCGAAGCTGCGTCCGACGGCTTTGGCGTGGGGAAAGATCTGCAGTACCTGTTGGGGATGTGCTGCGGTGGCGATATCGTAGTCGGTCGGGGGTTGGTGCAGCAGGGCATCGCGCACGCAGCCGCCCGCCCAATAGGTCTCATACCCTTCGGTTTGCAGCGTGGCTACGATCTGCCGTGCGGTGGCACGCAATTGCTGCTGGCTTGGATTATTGGGCGGTTGTGGTGACCACATGGTGTAGGAGCTCCGTCATGGTGGGCATCACGCGCTGTGTGATCTCCAGGACCTCTGCATGATCCAGCGGGGCATCGGTGACACCAGCGGCATGATTCGTGATGCAGGAGATGGCAGCAACGGAGAGGCCGGCTGCATGTGCCAGGATGGCTTCCGGTACGGTAGACATGCCGATGGCATCGGCGCCGAAGCGCCGATACATGCGAATTTCGGCTGGAGTCTCATAGGTAGGGCCGGCTGCGGCGAGGTAGACGCCTTCGTGGATGGCAGTTTCCAGTTTGCGGGCTGACTGGTGGATGGTCGTACGCAGCGCCGGGCAGTAGGTGTTGCTCAAATCGGGGAAGCGGGGGCCCCAGATGGCTGCATGGTTGCCGACAAGGGGCGAAGCACCGATGGCGTTGATGTGGTCGGTAATCACCATGAGATCTCCCGGCACAAATTGCGGGTTCACGCCCCCGGCGGCATTGGTCAGGAGGACGCGTTCCGCGCCCGCCTGGATGGCGGCGTACACGGGGAATGCGATCGGTGTCCATCCCATACCCTCGTACCAGTGCCGTCGCCCTTGAAAGATGAGAATATTGCCAGAGCCAGCCTTTGCCAGTACGAGTCGCCCTTTATGGCCAGCGACGCCGGTTCCGCCCATAACAGGTATGTCGCTATAGGATCGTTCCTGCAAGGTATCGAAGGCATCGGCCACATCGCTCCAACCTGATCCGAGTATCAGGACGGACCGGACATCCTGTATGTCCATATCCTGCCGGAGGACCTGCCACGATTGTTCCAGTTGTGCAATGTCCATGGTTGGGTTCCTTAGGTTCGGGGTTTCCATTTGTAGGCTAGGATTCAGGTTGTGCGAGTGTCTGAATTTGTTCAGCTAGTAGCGCGGCACAGGTTTCGACCTCCTGTTTTTCGGGATCAAAGGTCTGCATATGGGGGTGTTCCGGGCACTGTGCCGCTGGGCCCAGCCAGACGAGCAGCAACATGTTTTCGGGGAATCGCTGCTGGAGGACAGGTACGGGGCCATCGCACTCGGCTGTACAAATGGTGATCTGGCCTAGGTCTGTCAGCAACCGGGCCAGATGCAGATGGCGTCGGAAGCGCTCCTGTTGATCGAAGGGGGTTTCCCGCAGGTCGGCATTCAGGCCTTCGGCGGTGTTTCCTTCTGATAGGCGCGTGACCTGCCATTTGGCATCAAACAGGATTTTTTCGGTACTGTTTGCGAGCTGGTGGCGAAATGCCTCTGGTCCGTGGCAGAGCCAGACACAGAGGGGATGGTGCTGGTTGCGGTGGATGCGGTCGGAGAGTGCTACAAGACCTGGGTCCCAGAGGGTGCGATTGGCATCGGGCAGGGTGATGAAGTCGGATCGTTCCCGTTTGAGTTCGGTGATGGTGGAGCGGGAGCTGTGGCGCATCATGCCTGCGCCCACGGTACGAAAATCGTCGGGATCGATAAGGGTAAACCCGCCGGTGGCACGGTTGCGGTCATACGGATCGAAAAAGAGTGGATTGGCGGTTGTGATACGCACGCGGGCGATTTCGTTGAGATGCAGGGCATCGGCGGGGCTACGGTGGAGCGTATTGACGTCCAACCGGTAGAGGATTTCATCCAGGACCGCACGCACGGTGCGGGTCGTGTGCTGCAAGACCATTTCCTGTCCCGGTTTCAGGGCATTGCGTTCATCCATCCAGGCCACATTGGCCTCGAATTCGCATTCGATTTCAGGGATGTTGTGACGGCGCACGATCATATCGCCGCGGCTGATATCGATTTCGTCCGTGAGGGTGATGATGATGGCTTGGCCTTCGCTGGCTTCCTGTAGTTGCTGGTGGTGGAAGGTGATGCCCGCAATCTGGGAGCGTTGCATGCTGGGCAGGGCCATGATTTCCTCGCCGACGCGGATGGTGCCGGATGAGACCAGGCCTGCAAACCCCCGGAAGTCCTGGTTGGGGCGGACGACGTACTGGACCGGAAAACGGAAGTCGACGAGATTGCGGTCGGCGCTGATGGTGACGTCTTCCAGAAACTGGAGTAGGGGAGAACCTTGGTACCAGGACATATTCTCACTGCGATGGACGACATTGTCTCCGAGGAGCGCGGAGACCGGGATAAAGGTGATATCGTGAATATTGAGTTTGCTGGCGAAGTCGCGGTATTCGTCGGCAATGTCCTGAAAGCGGGTTTGATCGTAGTCAACCAAATCCATTTTATTGATGCAGACGACGACGTGCGGGATGGCGAGCAAACTGGCAATGATGCCGTGGCGCCGGCTTTGGGGCAGAACGCCATGGCGGGCATCAATAAGAATGATGGCAAGGTCGGCGGTAGATGCCCCGGTAACCATATTACGGGTGTATTGCTCGTGGCCGGGCGTATCGGCAATGATGAATTTCCGGTTGGCGGTGGAGAAGTAACGGTAGGCGACATCAATGGTGATGCCCTGTTCGCGCTCGGCCCGCAGGCCATCGGTCAGCAGGGCAAGATTGACTTGTTCTTCGCCGCGTAGCCGACTGGATGTTTCCAGTTGGTCAAGCTGATCCTGGAAGATCTGCTTGCTGTCAAAGAGCATCCGTCCGATCAGGGTGCTTTTGCCGTCGTCGACGCTGCCAGCGGTGGTGAAGCGCAGAAGGTCGCGTTCCTTGACGACGGTTGCGGGTGGCGTTGCGGGGGCTTGTTCGCTTGTTTTCATGGGGGACGGTCTCCTGCGTACAAATGTGCTTACAGCATGGTTCGTGTGTCAGCGGTTAAAAATAGCCTTTTTTCTTACGGTCTTCCATGGCGGCTTCGCTGCGTTGGTCATCGGCGCGTCCGCCGCGTTCGGTGACACGTGTAGCAGCAACTTCGTTGACAATATCGTCCAGGGTGTGGGCGGTGCTTTCGGTGGCACCGGTGCAGGTCATATCCCCAATGGTACGGAAGCGGACCCCGATGCATTCGACGGCTTCCTCGGGCAAGGCTTGGTTGTAGGGGCCCGTGGCGAGGATTACGGTTCCGCGGCGCACGACGTCGCGCTGATGGGTGAAGTAGAGTGAAGGCAGCGGAATCTGCTCGCGCTGGATGTACTGCCATACATCCAGCTCGGTCCAGTTGCTGATCGGAAAGGCTCGCATGTGCTCGCCGGGGCGCAGCAGGCCATTGTAGAGGCTCCAGAGTTCCGGGCGCTGGTTTTTGGGATCCCACTGCCCGAACCGGTCGCGAAAGCTGAAAAACCGCTCCTTGGCCCGGGCTTTTTCCTCGTCGCGCCGGGCACCGCCCATGGCGCAGTCGAATGAGAATTCGGCGAGGGCATCGAGGAGGGTTACCGTTTGGGCGGCATTCCGGCTGGGGTTGGGCCCTTCTTCCTCTTTGACGCGCCCGTTTCGGATGGAATCCTCGACGGTGCGCACGATGAGGTGCCCTTGGATCTTCTGGATCCAGTCATCGCGGTAGGCCAGGGTTTCGGGGAAATTGTGTCCGGTATCGATATGCATCAGGGGAAACGGGATTTTGCCGGGGTAGAAGGCCTTGACGGCGAGGTGGCTCATGATGATGGAGTCCTTGCCGCCGGAGAAGAGCATGACGGGACGCTCGAACTGCGCGGCTACTTCGCGCAGGACATAAATGGCCTCGGCTTCCAGCAAGTCGAGTGTGTTATGGCGATATGCATCCTTCATACGCATGATCCTGTTGGTTGCGGTCGTTCTGTCAAAAGTCCCCCCCTTTGATATAACCCAAACGTCTTTTCATTACGGGATTACGATAAAGTTTCAACATCCAATATCCAACAAGAAATATCCAACATCCAAGTAAAAACATCCTATTTATCTCTGTTCTTCTTAGCCGTTTCAATACTTGTAAACAAAATCGCAACCAGTTCGTCTGTTTCCTGTAAGAGTGGAGCAAGTTGAGATTCAGGCTTTATCCTTTTTGCCTTCGCAATGATCTTTAACCATATTTCTGTTTCCCTGAGCTCCTTGAGTGATATTTTGAGCTTATGGACAAAATCAGCGGGCGATTCAGCACTTTGAGCCTCACCGTAGTTCGGCGCGGGCGATGTGCCGCTCCTTAATATCTGTGATGATAAATGCTTGCCAGCCTTTGTAGTAGGCAGAGCTTCTGAAAGGTTGATAATACGGACAGCATAGTCAATCAAGCGTTCCTGTAGATCGTATTTTCTTTCCTTGGTCATTGGATATTTCTTGTTGGATATTGGATATTCAGTTCTGTGTTACCTTTTCATAATCTTTCATAAGACTTTTGACAGTACCGTTGCGTGCGTGGTTCCTTCTCACCACCTTTGATCGGAATATGGTTTCGTGATTTTGTACTGCATGTGCAGCGCGAACGCGAACTTTTTTTTGGAATCATAGTGGCATGCAGGGGGTGTTCGTCAGATGGGGATATTGAGGAGGGGGATGCGAATGCGTTTACGGGCGGTTTCGCCGGGCAGGAGGTGGGTTTTGCGCCAGACGGGGGTGTCGCGTTCGTGCTGGGGGGTGGTGGGGAGGTGCAGGCCGGTGGCCAGGAAGATGCCGTGCTTGCCGTTGTGTTGCTGGAGGGTGTCGATAGTTTGCGCAAGGGCATGTATCTGGTTGGTGCGACGGGTATCCTCGAACAAGGTGTACTGGTAGGTCTGCTCCGCCTCCAGGTTGCTGAGGATTATGCCGGTGGCGCGATACCGGGTGCCGGGACGGTACAGGTGCTGGAAGATCTGCTGGAGAACCGGCATAACGGCTTGTGGGGCATGTATGCTGTTGGGCATCCGAACGGTGCGGGATGCGCCCTGGTAGTCTTTGGTGCGCAGATAGACCGTAATGTCGCGGGCTCGCACATGGTGCCGTCGGAGCTTGATGCAGGCTGATTCGAGGTTGCGAACCAGTTTTGCATATATGAAATCATGATCTTGGGAGGGCTGGGAGAAGGTCCGGGTTTTCTGGATGGAATCTTTTGGTGGGGCCGGACTTGTCTGCCACGGCAGGATGGACGTCCCGCGCAGTTCCTGCCAGATTTCCAGGCCGGGCTTATGAAGGTTTTTGCGAATCCAGGCTGCGGGCAGACGGGTAAACTCCCATGCGGTTCGTATGCCGAACCGTGCCAGCAGTGCTACCCGTCTGGGCCCAAGCCCCCAGACGTCGGATGTTGGAATGCGAGCCAGAAAGGCCGGAATACGCGGGGTGGGTACGCTGGTAAAGCCCTGCGGTTTGCAGAAATCGGATGCAACTTTGGCGAGGGTCTTGGATGTGCTGAGTCCGACGGATACGGTCAGGTCCAGCTCGTGCGCAATGGCTTGTTGTATCGCACGGGCGAGGGGTTCGTAGTCGCACCGGAAGTATCTGCGCATACTGGTGATGTCGGCAAAGCCTTCATCGATGGAGTAGGGTTCGACCTCGGGGGTAAACCGCTCCATGATCTGGAACATGCGCTGGGACATGATGCTGTAGGTTTCGTAATCGCTGGGCAGGACAACGAGATCGGGACACATGCGGCGTGCATCCCAGAGCGAGACGCCGCGTTTGATGCCGCGGCTCTTGGCTTCGTAGGAGGCACAGGCGATGATACCGCGTTCCTTGCCGGTGACAACTGGACGCCCACGCAAGGCTGGGTGCAGGGCCTGCTCCACGGAGGTAAAGAAGGCATCGCCGTCGATGTGCAGGATGGCGCGTGGGAAGGGGGCGGCATCGGGATCCGGGGCTGGAGGTTCCGGCAGGGTGCTCATGACGTATATTTCCGGATCACGGCCTTGACGATGCCACCAAGCTGGAGGGAGTGCTGGGGACGGATGCGCTGGTAGCGTGCATTGGCAGGATCCAGATATACGCCTTGTTTGTCTTTGCCGTAGTATTTCAGGGTCCAATCGCCATCTACTTGTGCGATGACGATGCTGTTCTGGTGTGGCGTGCCGCCTTTCTCGACAAGGACCAGATCGCCGGGATGGATGCCGGCATCCTGCATGGAGTCGCCGGATACCGTCAGCAGATAGGTGGATTCCGGATGCTGCACAAGAAATTCGTCCAGACTAATGGTGTCAACCAGCTCTTCTTCGGCGGGGGAGGGAAACCCGGCCTGGACGAGTCCCAGTGCGGGGAGCCGGGCCGTGATTTTGGCCGTGAAGGCGAGGCGCCCGTTGGCACTCCGGCGCAGGTAACCCCGTGCCAGCAGCTTGCGTACGGGGCCGTATACGGCATTTTTAGAGGCATACCCGAATAAGGCGGCCATTTCGGCATACGAGGGTGCGCGGCCTTCCTGTTGAAAGAAGGTTCGTAACTGGCGCAGTTTTTCTTCGAGCTGGATGGTTCTAGGCATGTCGGGACTGTAACTGTACGAACGTACAAAATCAAGCGGGATTGCAGATAAATTTAGCATCGATCCGGGGCTGCGAGTGGGATAAGGTGCAGGCTCGTTCAGAACGGAATGGGGAGGGAAGAACTATGCGAGCACTGATTGCAGGAGCAGGCAATGCAGGGCGTCGGTTGGCGGAGCGATTGTGTGAGGAAGGCCATGAGGTGGTCCTGATCGATCGGAGTGCCCGGCGGCTGGCGGATGTTGCCGGCACATTGGATTTGTTGACCGTGCATGGCAATGCAGCCAGTCCGGCCGTTCTGGCGGAGGCACAGTTGGAGAAGGCGGCTTTGTATGCGGCGGTGACGGATCATGATGAGTCCAATATCCTTTCGGCGTTGTTTGCACATGAGGCCGGGGTGCGCTATACGGTGGTGCGGGTCTCCAATAGTGCCTACCTGACGAAGGATGCCGTGGCGCTTTTGCACAAGATGGGGATTGATCTGGTGGTGAACGAGCATGATGAATGTGCCCGGGAAATCCAGATGATCCTGAATATGCCGGGAAGCCGCGAAGTCGTGGAAATGGTGCGCGGGAAGCTGCTGTGCGTGGGTATGAGTCTGCGTCAGGGACATTTTTTGACGCAGAAGCCCTTGCGTGCCTTTGCCGGAGAGGACTTGGTGCAACGGGTCCGGCTGATTGCTGTCATGCGGCAGGGGACCCTTCTGATCCCGGATGGCAACCTGGAGTTGCAGGCACAGGATCTGGTGTACCTCGTGGGGGCTGCACAAGATGTTCGGGCATTTATGCAGAAGACCTGCACCGATTTTCCCTTGGCCCAGAAGGTTATTATCGCGGGCGGCGGGGATACGGGTATGCGGTTGGCGAAGCGGATGGAGAAAACGGATCGGCAGGTTGTGCTGATTGAGCAGGATGAAGGGATTGCGCACGCTTGCTCGGCGAGCCTGGGCAAGGCGCTCGTACTCCAGGGGAATGCGCTGGATCGGCACCTGCTGGAAGAGATTGGCGCGGATCGGCATTGCGCGATTGTGGCGGCAACCGGCGATGATGAGAACAACATTCTGGCGGCTTTGCTGGCGAAGAAGGCGGGGGCCTCGTACGGGCTTGCGATCGTCTCGAATCCCGCGTATGTACAGATAATTAATGATGATCATTTGTTAGACCGGGCGGTTTCACCATACTTGACGACGATCAATGCGATCTTGCGGTTTATCCGGGGCACGAACATCCGTGCGGTCAATTTGTTGCATGATGTGCCGGGCGAGTTGCTGCAGATCGATTTGCCGCCTGGTAGCCGCTGGGCCGGGGTAACCATTTCGCGTATCAAGCTGTTGAAGCATGCGGTTGTGGCGGCTTTGCTGCGGGGGGATGCGGCACTGGTTCCGACTGGGGATACCGAATTGCACGCGGATGACCGTCTGGTGATCTTCGCTCCGGCAGGGAAAGCAGCAAAAATAGAGGACGTGTTTCGCGCATGAAGTTTCGTTCGGTTTTGCATTTGATTTCGTATTTACTGGTATTTACGGGATTTGCCTTGTGGGTATCCGCGTGGGTGGGCTGGTTGATGGGGGATGCCGCTGCCGCGGTGCTTGCATTGGGGTACAGCGGGGGCATCGGTGTGCTGGTGGGGTTGGGGCTGGCCATTGCAACGCGGGGTACCGTTCGCCTCTCGCGCCGCGATGGTTTTGGTATTGTGGCTTTCGGGTGGTTGGCCGTTGCCTTGGTAGGCATGCTTCCGTATTTGTTTGCCGGGATCGTTCCGGATGTGGCCTCGGCCTTGTTTGAAACGGTGTCCGGATTTACGACGACCGGGGCGTCGGTGCTCACGGACCTGGAACAATTGCCGCGGGGGATTCTCTTCTGGCGCGCTATGACGCAGTGGCTTGGCGGCATGGGGGTACTGGTGCTGTGTGTGGCGATCCTGCCGTTTTTGGGTGTAGGCGGCATGCAGATTTATCAGGCGGAGATGCCAGGCCCCTCGAAAGACCGGCTCACGCCCCGGATTGCGAGTACGGCCAAACTGCTGTGGGGCCTGTATGTTTTACTGACGTTGGTGCAGTCCTTGCTGCTGGTACTGGGCGGGATGAGCTTGTATGAGAGTTTTTGCCATGCCTTTACGACGATGTCGACGGGCGGATTCTCGACGCGGACCGCAAGCATTGCGGCATTTGATAGTGCCTATGTTGACTGGATCGTGATTACCTTCATGTTCCTGGCGGGGGCTAATTTTTCGCTGCATTACCGGACCATCATGGGCAACTGGCGGGTATTCGGACGCAATCCCGAGTTCCGGTTTTATGCGGCATTGTGGGGGGCCGGTGGTTTGCTGGTAACACTGGTAGTCTGGTATAGCGGTCTGGTCGAAAATGGTGGTGCAGCTTTACGGCACGGCTTTTTCCAGGTTACGTCGATTTTGACAACGACGGGGTATGCCACACGGGACTTCGACCTGTGGCCGTTGGCCACACGGTTTCTACTGGTGTTCCTGATGTTCGTGGGGGGCTGTGGTGGGTCGACGGCCGGTGGCATGAAGGCCATCCGGGTGTTTGTTGTGCTCAAGCATGTGCTGCGGGCCTTGCGGCGTGCCATGTTGCCACAATCGGTGGCACGCATCAAACTGGGCACCAGCGTACTCGAGGAATCGGTTGTAACGAATATTGTTTCGTTCTGCCTGCTGTTTGGCGTGCTGTTTGTGATGATGTCGTTTGCCATGTCGTTTTTCATGCCGGATCTGGTGACGGCCACATCGGCGGTGGTGGCCTGCCTGGGGAATATTGGGCCGGGACTGGGAGCGGTTGGACCAACGGAGACGTATGCGTTTGTACCGGGGGCCGGCAAGCTGGTCTTGACCTTTGCCATGTTGTTGGGCCGGTTGGAACTCTATACTGTCATTCTACTCTTTCTGCCGGCTTTTTGGCGTAAATAGGCCGATGAGGTCGATGGGGCGTAGCGCGGTCGCTAAAAAAACATAGATTGAACACATTTCTGCGGTAAGAGCGGTTGACGCGTGGGGTGGAATGGGGTAGTCTTAGCCGCTCATTCAGGTTTCCCGAATGTTTTAGACTGGGAAAAGGGCACAAGTAACTTCAAAAACAAAGAAGTAAGGAGAAGCGCGATGGCAGTAAAAGTAGGTATTAATGGTTTTGGTCGGATTGGGCGTCTGGTATTTCGGGCGGCCATGGACAATCCGGGGGTTGACGTTGTCGGGATCAATGATTTGTTTGATGCCAAGCAGTTGGCATACATGCTGAAGTACGACACGATCCATGGTCGGTTTGACGGCACGGTAGAAGCTGCTGACGATGCCTTGATTGTGAACGGCAAAAAGATCCGTTTGACGGCTGAGCGTGATCCTGCAAATTTGAAGTGGGATGCAGTTGGCGCGGAATACATTTGTGAGTCGACGGGACTGTTTCTGACGGAAGAGAAGGCTGAGGGGCACATCAAGGCCGGAGCCAAGCGGGTTGTGATGAGCGCGCCTTCGAAAGATAGCACGCCGATGTTTGTGATGGGGGTGAATCATACGGATTATGCTGGACAGACGTATGTTTCCAATGCTTCTTGCACCACGAACTGCCTGGCACCGCTGGCTAAGGTTCTGCATGACAATTGGGGTATTGCGGAAGGTCTGATGACGACGGTGCACTCCACGACAGCCACCCAGAAAACGGTTGACGGTCCCGGGGGCAAGAAGGATTTTCGTGGTGGGCGTGCAGCCGCAGGCAACATCATTCCGTCCTCGACGGGAGCAGCCAAGGCCGTCGGCAAGGTTATTCCTGCGCTGAACGGCAAATTGACGGGTATGGCTTTCCGTATCCCCACGCTGAATGTGTCGGTTGTGGATCTGACGGTGAAGCTGGATAAGCCGGCTGGAGAAGATACCGACACGGCTTATGCGGCGATCAAGGCTGCGATGAAGACGGCGAGCGAAGGTGAGCTTAAGGGGGTACTCGGCTACACGGAAGACGACGTGGTTTCGAGCGACTTCATGCATGAGGCGCGCACCTCGGTATTTGATGCGGGCGCAGGGATCATGCTGAACCCGTCGTTTGCAAAGGTTGTAGCCTGGTACGATAACGAGTGGGGCTACTCGAACAAAGTCATCGACTTGATCGTCCACATGGACAGCGTACAATAGGAAACGTCGTTGACAACTATGCGCGCCTCGATCGCCAAGCGGCCCGAGGCGCGTTTTTGTAGGAATCAAAACGGGATAGGGGACAGCATGGATAAAAAGACGTTGAAGGATGTGGAACTGCAGGGCAAACGGGTTGTCATGCGTGTAGATTTCAATGTGCCGATTCAGGATGGTGAGATCCAGGATGATACTCGTGTACGCGCGGCTCTCCCCAGTATCCAGCATGTGTTGGCATCTGGTGCCAGTCTGGTACTGATGAGTCATCTGGGGCGTCCGAAAGGCAAAGGATACGAAGAGGCATTCAGCCTGGAGCCGGTGGCAAAGTACTTGGGCACATTGCTGGAGCAAGACGTAGCGTTTGCGCCCGACTGCCTGCAGGCGGATGAAGCGGTACAATCACTGAAGCCCGGGGATGTACTGATGCTGGAAAACACCCGTTTTTATGCCGAGGAACAGGCCAAGGCAAAAAAGGCCGAGGGCATGACCGATGCGGATGTTGCGGCAGCCAAGGCCGACCTGAAAGAGAAGCAGCAGGCCATGGCGCAAAAGCTGGCTTCCTATGGTGATGTGTATTGCAATGATGCGTTTGGTTCGGCGCACCGGGCACACGCATCCACGGCAGTGGTCTGCAAATATGCGCCGGAGAGCGTGGCGGGCTTCCTGCTGGAGAAGGAGATCGCATATCTGGGCAAGGCCGTGCAAAATCCGGAGCGGCCGTTTGTGGCCATTCTGGGCGGTGCAAAGGTCAGCGACAAGCTGGCGGTTGTGCAGCATTTACTGGAAAAGGTTGATGTTCTGATTATTGCCGGCGGTATGGCGTACACGTTCTTCAAGGCGCGCGGCCAGAAGATTGGCACATCGATATGCGAGGACGATCAGGTCTCGTATGCGAAGGAGATGCTGGCAGATGCTGAAAAGCGGGGCGTCCGCTTACTGCTGCCGGTTGATAATGTTGTTGCGGATGCCTTTTCGGCGGATGCGAACAAACAGGTTGTTGAGGGCGACATACCCGATGATTGGATGGGTCTTGATATTGGACCGAAGAGCATTGCGCTGTTCACGGAGGCGTTGCAAGGAGCCAAAACGGTGGTTTGGAATGGTCCCATGGGATGTTTCGAGATGGAACCCTATGCGGCCGGAACGCTCGGTGTATGCCGTGCCGTGGCAGAGAGCGATGGGGTCAGTATCATTGGCGGCGGCGACAGCGTGAGTGCCGTGAATCAAAGTGGGCTGGCGGATAAGATGTCGCACATCAGCACTGGTGGCGG
Source organism: uncultured Victivallales bacterium (assembly GCA_964598575.1). Classification (GTDB taxonomy): domain Bacteria; phylum Verrucomicrobiota; class Kiritimatiellia; order UBA8416; family UBA8416; genus T3Sed10-140. The sequence continues at coordinate 33,880 of CAZRCN010000005.1, read as the reverse complement.
TGCAAGTCTGGAATTCCTGGAAGGGAAGGAACTTCCGGGGGTGGCAGCCCTGAGCGACAAATAGGGCCGGGACAATCGAACAAGCAGGGAGAGATGATGAAATTCAGAAAGCGTATTATCGCTGGTAACTGGAAGATGAACAAGACCGTGGCCGAGGCGACGGAGCTTGCGACCGGTATCCGGCAGGCATTAGCGGAGTGCAGTGAAGTCGATGTGGTCTTGTGCCCACCATTTACCGCGCTTGCCGCGGTAGCGGAGGCGGTTGAGGGTACCGCAATCAATTTTGGTGCCCAGAATATGCATTGGGAGGCATCCGGTGCGTTCACGGGCGAAATTTCTCCGTACATGCTGCGTTCCTTGTATTGTCATTATGTGATACTCGGGCATAGTGAGCGCAGGACCTACTTCGGGGAAACCGATGAGATAGTGAACCGTAAGGTGAAAGCTGCGCTTGCGGCAACGCTCAAGCCCATCGTCTGCATCGGGGAAACGCTGGAACAGCGCGAGGCTGACCAGCATATGTCGGTAGTAGCGGAGCAGGTGCGCGGCAGTCTGGCAGACATTACCGCAGAGGAAATGAAGAATGTGGTGCTGGCCTATGAGCCGGTCTGGGCGATTGGGACCGGACGGACGGCCTCGCCGGAGCAAGCGCAGGAAATGCATGCCTATATTCGCGAGGAAATGCGGAAGGTATTTGGCGAAGTAGCCGACAGTGTGCGGATTCAGTATGGCGGTAGTATGAAGCCTGCCAATGCAGAGGAATTGCTGGCCCAGCCTGATATTGATGGCGGCTTGATTGGCGGTGCTTCGCTGGAGGTACGTTCGTTTGTGGAGCTGGTGAATCTGGCCAAGGAAAGAAAATAAGGAAATTGTCATGGGCATACTGTATGGCTTTCTCATCGTATTGGAAGTGATCTTGAGTTTTCTGCTGATTGTTGTGATTTTTATGCAGAAATCGAAAGGCGGTATGGGAGGCAGCGCCTTTGGTGGCGGTGGCGGTGCCGGTGAAGCCATCTTTGGTTCTCGCATGGGCAACGTGTTAACCAAGGCAACTGTGGTGCTGGCTTGTGCCTTTCTGGCAAATACGTTGATGTTGACGGTTCTGACGGCTCGTCAGACGGGGGCAGGGTCCGTGATGGACCAGGTCCAGCCAACAGCACCGCAGAGCCAGCCTCGACAGGGGCAGGGTCCCATGCAAATGCCCGGGGCTGGGGATATGGAGATGGAAGGCGGCCTGCCCTATGCGTCACCGGATGCACCGGTGGAGCAGGATGTGCGTGCGCCGGAGCCGGCGGATGGCGCGTCGCTTGAGGCACCTGCCCCCGAGCTGCCGGCATCAGACGTTGCACCGCCTTCACCGGAAGAGCTGACGCCCGACCAGGAAGCATTGCCGGCGGCGATGCCGAATCTGCCGGCAGCAGAATAGACGGTTCTGCGGGAAAGAGGATCTCATGCTGCAACAAGCTTGGATGCTGATGTTTGTAGGGACGGGGATGGTATTCGTCTTCCTCGTTCTCATGGTTGGTGTCATGCTGATGGTCGGCCGGTATTTCCAGTCGCATGCCGCTGCCTACCAGGAACAGGAAGATCATGTATCGGGGGGACGCAGGCAAGCTGCCCGGCAGCAAGAGCCGATTGTGGCTGCCATTGCGGTTGCCCTGCGGCAGGTAAGGACGTAGAGCGAGGCAGAAGATGGCAAAGAAACGCATACGGTTCATGTGTACGGCCTTCCGCGATGGATTCCAATCCGTCTATGGGGCGCGCGTTCTGACAGATGATTTTCTGCCTGCGGTGGCAGCCGCACGCGAAGCGGGCATTGACTGGATGGAGATCGGCGGGGGCGCTCGTTTCCAATCCCTGTATTTTTATTGTAATGAGGATGCCTTTGCCATGATGGACCGGATCCGGGAGGTTGCGGGGCCGGATGCAAATCTACAAACCTTGGCACGGGGCATCAATGTTGTGGGGCTTGACTCCCAGCCGAGCGATGTTATTCGGCTGCATGCCCGGCTTTTTAAGCAGCATGGTGTTTCCAGTATTCGGAATTTTGATGCGTTGAACGATGTCAACAACCTGATCTACAGCGGGAAGTGCATTCATGAGGCGGGTCTGCAGCATCAGGTTTCGGTTACGATGATGGAACTACCGCCGGGCTGCAAGGGCGGGCATGATGCTGCCTTTTACGAGCAATCCTTGCGGGACATCCTGGATGCAGGCATCCCGTTTGATTCGGTGTGTTTCAAGGATGCATCGGGCACATCGGTACCCTCCAAGATTTATGAGACGATTCGGCGCGCGCGGAAGATGTTGCCGGACGACATCTTGATTGATTTCCATTCGCACGAGACAGCGGGTATCGGGGTTATAGGGTACAAGGCGGCACTGGATGCAGGCGCTGATGCCATTGATCTTTCCCTGGCACCGGTCTCCGGTGGGACGTGTCAGCCCGATGTGGTCGTCATGTGGCATGCCCTGCGGAACACTGAGTATGATCTCGGGGTCGATATCGACAAGGTGCTGGAGGCTGAAAAGGTGTTCAAGGGCTGCATGGAGGATTATTTTGTCCCACCAGAAGCAAAAATGGTGGAGCCGTTGATTCCCTGGAGTCCGATGCCTGGCGGGGCGCTGACGGCGAACACCCAGATGTTACGGGATAATGGTATCATGGATCGCTTTGGTGAGATCAGCCATGCGATGGGTGATGTGGTGCGGCGAGGCGGATTCGGTACGTCGGTTACACCGGTTTCGCAGTTCTATTTTCAGCAAGCTTTCAATAATGTGATGTTTGGGCCTTGGGAAAAGATTGCGGAGGGCTACGGGAAGGTTGTGCTCGGCTATTACGGCAAGACGCCACAAGATCCGGATCCGGAGATTGTGGCGATTGCGCAGGAGCAGCTCGGGTTGGCGCCGACCGACAAGACACCGCTGGAGCTGAACGATGCCGACGATACCAAGGGGCTGAAGGTTGCGGGGCGGATGCTGGAAGAGGCTGGTTTAGAAAAGACGGATGAGAATCTCTTTATTGCGGCCACCTGTAAGGAAAAGGGGATTACGTACTTGAAGGGTGAGGCCAAGTTGATGGTGCGCAAGCCCGGCAAGGCGCATCATGCGGTGGAACCGGAGCATGCATCGGCCCCAAAGGGGTCGAGTGCCTTTCGTGTCAAGGTGAATGATACGACCTACACGGTACAGACGAGACAGGATGGTGATCTAGTGGTCGAAGGTGTTGCGTATCGGGTACAGGTATCTGCATCAGATTCACAGGGTGCGAATGCTGCCAGCGAAGGGTCTGAGGCGATGGCGGTCGAGGCCCCCATGCCGGGAAATGTTTTCAAGGCCGTCAGCAAGGTAGGCGACAAAGTGTCAGAAGGAGACGATTTGATCATTCTGGAGGCGATGAAGATGGAGGTTCCCGTCAAGGCGCCTGTGGCAGGCACCGTGGTCTCGCTGGAGGTTTCTGCCGGAGATGTGGTTAAAACCGGGCAGGTGCTCGTGTACGTAGAGCCGTAAATGGGGCGGGCGGGGAAAGTGGTGTCAGCATGTGGATGAGAGCAACTTGGGTTGGTGCAGGGATATTTGCCCTACTGCTTTGTGCTGCCATGCCGGTATCCGCGCAGCATGAAGTTCCCTCGCAGGTAGCTGCCGAAGAAGCACCGGCCCGGGTCCGGATTCCTGGCATTCAGCATGCGTTGCAAGGGCTCTATGAGTCGACCGGTATTCACGGCTTTCTGCAGGAGAGCGCGCCTTCGGATGCAACTGCACGGGATGGCGGTTTTCTGCCTGCCGGGCTCGGGCAATTCGTGATGGTTCTGGTGGGATGTGGTTTGATCTACCTTGCCATTGCCAAGAAGTTCGAACCCTTGTTGCTGTTGCCGATCGGGTTTGGTGGCATTCTGGCAAATATTCCTTTGGCGGGCATTGCCGAGCAGGGTGGGATGCTGAAGGCTATCTATGATTTCGGGGTCGAAGCGCCGTCGCTGTTCCCACTGCTGATTTTCATGGGGGTAGGGGCCATGACGGATTTTGGCCCGTTGATTGCGGATCCCAAAACGGCCTTGCTGGGTGCTGCCGCGCAGTTCGGTATCTTTTTTGCCCTGATTGGGGCGTTACTGCTGCCTGGCGTCGATTTTACCATTGCCGAAGCATCCGCGATTGGCATTATTGGTGGGGCCGATGGTCCAACGGCAATTTTTCTGGCAGGGCGCCTGGCACCGGAGTTGTTGGGATCGATTGCGGTGGCGGCCTATTCCTACATGGCCTTGGTGCCCATCATTCAACCGCCTATTATGCGCCTCTTGACGACAAAGAAAGAGCGGGCGATCCGGATGAAACAATTACGGTATGTCAGCCGTCCGGAGCGGATCCTGTTCTGCTTTGTGGTACTGGGGCTTTGCATTCTGCTATTGCCATCGGCAACGCCATTGATCGGAATGTTGATGTTCGGGAATTTACTCAAGGAGTCAGGGGTGGTAGAGCGGTTGTCGAAAACCGCTTCCAACGAATTGGTGAATATCGTCACGATCCTGTTGGGACTGGCCGTGGGGTCCAAGTTGGCGGCAGGACAATTTTTGAGTGTAGCGACGCTGGGCATTCTGGGGCTGGGGCTGGTTGCCTTTGCCGTGGGTACGGCTGCCGGGGTTTTGCTGGCCAAGGCTATGAATCTGATTTCGCGTGAGCCGGTGAATCCGTTGATAGGCGCGGCAGGGGTATCGGCGGTGCCGATGGCAGCCCGGGTTGTAAACAAAGTTGCCTTGGAATCGGATCGCCATAACTTCCTGCTGATGCATGCTATGGGGCCGAATGTGTCTGGTGTGATTGGTTCGGCTGTTGCGGCTGGCGTTTTGCTGCGGCTATGTGAGCTATTTGCGCAATAGGGCCCAGGGAACAGGAGCTAATGCATGCAAACCATATTGCTGGCCACACGCAATGCGGGTAAATGTGCTGAATTTCAGGCCATGCTGGCGGATGCCGCCTGCCGGTTGCTGACCATTCCTGATGCGGGCATGCCGCTGCCGGAAGTAGAGGAGGATGGTCAGACGTTTGCGGATAATGCTGTAAAAAAGGCTACGGAGCTGGCGCGGGCATCGGGGTGCCTGACGATGGCAGACGACAGTGGGTTGGAGGTAGACGCCTTGGGTGGGGACCCGGGGGTCAGAAGCGCACGTTATGCGGGCGAACCTTGCTCTGATGCGCACAATAACGCCAAGCTACTGGCAGCCTTAGATGGGGTCGAGAATCGGCGAGCGCGGTTTCGGTGTGTTCTTGCCCTGGCATCCCCGGATGGGGATTGTGCAACGGTAAGCGGGGTCTGTGAGGGGCACATTGCGCATAGCATGCAGGGGGATGGTGGTTTCGGCTACGATCCGTTGTTTGTTCCGGATGTGGAAGAAGCGCGGAGCTTTGCCGAGCTGTCACCAGCGGAAAAGCATGCGATGTCCCATCGGGGGCAAGCATTGCAGGCAGCCTTGGAGGCGTGGTTCCGCGATGGCGCGTTTCACCTGCCGGCTCGCACGGGGACATCGGTTGCTGCTGCTGATAGCGCTGGCAGCTCCAGCCCCGGAGCCTGAAAGGCAACGTGGAATTGCTGTCGGAGCAGAGCATGGAGTGCTTGCTGGGGTTGGTGTTCGAAGTCGAAGCGCCAGGTGGCAGTCTGCAGGGCCGTATTGCCAGCCGTTGTCGAAAGAATTCTGCCCGGCACTTCGATGCGGATCTCCGTCTGAAATCCTTCCAGTAGCGGGCGGATATTTGCTAGTTCGGCATCGCTGAAGCGTGGGGGAAGTTCGGCCGGATCATCTACAAGGGCGGGGCGTGTCAGGACGTAGGATCCTTCCGACGACTGTTGTAGTGAAAATCCGTAGGTACGGAAAAACGGAATATCGGGCAAGCGTGAGATATCCTGGATATCGAGCGTGAGGGAAAAAGAGCGCCAGAGGGCGCGCGGGGATTCGCGCAGGGAACGGAGGGTGATGCCATATGGCTCCCATGCCTGTAAGTGCTCGCGAATGGCGGGAATGCTGGGGTTAAGGAACGTCAGCAGGACGGGGTGCAGCGCATTGTTGTCAGGCTCGTCTTCCATCGCAGCAAGATCGCTACGGAGTTTGCGCAAGGCCCGGAATTGGGTAATGGCCTGTTCGGAAATGCCATATTGGAGTTGGTAGACGGCCGACCCGTCGGGCTTGATCCGGAGATCGTGCTCCATTTGCAGGCAGCCGGTGACCGTAACGAGCATGAGCCCTGAAAGCAGGTGGACACTTGTCAGAAAGAGGCGGTGTTTCCGGTACCATCGAGGGATCGGCACTATGTTCACGGCTGTTCTCCTTTATCGTCGAAGGTGTAGACCGTTTCGTCAGGTGCCACCATGCCGAGCGCACGCGCTGTATGCTCGACAAAATCCGGGTCATTGACAAAACGGTCCTGTTTTTCTTTCAGGGTCTGGATGCGCGCTTCCTTGGCTGCAATTTCGGCCTCGAGATCCTGGCGTTTGGTGCGCAGATCGGATGCGGTCTGGAGTACCGGCCAGAGTAGCAGCAAAAGTCCGGTTAGAATCGCAACGGCCAGTACCGTGTACAGGAAGCGAAAAATGATTTGGAGAATGGTCATGCTGTTGGTCCTTGCCCCTTCTTCAGCAGGATTAGGTTTTGTCGTCTGCTCACCAGGAAAACTACGGGTAAATCATCCCGCGAATGGGGAAGAAAGTCAAGGTTTGCGACTAGACGGTTGCAAGCGGGCGGCGAGTATGCAATACTGCGCCTTTTATTTGGCGTACGGTACGTTGATGAAAGCAGCCAAGAGGGAGAGAAGGTCATGAAGAACATTCCAGTGGAAAATGTGCGGAACTTCACGATTGTAGGACACACCGGGAGCGGCAAGACGACGCTTACGGATGCGTTGTTGTATCGTTTGGGGCTGAATGACCGACTGGGGTCCCCGGCTGATGGAACGAGCCTGAGTGACAATACGGAACAAGAGAAGAAGCATGAGATCTCGATTTTCTCGACGACCTTTTCATCGCCCTACAAGGCAGCCAGCGGGCAGGAATTCGAGATGGTGTTCACAGACACACCGGGCTATGCCGACTTTTTCGGCAGTGTGATCGCTGCTGCTCGCAGTGCCGAAACGGGGTTAGTTGTGGTGGATGCGGCGGCAGGCGTCCAAGTGGGAACCCAGCGTGCCTGGCGGTGTTGCGAAAATCGTGGTGTTCGTGCAAGGGGCATCGTGATTACGGGACTCGATAAGGATAATACGGATTATGCCCGTACGCTGGAGGACATCCAGGCAACATTCGGGAAAAAGTGTGAGCCGGTTGTGTTGCCGTTACCTGATGGAAGTGGTGTTATCGATATTTTAGCTGCTGACGATGTGCCGGATGAACTGGAGGACATGGTTACAGAGGCCAAAGGCGGGTTGGTGGAACTTGCGGCTGAAACGGATGATACGCTCATCGAAAAGTATCTGGGCGGCGAACCCCTGACGCCGGAGGAAATTGCATCGGGCTTGGTGCATGCGGTTGCTGATGGTGGGTTTGTACCGGTGTTTGTTGCAATGCCGCTGCAGGGGATCGGCATCGACGAGCTGCTGAATGGGATTTCCCGGTTTTTTGCATCACCGGTCACGGTTCCGCACCAGACAGCCGATGACCAGCCGATCGACCCGTCGCCGGATGCACCTTTTATCGGATTGGTGTTCCGGTCGGTGAACGATCCGTTTGTGGGGCAACTCTCTTACGTCCGGGTATTTGGCGGAACGATTAAGAAAGACGGGGCAGTCATGAATGCCACGCGCAAAGAGAAAGAGCGTGTGAGCAGTCTTCTGATGGTGAGCGGAAAGAAGCAGGTGGCTGTCGAGGCAGCGGGTGCTGGGGATATTGTTGCAATCCCGAAGCTGAAAAACACGCATGTGGGCGATACGCTTTGCGCGATGGACCACACCGCCATCATCGAGCCGATACATTTCCCAAAACCGGTTTCGTTTCAGGCGGTACGGGCCAAGACACAGGCGGATGAGGATAAGATCGGGACGGCGCTCAAACGGCTAACGGAGGAAGATCCGACCTTGACCGTGGAGCGTAATGCGGAGACGCATGAAGTGGTCTTGCAGGGGCTGGGGGATGTGCATCTGGATGTGGCGGTAGAAATCATGCAGGCGCGTAATGGTGTGCATGTAGAGCGCAGCCAGCCGAAGGTGCCGTATCATGAAACCGTAACCAGTGTGGGCGAAGGGCATTACAAGCACAAGAAGCAATCGGGGGGTCGCGGCCAGTATGGTGAGGTATATTTGCGGGCGGAGCCGCTGCCTGAGGGCGAGGAAGAGTGGTTTGTGAACGCCATTGTTGGCGGCGTGATCCCCGGTAACTTTATTCCGGCGGTACAAAAGGGCTTGGTAGAAGGGATGGTCCGCGGACCGCTGGCCGGGTACAAGATAACAGGCGTAAAGGCAACGGTGTATGATGGCTCCTATCATGATGTAGATTCATCCGAGGTTGCCTTTAAAATTGCAGGATCACGGGCGCTGAAGGCGGCGATGCTCAATGCAAAGCCGGTATTGCTGGAGCCAATCATGACGGTGAAGGTAACGATTCCGGATGACTGCATGGGTGATATTAACGGGGATTTGAGCCACAAGCGGGGCCGCATTCTCGGAATGGATATGGATGGCAGTCGACAGATCATTACGGCCGAAGTGCCCCAGGCGGAGTTGTTCCACTATTCGGCCGAGCTGCGTTCCATGACGGGGGGGCGTGGGAACTTTGAAATGGCGTTTAACCGCTATGAAGCCGTGCCGTCGAATGTGGCAAAAAAGATTATAGATGCGGCGGAAAAACACGAAGAGGAAGACTAATCCCGGGCAGCATACGGGATAGAGACGAGGGAAGCAGGGAAGGAAAGAGTGTATGAGTGGTCATAGTAAGTGGGCAACAATCAAGCATAAGAAGGGCGCCGCGGATGCTAAGCGCGGCAAACTCTTTAGCAAGCTGGCCAAGGAGATCATGGTTGTCGCGCGGCAAGGGGGAGGCGATCCATCTGCGAACATCACGCTGCGGACGTTGATCCAGAAGGCCAAAAGCGTGAACATGCCGAATGACAACATAGATCGTGCGATCAAGAAAGGCACCGGTGAAGCTGGCGGTGTCACGTTTGAAGAGATTGTATACGAAGGATACGCAAACGGTGGGGTCGCCCTGATTGTCAAAGTACTGACTGACAACCGGAACCGCGCCGCGGCTGAGATTCGCCATATTTTCAATAAGCATGGATCGAATTTTGCGCAGCAGGGCGCTGTGAGCCGCAACTTTGAGCGTCGCGGTCAGATCTATGTGGATGCCGAGGCCATCTCGGAAGAGAAGCTGATGGAGGTGGCACTGGAGGCTGGAGCCGATGATCTTATCCATGAGGGGGATGAGTATGAAATCCAGACGGATCCTTCGGTTTTCAATGATGTCTGCGATGCGTTGGAAGCGGCGGGTATCCCGACGACAGGGCAGGAAGTGGCCCTGTTGCCGAGCTTGACGGTAACGTTGGATGATCCAGCGGTTGCACGATCCAACCTGAAGTTTGTCGCAGCATTGGAAGACAATGACGACGTGCAGGATGTCTACACGAACATGGATATGACCGATGAGGTGATGGAGGCGGTCAGCGACGAGACGTGAGCATGGGAGCACGCAGAGTACTCGGGGTCGACACCTCGTTGCGCAGCACGGGATACGGTGTTGTGGAGATGTCCGGTAGCAACATGCAGGCGATCAGGTATGGTTGCCTGAAAACAAAGCCTGCCTGGAGCCGCACGGCCTGCTTACAATGCATCATGGATGGTCTGCTGACGGTACTGTGTGAGACGGAGCCTGCAGAGGTTGCGATTGAGGGTACCTTTTATGCCCACAATGTGCGTACGGCCATGACGCTGGGAGAGGCACGAGGGGTTGCACTGGTTACCTGTGCCCGTCAAGGGATTCCCATATACGAGTATGCACCCCGGCGGGTTAAAATGGCGATCACGGGCCGTGGCAGTGCGGAAAAGGATCAAGTAATGCATATGGTGATGCGGCTGCTGGGGTTGCAGGAGAAGGTGCAGTCGGATGCCGCCGATGCGCTGGCTTTGGCAATATGCCGGTTACAAGCGGGGCGCGGGTTGGCGGCGCGTGAAGACCAGCCGCTCTGAGGGCGAGATGACGTGGGGTTCAATATGATTACGTATGTACATGGCAGTCTGGCAGAAAAATCCCCGACGCGTATTGTTGTGGATGTTGGCGGTGTAGGGTATGAAGTGCTGATACCGCTCAGTAGCTACGAGCGCTTGCCGGCATCCGGTGCACAGGTTCACATCCTTACGGTCGACCATGTACGCGAGGATTCCCATCAGCTTTTTGGCTTTATGACCGAGGCGGAACGGAGTCTGTTCGGCTTGTTGCTGGGCATTTCGGGCATTGGGCCCAAATTGGCCTTAGGGGTGTTGAGCGGAATGAGTGTTCGTGATTTCAAGTCTGCTGTTAGTGAAGGGGATACAAAGCGGATTCATTCGATTTCGGGCATTGGTGCCAAAACGGCGGATCGGATTGTGGTGGAGTTACGGCATAAGCTAAGCGATGCGGATGTACTGGAAGCGTTGCATGGGTCTGATGATGCGGTTGCGGATGTGGGATTGCAGGATGCTGTCATGGCATTGATAGCCTTGGGGTATAAGCAGGAGGATGCCAGAAAAATGGTGATGCGTGTTTCCAAGACGCATCCGGCGGCATCACGGGTTGAGGATATGGTTCGGCTGGCGTTGTCGCGGTAATGGGGCAGAGACTATGACGAGAGCTGTAGATGGCTTGAATACAACGGATCCGGCATTTGAGCAGGCGCTCCGCCCGGTTCGTTTTGCAGATTTTGCGGGGCAGCCCAAAGTGCTGGAACGGTTGGAACTGGCGGTTGAGGCTGCCCGCCAGCGTGGGGATGTGCTCGATCACGTGTTGCTTTCGGGGCCGCCCGGTCTTGGCAAGACGACACTCGCCCATATTCTTGCACATGAGATGGGGTGCCAGATTCGCGTAACATCGGGTCCGGTGATCGATAAGGCCGGGGATTTGGCCGGTCTGCTGACAAATCTGGAGCGCGGCGACATCCTGTTTATTGATGAAATCCACCGGATGCAGAAAACGGTGGAAGAGTACCTGTATTCGGCCATGGAGGATTTTGTGCTGGATATCATGATTGATCAGGGGCCGAATGCACGCTCGGTGCGGTTGGAGCTGCCGCAGTTTACGCTGGTCGGGGCCACTACCCGGCGGGGCTTGATTTCGGCCCCCCTGCGCTCACGTTTCGGGTTGAATAATCGCTTGGATTATTATGACCGCGAGACGCTTGTCAAGATTGTGAATCGGTCGGCCGACCTTTTGGGGGTAGCCATTGAATCGGATGGTGCCGAAGAGATTGCCGGTAGATCCCGGGGAACACCCCGGATTGCAAATAATCTGCTGCGTCGGGTGCGGGATTATGCGCAAGTACGTGCCAATAACCAGATCGACCGTATCGTGGCGGATAAGGCGTTGGAAATGCTGGAAATCGACAAGTATGGTCTGGATGAGATGGACAAGCGCATTCTGGAGACGATTTTGCATAAATTTGGCGGTGGCCCTGTTGGCCTCAGCAATATTGCGGTGTCGGTGGGGGAAGAGCCGGATACGATTGAAGAAGTCTATGAGCCCTATCTGATCCAGGAAGGGTATCTGGCCCGCACGCCGAAAGGTCGGGTTGTAACCCCGCTATGTTACGAACGCTTTGGTGTGGCTGGGGTACGGTTGCAGCAGGAGGGACTGGGGCTGTAGCAGAGAGGTGCAGTTGCCGCAGGAGGGATGGGGATGGAGCAAGCAACCAGCCAGATTGGCACCTTCACGATAGAGGCCGAGGATCGCCACACGGGTGCAAGATGTGGATATCTGGAAACCGCCCATGGACGTGTACCGACCCCCGTGTTCATGCCGGTTGGCACGCAAGGCACGGTCAAGGCGATGAGTCCGGCAGAGCTGGAGGATTTGAACGTGCCCATTCTTTTGGGCAACACCTATCATCTGCATTTGCGACCTGGCATGGAGGTGATGGAGGCTTGTGGCGGTTTGCACCGTTTTATGGGGTGGTCACACCCCATCTTGACGGATAGTGGTGGCTATCAAGTCTTCAGTTTGTCCGATATCTCCAAGATTACGGAAGACGGTGTTACCTTTCGTTCCCATTTGGATGGCAGCCGTGTGTTCCTGGGTCCGATCGAGGCGATGCGGATTCAGCGCATACTCGGATCGGATATTGCCATGGTGTTTGATGAATGTATTCCGGCTGGCAGCAGCAAGGAATACGCTTGTCAGTCCACGCAAAAAACCATAAGGTGGGCGGCTGTATGCGCAAGCCAGCCGCGTGCGGAGCACCAGTTGGTTTTTGGCATTGTGCAAGGAGGGCGATACGAGGATCTGCGGCGCCAATGTGCCCGTGATTTGGTGGCAATCGGCTTTGATGGGTATGCCGTAGGCGGTGTAAGCGTTGGGGAATCGGAGGAACTGATTCTGAAGGGTATTGCCGATGGTGTGGCGGAATTACCCGCTGATCGCCCGCGCTACTTGATGGGAGTTGGACGGATGTCGCAAATGGTACAGGCGGTTGCGATGGGAGTGGATATGTTTGATTGTGTGATGCCGACACGGTATGCCAGAAATGGCTCGGCGTTTACACGGCAGGGGGTCTACCCCGTCAAGGCGGCTCGGTGCAAATTGGACACGCAGCCGGTAGAAACAGGCTGCACGTGCTATACGTGTCGCCATTTTTCGCGTGCTTACGTGCGACATTTGCTGCATGCGGGGGAGATTTTGGGGTTGCGGTTGCTGACGATACATAATTTATTCCGGTATCAAACGTTCATGCAGGACATGCGGTCAGCAATCCGCAATGGGGCTTTCCGGGATTGGATGCGGTCGGTACAGCAAGCAGAGGCCCCCCTGATGGTGGCTTGATCTGCATGGCATATAGCGCAAAATACGTTGAAGGTAACAAACAAGAAAAGATGAGGAGATTGAGATGGAAACATGGATGATGTTGGCACAAGCAGGACAACCTGCCGGTGGTGGTTTGGGGGGGATGCTAATCCCGATGGTGGTGATTTTCGGTATCATGTATTTCATGATGATTCGTCCGCAGCAGCGTAAGGAGAAGGAACGCCGCGCGATGATCGAAAACCTGAAGACGGGAGCCCGGGTCGTATTTGCGGGCGGCTTGATAGGAACGGTGACGAATGTAAAGGATTCGTCGTTTGTGATTAAGTTGGCTGATAATGTGAAGATCGAGGCCTTGCGCGGGTCCGTGACCCAAGTGCTCGAAAAAGGGGACAAGCCGGAGGATGTGGATCAGAAGTAGCGTTGGATTCGTTTGGCAATAGGTGAGGGCAGACAATACGGAGCGAGTATGAAAAAGCATGCATGGTGGAACTGGATTCTTCTGATTGCGTTACTAGGTGGATCGCTTTCGCGCGTGATTCCGTGGCAGGAGAAGGTGCGATTTGGGTTGGATTTGCAGGGCGGCATCAGTTTTGTGGTAAAGGTGGATGCCTCCCAGATTGAAGAGGATGTGCGGGGCGCAACGGAGGATGAACCATTATCGGAAGACGAGGTGGATGCGCAGGTTCGGGAGGCTCTCAAGGGGGCACTGGATCGGTCGATTGAAGTGTTACGCAATCGTCTGAATCGTCTTGGTATTGAAGAACCGAGTATCGTCAAGAAAGCGGATCGGATTGAGATCCAGCTTCCGGGCATTGGGGAAGACAAGCGCGAGGAGGCCGAGGCCCTGATTCTGAGCGTAGGATTTCTGGAGTTCAGGATGGTGCATGAGGACAGTCAGGCACTGACGCAGCGTATGCTGGAAGCTGGCCGGGCACCTCGCGGGTGGCGGATCGAGCAGGTAGATGGCAGTTCTTTCTATGTGCCGTCCGAGGAAGTACCCCCGTCCGAGCGGGATGCGGTGTTTTTAGAGGAAACGGGGCGATTTGATGCACCCAGTCCGCGGTATGAATTGTTGATGGAAGAAGTCGAGCGTCAGGGACGAACGGTATATCGGCCACATTTTGTAAATCGGACGGCAGTGCTGCGTAGCAGCGATTTGAAGAATGCGAGTCTGGAGTTTACCAACTTGAACCAACCGGCAGTCGGGATCAGCTTTACCTCACGGGGTGCAACGCGTTTCGGGCAGATCACAGAGCAATACGCACCAGGTGGCTCGCTGAATCCTTCAGGGGAGCGCCAATTGGGCATTGTGATTGATGGTACACTCTACTCAGCGCCGGTGATTCAAGAGCCCATTTATGGCGGACAGGCCCAGATTACGGGCAATTTCAAGCAGACGGAGGCTATGCGACTGGTCAATGTGCTGAAGTCGGGGGCATTGCCGACGCGCGTCCGCATTGAGGAAAAGCGGTACGTGGCCCCCAGTCTCGGGCAAGACTCGATTGCCAGCGGCTTGAAGTCGGTGATTATTGGCGGCATCGGTGTTTTGATCTTCATGGCTTTGTACTATCAGTTGAGTGGTCTTGTGGCAGATGCAGCGCTGCTGCTGAACATGATGTTGCTGCCGCTCGGGATGATCATTGCGGCGGGTTTCATGAGCATGGGGAAAGGCGGTGGTGCCATTTCATTGCCGGTTCTGACACTGCCTGGCGTTGCCGGTATTCTTCTGACGATTGGTATGGCGGTGGATGCCAATGTTCTGATTTTCGAACGGATGCGTGAGGAACTCAAGAGCGGCAAACGCTTTTGGGCAGCCATTTCGGCCGGGTATGACCGGGCCTTTGTTACGATCATGGATGCCAATGTTACCACGCTCATGACGGGTGTTATTCTGTTTGTCTTTGGGTCGGGGCCCATTCGTGGGTTTGCTGTGACCCTGTGCGGCGGTATCATCGTTAGCATGTACACGGCACTTGTGGTGACCAAGCTGGTGTTTGGCTTGCTTGCACATCATACCCCCATCAAGACGCTGCACATGTTTTCCATTATTCGCAAGGCGACAGCCATTGACTTTGTCGGGAAGCGTCGTATTGCTCTATCCATCTCGGTTGCCATGATTGTCGTGACCTGCGGTGCCATGATCGTGCGCACGGTGCAATCCCCCGGTACAGTATTCGGGGTTGATTTTACCGGAGGTTCTTCCACTACCTTTCGTTTTACACCGAGCGAGGATGAAACCCCCCCGGTTGCGGTGGATGCCTTACGGGCGGAGTTGGTGCAAGCCGGTGTCGTGAGCCCCGTGATTCAGTATCAGCGTGCCATGGATAGTCAGGTGCCTACGAGCTTGCAAGTGAAGGCGGGGATTGATCCCGAGGCCGGTACTGCGCAGACGGATATCGTCCAGGAAACGCTGGTCGATGCGTTCCCAGGCGCCGCATTCGAGGTCGTACAGGTCGATGAAGTCGGACCCCAGATCGGGGCTGAACTCAAGAAGAGTGCCGTTTGGGCCATTACGATTGCCTTGGCTGCCATCATCCTCTACATTTCCTGGCGGTTTGAGTTTGGTTTTGCTTTGGGTGCAATTGCTGCCCTCGTGCATGATGTCCTCCTCACCGTAGGCCTGTACGGGCTTTTCGGCCGACAGATCAGCTTGCCGATTGTAGCAGCCCTGCTGACGATTGTCGGGTATTCCGTAAATGACACGATTGTGGTCTTCGACCGCATTCGTGAGGATTTGAAGCTGATCCGCGGTAAGGATCTAAAAACGATATGCAATCTGAGTATTAACCAGACGTTGAGTCGTACGCTGCTGACATCCTTTACTACCCTGATCACAGTGGCCATGCTTCTGGTGTTTGGTGGCGGTGCCATTTTTGACTTTGCGCTGGCGCTGTGCATTGGTGTTCTGGTGGGTACGTATTCGTCGGTCTTTGTTGCAACACCGGTTGTTCTGGCCTGGTATCGGGGACGCAAACCTGATTTTGCGGCAGGCAATCATCAAGTATAGGATCGTTCATACATGACACACGTACCCCCCTTGTATAACTGGGAAGACATTCCGTACGATGTGGAGGCGGCGCGAGGCTTGTCGGAGTCGTTAGAGGTGCCTTTTCCGCTGGGGTGTGTACTGGCTGGACGCGGGTATGATGAGCCCGAGGCCGCACGTCGGTTTCTGGAAGCGCGTATGGAAGACTTGACCGATCCATACACGATGCCGGGTGTTGCGGATGGGGTCATGCGCATAATGGAGGCGCTTGCGGCAGAAGAGCGCATTTCGATATATGCTGATTACGATTGTGATGGGGTAGTGGGGGCCTTGGTCTATGCTGGTGTCTTGCGCCATCTTGGTGGTACCGTTGAAATCTTTGTTCCCAAGCGAATGGAAGATGGATACGGCTTTACGCTTGGTGCCTTGGAACGCGTCATCGATGAGCAACGCCCGGATCTGATACTTACGTCGGATTGTGGTATGCGTTCCCATGAGCCAGTGGCAGATGCTAAAGAATCTGGCATTGATGTGATCGTGACCGACCATCATGTGGATTATGTGGAGGATCCCCCGTCTGCGGTAGCCGTGATCAATCCGGTTGTCGCTGGCACACCGCCTGCGCTCGAAGGGCTTTCGGGCAGCGGAATCGCCTATACCCTCTGCCGGGCACTTTTGCAAGAGGCCGAAACACGTGGTTGGTCGTCTGCAAAAACCCTGGACATAACCAGTTATCTGGATCTGGTTGCCATTGGAACCATATCAGACTTGATGCCGCTGGTGGGGGAAAACCGGATTTTAGTGCGGCATGGGCTTGCCTTGCTCAATGATGAGAAGCGTCGCCGCCCCGGACTGGTGGCTTTGACGCGTGTGGCAGGCATCCGAACGGCTCTGGGTAGCTATGAGGTTGGATTTCAGCTCGGCCCCCGCATCTCGTCCGCGGGACGAATGGGAAGTGCTGACTTGAGCCTGAAACTGTTGGCGGAGACAGATCCCTGGCAAGCACGGCGACTGGCAGGCCAACTGGATGCCTGCAATCGCGAACGAAAACGCATTGAAAATGTTGTAATGGAAGAGGCGATGGGGCTGGTAGTGCCGCAGGTAGATGCCGGGGCGCAAGGTCTAGTAGCCACGAAGAGCGGCTGGCATGTTGGTGCCATTGGCATTGTTGCCGCGCGCTTGAGCGGCCGCTATAACCGACCTGCCGTTATTATTTCCTTTGACGAAAACGGACTGGGTCGGGGGTCCTGTCGCGGCACGCCCGACCTGAGCATTCTGGATGTTTTGTCGCGTTGTTCCTCGCACCTGATCCAGTATGGCGGGTACAAGGCTGCTGCCGGATTTCAAATCCACAAGAAAGATGTATCTGCGTTTGCGGATGCGTTTGTTGCCGCTTGTGCGGCGTGTCTCCGACAAGACGATTTTGTAGAGACGTGTGCGATAGACGGCACACTGCAGCTAGAGGAGGCCAATGCGGCATTATTGGACGCGGTGCAACGATTGCAACCCCTAGGCGTGGGAAATCAGACACCGGTCTGGCGCGTGAATGGGGTCCGGCTGCAGGGCCGACCTACCGTCGTGGGGGGGGATCACATGAAACTGGTGCTGGTGAGTGGTCACACCAGACGCGAGGCGATCGGATTTGGCATGGCAAATCTTAAGCCCATTGCCACCTGTCTGGATGTGGTGTTTCAGTTGCAATATAATGTCTACCGCGGCAAACGGACGTTGCAACTGAGCCTGAAGGACTTCTGCGAAAGCCAGGCGTAATCCTGTCAGAGCCTTTGATCCACCACACTACGAAAAGCATCGGGCAAGCCACGAAACAACCTGCACGCGTTGTCCTTACGCATGTATCCTGCTCAATTATTCTGGGGGCTGGTTTATCCATTCCCTGACAAAACGGGTCCACGCCGTTGCCATTTGGGCATGGTTA
Source organism: uncultured Victivallales bacterium (assembly GCA_964598575.1). GTDB lineage: Bacteria > Verrucomicrobiota > Kiritimatiellia > UBA8416 > UBA8416 > T3Sed10-140. Next base: position 15,997 of record CAZRCN010000005.1, on the reverse strand, counting down.
CCCATGGCTTTTTCCAACCAGAAACGGTGCAGTGCCGCGCCCGCTGTGACGAGCCGGCGGTTGGCTGGTGAGCGCTGCACAAGCATAGGATCTGCATCAGGCGGGCAGCGAGAGAGCAGGGTATCGACCAAGGCAACAAAGCGGGGCCCCACGAGCGTGGGGGCAAACCCATCAACTTTCTCCCTGATTGAGAGTGGGGCCGCATATTCGATAACCGGACGGTCATCGGTATTCAGCGGGTATTTTTGAAAAAGGTCCTTGGATGCCGTGAGATTTCCGCAGTAGAAGATCAAAGCGGTTTCCTCATCGAAGGTGAGATCCAATGTGTTGAGGTTGCGTGGGTTCTGGCCAGCGACATCCTCTATTCTGGCTTGTATGTTTTCCGATGGAGCGGGGGGGATGGGGGCGGCCGATGTATGTCCGATCAAGGCCACCGCTTCCTGTCCCGGCTTCAAGTTGTTGCGCCACATGGTTACGGTGTCAAAGACGTCCAGCATGGTCCGGGCAATGACGCCAAATTCGAAATCTGTAACCTGGTACATGGGTATCCACTGCACGAAGACACCTCCTGCATGCAGGCTGTTCTTGCCATGCTGGAAATGTTCCCGGCTGTAGAGGCTGCCGGCACCACGCCGATACGGCAGGAACAGGTCGGCATTGATCATATCAAAGGTTTCGCCGCTGGCCATCAGGTACTGCCGACCATCCGCCACGACGATGTCCACGCGCGGATCAGAAAAGAGTCCGCTGGTATAGTCGATCGGTTGTTCGTCTTTGATGCGGACATTGCCGGTCATATATTTTTTGGCAGCAGTGATGACCTCGGGCACCATCTCGCAGGCCACGACGCGCGAAACCTGCGCAAAGCGTGGATCCAAGGCACCGCCGGCACTGATGCCGGTTCCTATGCCAAGAAAGAAAATGCTGCGAGTTTGCGGATATGCCAGCAGTGGGATGCGCCCTTGGAAATGCTGACGCCAGGCGGCACCGGTTGAGCCAAGCCAGTAATTTGCATTCAGTTTAATCACGATACCGCTCTCTTCGTCATGGACGACGGTAACTGTGCCGTGATGGGTTTCCCAGAGGTCAAGCTGTTGTTGTTCCGGCGGGCGGGCGGGGTTCCAGCCTGTCACGCGGAGATCGGCGGGACTCAGCCAGGTAAAAAGCGCGACCAGTGTCATTACACTGGCGGCGCGTATTGCGATTGCGGGCTTACTAAACCCGAAGGGTAGGAGTACTGCTGCGATCAGGTATAGTGCGCCAATGAGTTGTACTGTCCGCCACATACCGAACTGTTCCAGAAGGAAAAACCCGCATAGCAGAGCTCCCAGGATTGAGCCGAGGGTGTCGATGGCGGACAGGCGCCCCAGGCTCTGTCCGGGTTGCGCGGCGAAGCGCTCCTCCATCTTCATCATGAACGGAAAGATGATGGACAGGAAAAAGGCGGGTAGTCCGAGAATGTATGCACCTTTCAAGAACAAGGCTTGCATGAAATCCAGGAGGGATGTGCCGGTATCCATCATTTGGAATCCGTTGGTTGCCTGCATGAAGACAAAAGGGCTGATGGTTACCGCCAATCCGCCCAGCAACAGCAAAATTGCCAGCAGGAAGGATGGTGATACACGCAGTTTTGCGAGTTGTGCCGCAGTGGCAGCACCGAGCCCGAGGGCAAATAGCACGAGGACGAGGACGGCCGAGAAGCTGTAAATGGAGTTGGTATGGATCTGGGCCAGCAGGTGCGTCCAGACTACTTCCAACGCGAGGAAGCCAAAGCCCGAAAGGAAGCAAATCGCATATAGTGCGATTGTCGCAGCCGGTGTGCGGGGGGCCGGGGCGTCATCGAAACCGACATGCTCCACGCCGTACGAGTAGTCATGTTCGGCTCCCAGGCGATATGCCCAGACCGCAGTCGCAGCGGTGATGCCGATAGCCATGATGCAGGTCCAGGTAAAGCCCATGAGACGCACAAAAAGAAAGCCCGTGGCAAAAGCGCCCAGGGCAGCGCCGATGGTATTGATGGCATACAGGCCAGCAGCCCGGCTTCCGAACCGCCGTCGGTTTCGAATGATCGCTTGGGCCATCATGGGGACGGTGCCGCCCATGAAGAATGCGGGCGGGAGAATCAGCACCATGGCAAGCCCAGCCTTCAGCGCAAAACGTAGCGGATGAAAGGCAATGTTCTGGTAGAGGGTTGGGTAGATCACGCGAAAGAGCGCTATTACGACAAAATAGAAAAGTGCCGTCACCGCAATACCGGCTTCCAGGCCCGCGAAGCTACGCATCGGATTGGAAACGTTCGGGGAACGTCGTCCCCAGAACCAACTTCCGAGTGCTAGTCCCAGAAAGAAAACTGCCAGCGTCATGGCGGTGGCATGAGCCGTGTTGCCAAACAACAGGGAGAGTTGCCGCATCCAGAGAAGCTGGAATACGAGGCAGGAAAAGCCAGACAGTAGAACAAGCAGACAGGGCAACCCAAGGAATCTTTTCATTCCAGAAAGGTAGCAGTGCTCGTTACAAGCAACAAGACTAAATGGCGACTTATGGTTTATATCATTTTATGCTTGCACGAGGCATGCGGGTACGATAGAAATGAGCTTTTTCGTGGAGGTAATAGATGGCAAAAGTATGTGAGTTTTGTGGTAAGGCACCGGCAACGGGTAATCGGATTATTCGTCACGGTTTGCGTAAGAGTAAGGGTGGCATCGGCTTGCACACCACGGGGATTACGCGGAGGCGGTTTCTACCGAATATTCAACGGGTGCGTTGTGTGGTGAATGGCGCGGTGCGGCGGGTGAACGTATGTGCCTCCTGCATCCGTGCAGGCAAGATCACCAAGCCGTAACCGTTCATTGGTCGATAAGACTGGTGTTTGGATCATCCCGCACGTGGGAGCGTATATGGCTGATACATCCGGACAAGACGTGGACATCAAGGAGAGTGACATCGTTTTTGACTGTCCGCATTGCGGCAAGAGTTTGGCCATTGACTACCGTGGGGCTGGTCTGACGATCCCGTGTTCGGATTGTGGAAAAGACGTCGAAGTACCCATTCCAGACGGCATGGAGATTGATGATGTTGATATCTCTCCCGAGGATCAGGAAATCCGTATTCTGCAATTGCGCCGTTCGCTGCAGCAAGCGCAACAACGTATTCATGAGCTAGAGAATGCGATTGAAGATGTACTGGAGCGACGTGATACACTTGAACGTGAACGAAAAGAAGCGACGCAGTCGGTAGCAGCTATACGCGATACATTTCTCTCGGTGGAAACCAACCTGCACTCGCTTACAGAGTCTGTTCGGCGGATGGCGCTGCATCTGCCGCCGGAGAATGAGTAGCACGGTCCTCCTGCACGCGTCTTTCCAGCACCGCAATGCGCGTTTCCAGCTCGGACTGGCGTTCTTTGGATGTTTCGTTCATGGCCTCAATGGCTGCCAGCATGAAGCCGTTGATCTCATTTTGTTGCGACCAGAGCCGATACGTATAGAATCGCAAAAGGCTCCAGATGGCGCGCTTGAAAGCGATGAGGATTCGTCCGCCGTAGCGACGGCGTTCGACAATCTCGAAGTCACCGATATCCACGAAGGTATTATCCCGCATAACGGCAAGAAACTGTTGTAGGAATGCGCTGTTGCTATCGAAACTGTCGGGGGTTTGCATGCGTCCCGCCTGCAGCGTCTCATAAGGTAGTTTGGCCGAAGGGTGCCGTTTTCGGGCAGCTTCCAGAATTTCCTGCTGTACCTGTTGGGTATCGATATTCTCTGCAAATAGTTGCAGGGGTGGCGTGCTCGTGTTGGCTGTATTCATAGTGTTTGTAGATAGGGGTTATATTGCTGTTCTCTTTTCAGGGACGTGCGATTACCGTGCCCGGGATATACCTGCGTTGCCGGGGGAAGTTGTTGAAGGAGCTGAAGCGATTGCTGCATATGCTGGGCATTCCCGCCCGGTAAATCGGTTCGTCCAATGGATCCAGCGAAAAGGGTATCGCCGGAAAAGAGTATCTGTTGTTCGGCAAAATAGAAACAAACCGAACCCGGTGAATGGCCAGGCGTTTCGATCACGTCGTAGGTGAGACCGGCGACCTGATGCTGTTGTGATGCCCGCAGGTCGGGTAGGATGCCGTTTGGTGGCATTTGCGGTACCCCATACGGCGGCATCTGATTCATCGTGGTGAAGGCCCACTCGGCATCAGCGGGATGCATATGAATGGGGGCTGGATGTTGTTGCTGTAGTTCGGCCAGGGCCGAGATGTGATCCATATGGCCGTGCGTCAGCAGATAAGCCGTAATGTCCAGGTGCTTGTCGTGAATGCGTTGCGCAATAGCCTCTGCTTCGTCGCCCGGATCCACTACAATCGCTTGCTGTCCGGTACCTTGCAGCACGTAGCAATCGACGGCAAAAGCCCCAACGGGTATCGTCCAAATCTTCATGGGCGTGACCCTACCTTGCCTGCCCCTTAAAGTCTAGCCCGTTCCATGGAAAAGAAAGGTTCTGCCGCAGAATCGGTGGGTGGAATTGCCCTCGTATGAGAGCCGACGGGACCATCCGCGCCGATCTGTCGAAAGTGGGGCGATTGCATCCTTCGCTACGGGTGCTGTGCATTTTTTTGATGTGGGGAGCAAATGGGGATTGACACAACCCCGTACATCGACGTAGGGTATCGCGCATTGTCAATCCGGCGTAGCTCAATGGTAGAGTAGGTGACTGTTAATCACTTGGTTGCTGGTTCGAGCCCAGCCGCCGGAGCCAATTCATCATGGAATCAACCCTTTCAACCAAGCAAGTCTACGCGGGCCGTGCGGTGCAGCTGGAAGTGCAGCAGGTCGCCTTACCGGATGGACGGACGAGCCAGCGTGAAATTGTCCGGCATCCCGGAGCAGTTGTGGTTCTGGCAGAGCGGACAGACGGACAGTTTGTCTTTGTGCGGCAATTCCGCAAGGCGATCGAAATGGATCTACTGGAGACGGTTGCCGGCACATTGGATCCAGGGGAGGATCCGGCTACGTGTGCGGAACGGGAACTCCGTGAAGAGACGGGGTACGAAGCCGTCAGTATGCGGGCCTTGGGCCGCATTTGTCCGGCACCCGGCTATTCCAGTGAATGGCTGCATATCTTTCATGCCACAACCGGGGATACGCCCGGGCAGCAGGACCCCGATGATGATGAGCATATCGAAGTGGTTTTGCTGCGTCGGGAGGCGTTGGCGGACTTGGTGGCAACAGGCTCGCTCTGTGATGCCAAAACACTAGCCGCTTGGCTGTTGTTTACGCAGAGGGCACCGTAGGTTTGCTTACTTGGCTGCTAGCAAGCGAGCGGGGATTTCATCGATCGAAAGGCGTTCCTGCTGCATCGTATCGCGATCGCGCAGGGTGACGGTTCGATCCTCCAGCGAATCGAAATCGACGGTCAAGCAGAATGGCGTGCCAATCTCGTCCTGACGCCGGTAGCGGCGTCCGATGGCGCCGGTCTGGTCGTAGAAGCACGAAAAGTTTTGCTGCAAGGAGCCAAACAGATCGCGGGCCATTGTGACGAGATCCGGTTTGTTCTTAAGCAGCGGGAAGATGGCAACTTGAACGGGGGCGATCCGAGGGGCAAATTGCAGTACCGTCCGGGCTTCATATCCTTCTGGCACCTGCTTGCCGGGTTCTGCAGGTTCTGCATGATTATCTGATTTGGATACCCATTGCTCCTGGTATGCATTGCACAAGATCGCAAGGGCAATACGGTCCACGCCAGCCGATGGCTCGATGACATGCGGGACGAAGCGTTCGTTTGTGACGGGATCCACATAATCCATGGATTTTCCACTAAAGGCCGCATGTTGGCTCAGGTCGAAGTTTCCGCGAGCTGCGATACCTTCCAATTCCTGCGTGCCGAAGGGGAAGTCGAAGGCAATGTCGGTGCAGGCGGATGCATAATGGGCTAGTTTTTCCTTGGGGTGAACGTCCTGATGCAGGGAGGTTGCGGGTAAACCAACGGATGCATACCACTGCAGGCGCCGCTGAATCCATTCGGCATGCCATGCGTCGTCTGTGCCGGGTTCTATGAAGAACTCCAGCTCCATTTGTTCGAATTCCCGGGATCGGAACGTATAGTTCCGCGGGTTGATTTCATTGCGGAAGGCCTTTCCGATCTGGGCAATACCAAAAGGGATGCGCTGGCGGGTGGTAGCCATCACGTTGGAAAATTGGGCAAAGATACCTTGCGCGGTCTCAGGGCGCAGGTAGGCGCGGGCGGAATCGTCCTCGACGGGTCCCACAAAGGTTTTGAACATGAGATCAAAGGCACGCGGCGTTGTCAGTTCGGATGCTCCACACGCCGTGCACACGATGCCGTCCGGCAGGGCAAAGCTGTTGGAGCCCTCATGTATGAGTTCCTGGCCCTGTTCTTCGCATAACGCATCGGCCTTGAAACGTTTCTTGCAGGCTTTGCAATCGACCATCGGGTCGGCAAACCCGCCGATGTGCCCGGATGCTTCCCATGTACGGGGGTGCATGATGATGGCAGAGTCCAGGCCGACAATATTTTCGTTGCATTGCACCATGTCGTGCCACCAGGCATCCTTGATGTTTTTCTTTAGTTGGACCCCAAGCGGGCCATAGTCCCAGAAGCCATTCAGGCCGCCGTAAATATCGGACGTCTGGAAGATAAACCCCCGGCGCTTGCAGAGGGAGGATAAGGCATCCATCGTCTTGTTTTGTTTTGGTGCTGCCGGCATATCGGTTCCTTGTTCTTGTTTTTGATGTAAAAAGCAGGGGTAAAACGTAGCTTGTGGTGATTCCGGGTGTCAAGCAGCATTCCGGGGGTCTTTTATGTGCGCATGACTGATTCTTTTGGAAGCAGGGCGCATGCTACGCTGGAAATCCCGCAAGTTTGGAGCTCCTATAGCGTGAACCTTGGCGCGTTATGTTGTACGCAACATACCGTACAGTGTGTGAAGTGCGGCGATGTGCACTATCCTGAGTGTGGTACAACCACGAACAGGAGGTGCAACGTGTCACTGTCATCCATTGACGATACGATGATGGCACCCCCAAGGGGAATCGAACCCCTCTTTCCGGGATGAGAACCCGATGTCCTAGCCGATAGACGATGGGGGCCTGCAAAACGGGTATAGATATGCCATAGGGCAGATATGCTTGTCAAGGCAGGTTTTTGCGTTTCATACATCGGGCAGCAGCGATGCTGCAATCCGATCGGCATGTCGCCAGCCCATGCGGGTGCTTTGCCAGCCTTGGCTTGTTTCCCGTACCAGTCCCGCTGCTGCCAGAGTACGCAATTGTGAACGCCAGTGCTGCCATAGCGATTGCTGCGTTCTGGTGGTGCCGCTTGGGGGCAGATACGGTTCGAGCGGAACCGGAGCCTTGTAGCGGAAGGCAAACATGAGCCGTTCGGTTGCATCCAGCTCGACCGCCAGCGTTTCGGCATGCCTGGGAATGGCTCCCTTCACGGCACCACTTGCGTATGCGTCTACGTCGGGTGGATTGGTCCAGCGCTGCCGCCCCACGCGTGAGGCAGCGGCAGGACCTGAACCGAGGTAGTCGTATCCTTTCCATCCCAGAATGTTATGGCGGCAGGCATGGCCCGGTATGGCAAAGTTGCTGATTTCATACTGCTCCAGGCCATAATCGACGAGAAGGGTTTCAGCCGTATGCATGGTTTCGATCTGCAGGGCTTCTGGACTGGGCTGAAGCCGCTGTTGCGTGCATTGGTCTGCTAGCGCGGTACCTTGCTCGATAGAGCATGTGTAGACGGAAACATGATCGGGTGCCAACGCCAGTGCACCATGCAGGGTGTCGAGCCATTGTTCGGGTGTTACGCCGGGATATGCCGCAATCAGGTCAACCCCGAGTGACCACTCGGTCGCATCTCGAAGCTGCCGGAAGGTACGTTCTATATCGGCCACGGTGTGTGTACGTCGCATTCTTTTTAGTATGCCATCGTCCATGGATTGTACACCGCAACTGATGCGGGTCACCCCGGCTTGGCGCCATAGTGGGATCAAGGCAGTCAGCTTGGTACCAGGGTTGCACTCAACCGTCCATTCGCGACACATTCTCAGATCAAACGTGCGTGCGAGCATGTCCAGCAACTCTTCCCACGCTTGTGGCGACAGTACTGATGGCGTGCCGCCGCCAATGTATAGGGTCTCAGGTTGGCAGACATAGTGCGCAGCAAGGTACTGGGCCTCGCAGGCTAGTGCTTGCAGCCAGGCCGCGACACCTGTCACGGTAACCCGTTCGGAATAGAATGCGCAATAGGCACACTTCCCATTGCAGAACGGTACGTGAAGGTATAGGCTTCGGATGGGGTGAGACCAGATTGGGCTTCGTGGTTCGTTTCCCGGTTCTGTGGAAGGGGGGCGGCCGGGGTAGCGTCGATTTGTCATCGCTTCCTCATGGTATTGTAACAATTGTCCTTCAGGTTGTACGTTTGTGTACCTGCTTTTGCAGGAAGATCCAAATCAACAGGAGGTGGTGTATGGCTGCTGAGCGTGTGCTGGTTATCGAGGATGATGAGGATATCCAGGAATTAGTCCAGTTCAATCTGGCAAAAGATGGATTCAAGGTCGTTTGCCGATCCACGGGCGAATCGGGCCTGAAATCAATAGAGAAACAGTTGCCGGATCTTGTGTTGCTGGATTTGATGCTGCCTGGTGTGGATGGCTTGGCTGTTTGCCGGCGTTTGCGCAGCGATGAACAGACCCAAGATGTTCCGATTATCATGCTGACGGCAAAAGGGACCGAATCGGATATTGTTGCCGGCTTGGAGATCGGAGCAGATGATTATATTACCAAGCCTTTTAGTCCGCGTATTCTCGCTGCGCGTATCCGGACGGTCTTGCGTCGGCATACAGAGGCTGCTGCACCGCCGGAAGATGTCATGAAGCGGGGACCGATTGAGATCGACAACCTGCACCATGAGGTGCGGGTCGATCAAGAACCGATTGACTTGACCCTGACGGAGTTCAGGGTGCTCGAAATCCTGGCCAAGCGCCCCGGGGTGGTCTTTACACGGTACCAGATTGTGGACGCGGTCAAAGGCGAGGATTATCCCGTCACGGATCGGTCGGTGGATGTGCAAATCGTCGGCTTGCGAAAAAAACTGGGCGAATACAGCCGCTTGGTTGAGACCGTACGCGGTGTTGGATATCGCTTTGTGTCGAAGGAATAGGTATGCCGGCATCCGAAACCAAAGATATATGTGTGTCGCCGCTGATATGGCTCTGCGGAGGCGGAGCCGTGATCGTTCCAGCGGGACTGCTGCTGGTGCATGTGTGGACACGCCAAGGTTCGATAAGCGCCTGGCTATATATGTTGGCCCTCCTTGCGATGACGGCCGGGGGCTGTGTGTTGCACCTTGGGCAGCGCGTTGCACGGATACATGCCTCTTTACAAGAAGGACTTCAGGCGTACCGAAACAGCGCGACCTCTTTCCGCTTGCATGCGGGAACCTCGGGCTTGACGGCGCATGTTGCAAACGCGCTACAAGAAACCCTGGTAAGCGGCCGGCGACGCATGGATGCTCTGACCATGGAGCGCAACACGGGGCAAGCCGTACTGGATGCCATGGGGGAGGGCGTGCTTGCGGTGGACAATGCATATGGGCTCATGCTGATGAATCCGGCTTGCTGCAAGCTCTTGCTGCTGGATACGCAGCCCGCGCACGGTGAACATATGAGTACTGCGATCCGGAATGCTGATCTGCAGCGACTCCTGCGGGAGGGGGTGGAGAAAGGCGTACCGATAGAAAGGGAATTAGTGGTTGCGGGGGAATCGGATCACTATCTACAGGCGCATGCCACACCTTTGTGTCCAGATGATGGTCCGCAGGCCGGTGTGCTGGTTGTGATGCGAGATGTCACCCGTGTCAAACAACTGGAAAGCATGCGGCAGGACTTTGTGGCAAATGTCTCCCATGAATTACGAACCCCCATCACTTCGATAAAAGGGTTTGTGGAGACACTGCAGGCACTGGAGCAGGAGGAAACGGCTGCCCGACAACGCTTCCTGGATATTGTTGCGAGGCAGGCCGACCATTTGAATGCCATTGTCACGGATTTGTTGCTGTTGTCGTCACTCGAACATGATGCGGTGCGTGCGGCACCACTCACGTTGCAGTCGACTGCTCTGGATGCTATCATCGAGGCGGCGGTCGAGGTTGTTGCGCAGCGGGCGCAGCAGAAGGCCGTGCAGATGGATCTACGAACGGAAAAGACCATTACCTTTCCTATGCGTCCGCATCTGTTCGAGCAAGCTATTGTCAATCTGCTGGATAATGCCATCAAATTCAGTCCTGAGGGGGGAACGGTGCATATCCGTACCACACAGGATGCACAAGAAGTCAGAATGGAAATTGCGGACCATGGGGCGGGTATTGAGCGCCACCATCTGGAGCGCTTGTTCGAACGTTTTTACCGCGTCGACCGCGGACGGAACCGGGCCCAGGGGGGCACAGGGCTCGGATTATCCATCGTAAAACATATTGTGTCCTTGCATGGTGGGACTGTGGCGGTCGAGAGCACGATCGGGCAGGGCTGCCTTTTCCGGATCGTGCTTCCCAAACGACGTGTTTCCTAATGTTTGGACATGAAGTGTGTGCGAAAACCTGCGTTTGCGCAGAGGCTGAACCGGCCGACAAACCGTTGGCTGCTGCGATTTTGCGGTATGCATGAGGTTCTAACGGTTTGCTTATGGAAACCTAACGAATGGCTGCCAAAAAACGTATTGTTCTTACGTGAAGACCACAAAAAAAGGTGAAATATGCAAGTATCACAGAATGTGAGTGTTTTGACGGGGTGGCTGCGGGAGTATCTGTCATCACATCATGCCGTGGCGATGGAAGATCTGGTAGAACGATCGGCTCGGGCGCGCTCGCAGCTCCTTGCTGCGCTGCATTGCCTGCTCGATGCATCCGAAATCGAGGTGTTGCACCCGATTGGGACGACCAGTGCCAAATCCGATGGTACCGCCCGTTGCTCTTTTCAGCCCGGCACCTATTTTCGATTGGTGCGCCCTGATGATCGAGCCCACGCTTGGCAATCCCGCTTTCAGGTGGAAGATATACCCGAAGCGGTCCTGTCTGCGGCTGCAACCATGCCAGTGTATATGCAGGATGATGCCGTGGGATGGTTCTGGCTTGCCAAACGCAGCATGCTTGCGCTTGCGGTGCGATACCACAAAGAGAATTGCCGGGATCATGGGGTGATGTATGACGATTGGCAACCCGCCTTTGCATCCCAGGATCGACAAACCGTAGAGCGTGCCCCATTATGGGGGCGGCAATACCAGGAAGCATAAACGCGTACATCAGAAAGGACAACCCCATGAGCATATATTTTTTACAGGAACTGGATCGGATCAAGAATCGGCTGATTGAGCTGGGTACAGCAACAGAAGATGCCGTGCATCGTGCGGTGCAATCGGTCATGATGCGGGATGCTTCCATATCAGCCAATCTCGCCGAATTTGATCGTTCGATTGATGAAAGCGAGGTCCGCATTGAGGAAGAAATCCTGAAAATCCTCGCCTTGCATCAGCCGGTTGCCATTGACCTGCGTTTCCTGGTTGCTGTCTTGAAAATCACAAATGATTTAGAGCGTATCGGGGATCTGGCCCTTAACATCTCCAAGCGTGCCAAAATCCTGGATGCGAATCCACACATTCAGGTTCCGGTCGATTTTTCGCAAATGACCGGCCAAGCCGAAATGATGTTACGCGATTGCATCAATGCCCTGATTCATCTATCTGAGGAATCTGCCGTAAGGGTCTGCAAGCAGGACGATGGGGTGGATGCCTGCAAAAAGCAACATGACGAGACAATCAAAAAACATCTGGTGGCTGCAACGGATCAGGCCAACATCGACGTTCTCGTGGCCGTACTGGCGGTTGCACGTGATTTGGAACGCATTGCAGATCATACCACGAACATTGCGGAAGATGTGATCTACCTCACGGGCGGTCAGATTATCAGGCATCATGCCGAGGAATACGACGCGAAACGTGAGCAGGCGGGGCAATCATCCCCCAAAAAGATGTAGCTGGCGCTGTTGGGTTGCAAGTTGCTGCGGCCTATGGCATAGTCCTGCGCCATGAACTGTACGATCCTACCATCATTGCTTGCTGCTGACCCAGGGTATTTGGCCGATGGGGCCAAGCAAGCCGCTGCTGCCGGCGCAGATGCCCTGCACCTGGATATCATGGATGGCCACTTTGTCCCTAATATCAGTATGGGACCCAATGTGGTTGCCATGGCGAAGCGCCATGTTTCGATACCCCTTAATGTGCATTTGATGCTTTCGCGCCCGGACCAATACATTGAGGCCTTTGCCAAGGCAGGGGCAGAAACGCTGTATATCCATGTCGAAGCCGCGTGTCCGGTGGCAGAAACCTTGGAGAACATTCGTGCCCTTGGCCTAAAGCCGGGCATTACGCTGAACCCGGAAACCGCCCCCGAAGCCTGTTTTTCTTTTTTGCCACTTGTATCCGATGTGCTGGTCATGACCGTGCATCCCGGATATGGCGGACAGTCCTTCATGCCCGAAGTTTTGCCATCGATCCGATCGATTCGCCAGCACTGTCAGGACAATGGGTTGCATAGCATGCAACTGATGGTGGACGGTGGCATCAACCTTGAAACGGCACAACGGTGCGCGGAAGCTGGCGCAAACGCTTTTGTGGCGGGTACGTATTTGTATGCGGCCGAGGATATGCGGCAAACCATCGCGGACATGCGTAGCAAAACCCACACCGCATACGCTGCCTGTTGGCCAACCTGATTGCATGCTATGAACACTCTTTCCCATACTAGAAATTTTTGTATTATTGCCCATATTGATCATGGTAAATCGACCCTTGCGGATCGCATGCTGGAGCTGACGCATACGGTCGAGGACCGCCTGATGCGTGAACAGTTGCTGGATGACATGGATCTGGAACGGGAGCGGGGGATCACCATCAAGTCCCATCCTGTTTCGATGCAGTATGAGGCTCGAAATGGTGAGATCTATACGTTCAATCTGATTGACACACCGGGGCATGTCGACTTCACCTATGAGGTATCCCGTAGTATGGCAGCATGCGAGGGGGCCATCCTGGTTGTGGATGCGGCGCAGGGGGTAGAGGCGCAAACCGTGGCCAATACCTACCTGGCCATTGACCGGAACCTTGAAATTATCCCCGTCCTCAACAAGGTCGATCTTCCCAATGCGGATGTCGGCAAGGTAGCAACCCAGATCGAGGATTTACTGGGAATCGATACGAGTGATGGACTCCTCGTCAGCGCCAAGACGGGGGAGGGGGTCAGGGATGTGATGGAGGCTATCGTGCAAAAAATCCCATCACCGCAAGCCGAAGGAACGAACAAACCACCCCGGGCGCTGGTTTTCGACTCGATGTATGACACGTTTCGCGGGGTGGTGACGTATGTGCGTGTTGTCGATGGTGTCATCCGGTTGGGTGATACCGTCCGGCTCATGGCAACCGGCGCCACCACACAAATCAAAGAGGTGGGTATTTTCTCGCCCAAACCCGTAGCTCGCAAGGAGCTGCCGACCGGACAGGTTGGCTACCTTATCGGCACTCTCAAGACACCCGCCGATATTCAGGTAGGCGATACGGTCACCTCGAATAAAAATCCTGCCACGCAACCCTTGCCCGGATTTGCTCCGATTCAATCCATGGTTTTTAGCGGTCTGTACCCGATCGATACGGGTGATTACGAAAAATGCCGGCAAAGCCTCGACAAGCTCTCGCTGAACGATGCAGCCTTCAGTTATCACCCCGAGTCTTCGATGGCCCTCGGGTTCGGGTTCCGGTGCGGGTTTCTTGGCTTACTGCATATGGAGGTCATCCAGGAACGACTGCGCCGCGAGTTCGGGCTGGACATCATCAGTACGAATCCGGGCGTTGTCTATCATGTGCATACCAGGGATGGAAAGGTTACGGAGGTCGACAACCCCGTGTTTATGCCGGATCCAACGCGCATTGAGGAAGTGGAAGAACCACTCATCCGGGCCTACATCATTTGTTTGAACGACCATATCGGGGAGGTAATGCGTCTCATCATGACCTGCCGGGGCGAAGTGACCCGAACCGAATCATTGGATGCCTCCCGCGTCATGTTGACATGTACTTTGCCCCTGAATGAGATTCTGACCGATTTCCACGACAACCTCAAGAGCGCAACAAAGGGCTATGCATCCATGGACTACGAGCATGCCGGCTTTCAGGTAAGCCCCATCGTTAAACTCGAAATCCTTCTCAACAATGAACCGGTTGATGCCTTTGCGTTGCTCGTTCACAGCGATAAGGCGGTCGAAAAAGGACGCCAGGTCTGCAAGGCATTACGAGATGCCATTCCGCCGCATATGTTCCGCATTCCCGTTCAGGCGGCCATCGGGCGCACGGTGATTGCACGGGAAACCATTCGGGCTTTTCGCAAGGATGTTACCGCCAAGTTGTATGGGGGCGATGTGACCCGCAAACGAAAATTGCTGGAAAAGCAAAAGGCCGGCAAGAAGAAGATGAAGCAATTCGGCAAGGTCAATGTTCCACAATCCGCATTTATATCGGTACTGAAAAACGGAGAATAGCCTGATGCGATCTTTCTGGCAGAGACGGGCGATACGGCGGCAGGCCAAAGATGTCCTGCAGCATGCGCAGCATGTATTGCATATGCAGGAAGATGTGTTGCCCGCCGAGCAGTATCAGGCCGTGCGGAATCGGCAGCGAGAGCTCCAACAGGCACTGCGTGCACGAGACTATGATGATTGCAAGCGTTTGGCCGAAACCCTCTCCGATACAGTCATACAGTTGCCGACCTACCGGATGCGGGGCGCGTGGGTTGAGAATTTTGAAATGTTGGTAGTCGCGATCGCAACCGCAATGGCCTTGCGGGCGTATATACTCCAGCCCTTCAAGATACCAACAGGCTCGATGCAGCCGACATTGAACGGGATTACCGCCGTAACGACAGAGCCGCACTGGACCGATCGGGTTCCTTGGAAGTTTGTGCGCTTTGTCCTGACGGGGGAATGGTATTCCGAACGTGTGGCCCGGGCCTCCGGGCAACTGGGAGCGCCACGCCCTCATCCGCGTGATCCCTCTACCGTTCTTTTTACGATTGGGGGAAAGACGCACCGGATCCCCAAGGATATCCTGACGGATATGACCGGGCAGCTGCGCCCTGCTTTTCACCCGCACCGGCATGTGCAGGCTGGAGAGAAACTCTGGGCGGGACGCACCCAGCGCGGTGATCATCTGTTTGTCAATAAAGTGATCTGGAACTTTCGTCGTCCGCAGCGCGACGAGATTATGGTTTTTACGACTGCCGATATTCCTACCCTGGAACCCGGCACGCACTACATCAAGCGGCTGGTGGGGCTTCCCGGGGATCGTATGGCGATTCATCCACCATTTCTGATCGTAGATGGAGAACGCGTAGAGGGCTTCTTCGGCATTGATCGTGTGACGAAGGCCGAAAACGGATATGCCGGCTATCGCACAGCAGGCTATCTCGATGCCCCAACCCTGGAGTGGCGCCTGAAGGATGACCAGTACTTTGCCTTGGGTGACAACACCCGTAATAGCCGCGACAGCCGCTACTGGGGCCCCGTCCCCGAGAAAAACCTTGTGGGGCCGGCCACGTGGGTCTATTGGCCGTTTACCAGCCATTGGGGCTGGATTCGCTAGCCGATGGAATGCTAGTGACATAGAAGTGAGTTTATGGAGTATGCAAGAACTGAACCTCATTGATTCGCATACGGGCGGTGAGCCCACGCGAACGATTATTGCTGGCGGGCCGGAGCTTGGCCCGGGATTGTTGGGACGGCATGTGCAATGGAATGTCGCGTGACCATTAATGGGAAGGTGCAATCTCGTTCGTGCCAGACGATTTGCGAGTCGGGAATGCAGGTGTGCACGGATGCGTGATGACTCTTTCAGTTTGGCTCTTCCGCAGAATCTGTGGGTTCGTTTTAGTCATTTCGTGGCACATG
>CAZRCN010000004.1:0-47531 GCA_964598575.1 uncultured Victivallales bacterium | reverse complement strand
CCAAAGCGCACGCGGTCGTAGCCAGACGCTTTTTCTTCAAAAAACCGCAAGAAAACAAACAACTCCCCCAACGCTCAACCTAAAAAATGCACACCCACTCCCTGCGCACCAAATCACCACTCTGATTGCCTGTCCCCAATTTTTGATTTTTATTCTTATTCAACGTATATTTTTGACGCTATGGGACGGTCGTGCATGTACTTCATGTCCGTATTCCTTTCTGTATTGGTTTTCCTAGAATGTCCCTTTGAAACGCAGTTGCACACCGCCGAAGTTCTTTTCATCAACACCGTTTCTGTTAGTCACGTCCGTTGCTATGACGGAATAGCCAAGCCCGATATCGAAGCCTTTCTCCCATTGATATCCAAGGAGTCCGGCGTAGCCAACTCCACCATCCACATCGAAGTTGTCACTTCCGGTGCTGACGCTGTTGTGGCTGAGTTCGCCTTCGACGTAGAAGGACGATCCTTTCGTGAACAACAGTCTGCCTGCGAGAGCAGGCTGGACAATTGTGTTGGCGAAAGAGTCGCCCCCGCCCACTAAGGATACGTAGTTGAACAGCAAGCCAATACGCGGCATTAGCAGGAACTGCTCAGCCGCTTGGTATCGGAGGCCGAGCTGCAAGCCCAGCCACCCATACCCACCCGATACGCTGCTGTTCGGATACGACTCCTCGATGGTGTCATGGTAATCCGGGCTGATAACAAGACTTATACCCAGTTCAGGTTTGAGTACACGCTCCGCATAGGTAGTTCGTGGCACACCAAGTGCCACCAGTAGCAGCAATACACATATCCATCTACTCATATCAGTTCCTTTCATCCGTTTCGTCCTTTCTTCTGAGTTCCTTCTGACTATCCCATTTTCAGTGATCGATTGTTGTCCTGATATTTTCCTTTCTGTTGCCCAACGTTGGGCACAACCAATTCCCCTTACGCTCCGCGGCTTCATGTCCCAGATCCGCCTCTGGAGGAAACCATAGCGTGCTACGAGCATAGCACGGTTGCTTGGGGTGACAAGCGTAATTCGAGGGCATGCGGGATACAACGATGGTGGGTGCATTGAACTGGCTACGCTATCGGGACCACCGCTCAATTCGCAGCAAAAGCCCGTGATTTTTGAAGCTTGATTGAAGCTTAATTGTTTGTTGTAATACACTTCTCTGTTTGATTTTGATAAGTGCTAGTTTTGTTACGTTCAAGGACTTCGAAATGCTCAAGAACAAAATTGTCGAAATGGTCAACGATGTTTTCGTTGAAGAGTTCGAGCAAGATCGGGACTGTTTGAAACCCGAAACGCAAATTTTTCAAGAGATTGGGCTTGATAGCCTTGATGTTGTCGATCTGATTGTGGCTCTGCAAAAAAAGTTCGGCATCAACCTTCGAAATGAGGAGAGCATCCGAGAGATACGCACCTTGAATGATCTTTATGCGTTCATTCTGACGCTGAAAAATGATACGGCCAATTACCCTGATTCCGATGGCTCGTAACTCTACCACGAATACGCCGATGGGTTCGATACTTTTAAGTCTATATGCCTGGCCGCTGTACCTGATTGTTTCCTGCTTGTTGATTCCGTTTCTGTCCTTGCTTGTCGCACTGACGGCACCATTCCGCTCTCACCGAGCCAATATGATTTTTTTTCGCAAGATGATCGTACTATACGGAAAGATCTCGCTGAAATGCCTTTATCCGTTTGTGCGAATTCAGCGAACGTTTCCTTTGGCGGGATTGCCGCAACCGTGCATCTACATCTGTAATCATCGATCAAGCCTAGATCCTTTTCTCATGGCTCTTCTGCAGGGCGACATTGTGCAAGTAGTGAACATCTGGCCATTCCGCATTCCGGTACTCGGGCGTTACGCGAAATGGGCGGGATATCTGAGCGTACGGGAAATGCCGTTCGATACGTTTTCTTTACGGGCTTGTAGCGCACTCGAATCAGGCACGAGTATTGCTGCTTTTCCCGAAGGAACCCGTTCGGTTACGGGGCAGCTTGGGGCCTATCACAGCACCTTGTTTCGTGTCGCACTAGCCTCAAAAGTCCCCGTGGTTCCGGTATGCATGATTGGTAACGAGCAGGTGCTAGCAAAAAATTCCTGGTGGTTCCACCCAGGAACCATTCAGGTTCGTGCGCTCCGACCCGTTTGCTGGGAAGAATATAAGGATTGGTCCCCATTTATCTTTAAGAACCGTATACGGGACCTAATGGAAAGCGCAATTGCGGAAATGGAGGTGTCACAGCATGCGTCATCTGACAGTGAACGCTGAAACGGCATTTGCCAAGCCAGCCATGATACAAAAACGCCAAAACCTACTACTCCGGAAGCACCTGCAACATTGCCAAGAGCGGTCTCCATTCTATCGATCTCGTCTGGCAGGAGTTCCTCCCGAGCAGATTACACTGGAAACCCTAGCGCAACTACCCTTAACCGACAAGGCCGATGTCAGTGAGCAAAATGATGCGTTTTTTGCGGTGGAACCTACTTCCGTTGTGGATGTGGTATTTTCATCGGGGACCACCGGGCAACCTACTAAAATCATTTATACAGAGGGGGATCTGCAGCGACTCGCGGAAAATGAACGCCAATCTCTGGCAGCATGTGGCCTGAGCGCCGAGGATGTAGTATTGCTGACTTGTACGATTGACCGTTGCTTTATTGCTGGACTCGCTTATTTCAGCGGAGTCCGCGCCTTAGGGGCTGCCGCTGTTCGTAATGGGCTTGGCTCGCTCGAAAGTCATGCAGAGGTTTTGCGCCGAACCAATGCCACTGCCTTAATCGGAGTACCTGGGTTTCTCAGAAAGTTGGCGCTGCATCTGGACCGAAAAGGCATTGATGCCAGAACGCTGGCTGTGAAAAAATTGATTTGCATTGGCGAACCAGTGCGCGACCTGGATATAAAACCGCTACCGATATGTAGCGATTTGGAGCGGCTCTGGGGCGCATCCGTATATTCAACCTACGCATCCTCCGAGACGATTACGAGTTTCTGCGAATGCACAGCTCAACAAGGCGGTCATCTTCTGCCTGAGCTCGGCGTGGTTGAAATTGTGGATGAACAAGGACAAGTGCTCCCTGACGGAGAAATCGGTGAGGTTGTCGTGACCCCCCTGCAAATTGAAGGCATGCCGCTGGTGCGCTTCCGCACGGGAGATGTCAGTTTCCTGATCAACAAGCCCTGCACTTGTGGGCGGTATACCCCACGGCTAGGTCCGATTCTGGGGCGCAAAAAACAACTTCTAAAAGTACGGGGTACAAGTCTGTATCCCCAGGCCGTTTTTTCCGTGCTTGACGATTTGCCAGAGGTAAGCGACTACTATGTAGTAGTTCGAAGCGGTGGTGACCTCTCGGATCACCTAACGGTGCACCTTTCTTTTGGAAACGGCCCCGTCGATGTCGAGTCAGTGCTGTGTGATATTCAGGCAAAAATTCGTATAAAACCGGAAGTATTGGTTGAAAGTGAAGCAGATATACGGCGAGTTGTCTTTGCGCCAGAGGCTCGCAAGCCAGTGCGTTTCTTTGATCGAAGAGGGTAATTATGTCCTGTCATGTACTTTGTGACGAAACCGGGTTTAGTCTTGACGAAATCTGGGAAGCGTCTGCCGCCGGACGGCTCCTGACAATGGAGGTCGAGTTCAGTCGGCTGTGTAATTTCCGATGCCCGTATTGTTATCTTGATGTTCGTCCGCAAGAGGAGCTGACTTCTGCTGAGTGGCGGGGCATCATTCTGCAGGGGCGCGACTTGGGTGCACGCCAAATCATCATTCTGGGTGGTGAACCGATGATTTATCCGCGCATTCTCGAAAACATCCGTTTTATTCGCGATCATGGCATGGCGGTGGAAATATTCACGAATGGTAGCAATATATCTGCCGAAAACGCACGAGAACTCGCGGCCTTGGATGTTAAAGTGGTATTAAAGATGAACTCGCTTGATCCGGAGAAGCAGGATCAGTTGTGCGGGGTGCACAATGCAAATCAAATCATCCAGGATGCGTTCCGGCATTTAAAACTGGCAGGTTATGGGGAGGGGGGAAAGCCATTAGCTGTAAGTTCGGTCATTAGCGCGGATAATTTTGATGAACTTCCGACGCTCTGGCGCTGGCTGCGGAAACAGCAAGTCACGCCTTATTTTGAGGTAATAACCCCACAGGGGGAGGCCGTCGACAATGCCTGGCTCCAGGTTGATCCGCTTCAGGCAAAAGGCCTTTTTGAGGAGATCGCCAGGATTGATTGCGAGGAATTCGGGCGTGAATGGGATATGCCGATCCAGCCTCCACTCGTGGGTGATGCCTGCTTGCGACACCAGTTTTCCTGCTACGTGAATGCATTGGGTGACGTGATGCCCTGTGTCGGGGTTACACTGCCTCTCGGAAATGTCCGAGCCAAAAAGCTGGCAGATATCTTGCATGATAGTGAGGTGCTAGAGGATCTGCGCAACCATCGGCATACCATAAAGGGACCATGTGCCACCTGCGATAACAGCGAGACATGTTACGGTTGCCGCGGTAGTGCTTATCAGTTGACAGGAGATTATCTCGCTTCAGATCCTCTCTGCTGGAATAATCATGGCCGGGAGAAGGAAATTGATCATTTACCTATGCCAATTGGCGACCTGATTCCGCATCGCGCCCCCATGCGGCTGGTGGACTCATTGCTCTCTGTTGGTGAACGGACCGCAGATATTGAGACCCGGATTGCTGCTGATAATATATTCCTGAATGATAACGGAGCACTGGATTCAATTGCCTACCTGGAAATCATAGCCCAAGCAGCGGCTGCACACAATGGGTTCCGGTCGCGGCATCTTGACGCAACCCCGGAGGGTATGCTGCTTGGAGCCAAAGCGTTGACCGTTTCCGGCCAAGCTTTCAGCGGCGATTGCCTAGTTACCAGGGTCTATAAGGAGGCCAGACTTGGCGGTTTTGGCATCATCAAAGGTACCATATTCCGCGGCGATACGTGTATTGCCACAGGTGAAATCAAAGTTTTTCACCAAGAGACGGAGCTGACCACATGAACAAATGTATATCTATTCTCTGTATCCTGTTTGGCTGCCAGATCCTTGCCTTGGCCGACGTTTCCCTGACCACCGCTGACGCAGAACCGGAAGACAGCACCGAAAAGATGCTGCACTCACTGCAAGCGAATTTCTCCACAATCCGCACAGTGAAGACACGCTTCACTCAAAAAAAGGAAATGAAGATCTTTTCGCGACCGGTTATTCTGAAAGGGCAACTGGCACTGAAGAATCCCGGGAAGTTGGCCTGGCGGGTTGAAACGCCTGTGCGTTACGCGCTTGTTATTCGAAATGGCGAGGCCATTCAATGGGATGAAGATACCGGACGTACCCAAAAACTTCCCTTCGCCGGTAACCCGGTTTTTGAAACCGTGATCACGCAAATTGAACAGTGGTTTTCAGGCAATTTTGCGGCACTTATGGACGGTTATGATTTCGAGGTTTTGAACGAAACACCGCCTCGTCTGGCGTTTACACCGCACGCCGACCGGATGGAAGCAAAGGCCATTCGGACCGTGACGATCTCCGTCCGCGAGGATTTGCGATATGTAGAGAAAATTGTGATTGATGATGTCAGCGGGGACCGTACAACCATAACCTTTCATGAAACCGTTCTAAACGAACCGTTGGACGACGAGGAGTGGGAGGTTGTGCCGCATGACTCGTGATGTGTTTTTCCGCATATTGCAGGCGGCAGAAAGGCATAAAACCAGCTTGAATGTATGCGTGGCTTGCACGGTGGTCCTATTGAGCTGCGTTCTTTTCCTTATACCGCTTGATTTCTCCCTCACCATGATGTTGCCCACAAGAAGCGAATCCGTCGAGATGATTCGGGTTTTTGAAAAGACGGATCTTGCCGGTAAGGTGGCATTATCGATCACCCCGGAAGATGAATCTATTTCCCGGGTCGATTTTATATCTAGAGTCAGTGCATTTGCCGCCGCGCTGCAGCCACCACTCATCACACAGACGATTAGCCGCATCACCGATGCAGAAATGATCGAGGGGCTCCAGTTCTTTCTTGAGCAAACGCCCGCATTACTCACAGATAATGATTGGCATGACATTGAGGACAAAACCACTCCAGACGGCGTTGAAGCCCTATTACGAAGTCGCTTTTCACAACTTATGAAGCCGGAGGGAAGCTATCTTGCGGAACTGATCCGACGTGATCCGCTTGACCTCCAGTCCCGCATGATAAAGCGTATCCAACAACTATCGACATCCTTCGGTTACGAAATGCGGATGGAGGATCAACATATTTTCAGTGCGGATGGCAACCATCTACTGATGATTCTGGAAACGCCAGTCCCGTTCACCGACAGCAAGGGCTCGCAGGCACTTATCGATTATATTAGAGACCAGCAAGGCCAGTTTCTCGGATCGGGTATCAGATTGGATATTATCTGTGGACACATGCATTCGCTCAGCAACGAAAAGGTTATTCGCGCTGATATCCAACGCACAATGACCATCGCCGGTCTTGCCTTTGCTCTGCTTTTTCTACTCTGGTTCAAGGATATCAGAGCGGTATTCGTCTTTCTTATCCCGTTTGCCGGTCTGCTGGTGGGCATTCCTGCGGCGGCAGTGCTAACCGGGGCTCTCTCCCCCATGATTCTTGGTTTTGGCTGTGTCATTGCAGGTATTTCGGTGGATTACGGCATTCATACCTATATTGCCATCCGGCGAGGAACCTCGCCGGCAGATGCCGTGCTTGCGATTGCGCGACCAATGACCATCAGTGCATTGACAACGTCCGCGGTTTTTGTGGCGTTTTTCTTTACCCGGATAGAGGGGTATCACCAGCTTGCCGTTTTGGCATTAGTGAGCCTATTCTTTTCGCTGGGGGCCGCGTTGATCCTTATGCCATTGGTGATATTGCCCAACACGACACATCCCAGAAGCATAGGCTTGCGTACCGCAAACGGGCTGCCGTCAAAATGGATCGTTGTAGGTTTCCTGCTGGCTTTTTCCATCAGCATCCCTTTTGCGATACACGTTCCGTTCGATAGTGATATGGCCAAACTAGATGGTTCGGAGCCTTCAGTTTTCGAAGCCGAAATGCGTTTCCGGCGTATATGGGGTGGTGGCGAACAGGATCTGGCTATTCTTGCCGTAAGCGGCAGCGATTATGACACTGCATTCGAGCAAGGTTATCAGGTTTATCAGAAGGCGGCTGCACGCATCGGAACTGATCCGATCTCAAGCTTTTATTCTGTCTGGAAACCCGCGTCGCAGCGCAATGAGAACCGACTCCGCTGGAATGCCTTCTGGAATACACCTCGCCGGGCCGAATTCAAGCAACTGCTGCGAGAAAAAGGCGCTGCCTACGGCTTTTCGGAAGACGCTTTTTTGCCTTTTTTCACATCACTTGAAAACACCCCTATCGCATCGGGAAAACCGACCGACAACTTGCTTTTTGATCAACTACAATCTAGATTTATCCAGCAGCGCAATGGTAGCGTGACAGTGCTCATGTTTGTACCGGACACAGAAGAATATTATGCGGCTCTGTCACCATTGAATACCCCCAATGAAGGCATACGGCTACTCTCTCGCCGCGTATTGTCCCGAAATCTTTCTATGGACTTCAGGCGTGAAATTGTACGCATTGTCGCGATTGCCGCTGTGCTCATGGTGCTAGCTGTGTTTCTATTGATCAAGCGCAGTAGATTGGCATTCATCGCCATGACGCCTGCCGTAGTGGCTATACCGATCTTGCTGGCAAGTTTGACGATTATGCAGGTGCCGCTTAATATCGTCAGCCTGATTGCCGCTGTTGTGGTATCCGGTCTGTGCATCGACTATGGCATCTTTTATACCTACGTCCATGCCTATCGCTTGGATACCGGAACGCCGGTAGCAGTAGCACTCTCGGCGGGGACAACAATCGTGGGCGCTGGTGCGCTTTTGTTTGCCAAGCACCCTGCACTTTTCCCAATCGGTTTGACGCTCGTATGTGGCGTATGCGCAGGCTATCTTACGGCTCGTCTGCTCATTCCGGCTTTATGCCAACTTTGCCCAGTGGAGGAGTTGTCATGAAGGTATTACTGACGATGAATGTGCTGTTCGTCATGCTTGTTACTGGATGTGCGACGCTTCCTTTTGACCCCATGCCGACAGCAACACCAAGTCCCCTATCGGCAGACGCTGTTCGTGACGCATTTGCCGCTGCACAGCCACAGCGTTATGAGGCGTTACAAAGTGTTGTTTTCTTGATATACGGAAGAAAACTGGGCGGTATCGGCTCGCTGGCAGTAAACTATACGGACAACTCTTTTGCGCTGGCCGCAATGACGCATGCCGGCATGAAGTTATTTGCATTGCAGGGCACCGCGCATACGATCGAATCGGAATTCGCGCTGGCAGCTTTCGGGGAGAAAAAGCACCTGGCAGCAGCTGTGGGAGAAGATGTCCGGCGAATGTATTTTGACATTGTTCCGCCTGCAAGTGCCGAAACGCACAGAAGACGATATAGCATAACATACATACATCGCTCTGCCGACGGGCGGACGGAGTATGATTTTGCGGGGCCCCGGCAACTTTTGGCCGAAAAGCGCATTTACAAGGGATGGAAACTGGTTAGCCGTATTCGCTACAGTAAGTACCGTGAACACGAGGGGGCCTTGCACGCCCACGCCGTTTGGCTGCATAACCGAACGTATAATTATAAATTGCTCTTGCGTATAAAATCAGTATATTTGGTTGAATAGGATTTATATCCAGGGACATATACAGTCCGCTTGGATAGGTTCGTGTGCAGGCTGAGGTGGTCTGCTTTTGTAGTAAGGTAGGAATGAGAGACGAAGGAGAAGACGAAATGAAGAGATTAGTAATGCTGGTTCCGGTAGCGGTTGTAACGTTGTTGCTGCAAGGCTGTGCCACTACATTATCAAAACCTGACAGTGCACCACAGCCGGCTACAGTACGGCTGGGTACCTTTGCGAATGTAGCGTTGGAACCAGTAGAAATCAGCCCAGAATTTGCTGCCCATAGTGCAAACAAAAAGGCAGCAAAAAAGATCAACGAGCTTCTGCAGGATCAAATGGTCTACATATTTCCCAATATGAATAGTGATGAGAAGAAAGATGGCAGCACACTTGTGATAAAACCCTTGATTAAGGAAATAAAGTTTATTGGTGGTGCCGCCAGGTTCTGGCTGGGGGCAATGGCCGGAAGTTCGGCTGTATTGATGCAAGTCGACTATATCGACAAACAGACTGCCGATGTTGTTGCGGCCCCCGAATTCTATAATCAAGCTTCAGCAATGGGCGGGGCCTACAGCATGGGCACAACCGACAACTTGATGCTTGATCAAATAGTGGATCAGATCATAAAATACACGAAAGCAAATCGCTAACGGAAGGCTTTGTTCAATAACCTGGCCGTGTAATGAAGAGTACAATCAAACAGTTGATACGTGTGCACCCCCCGGTAGCGAAAGGGGCCTCTGCAGAAATTACCTTTCCTGTAGATTTCATAGGGTTCCGAGGCCATTTCGATGACCAACCTGTTCTGCCCGGGGTGTGCCTCGTATTAACTGTACTCATACTCGCAGAAAACATGGAGGGTACAGCATTAAACATGCAAGAAATTGTTTCTGCGAAGTTCTTTTCACCTGTACCACCAGATTTTCCTGTGCGAGTCAATTGTAGCATCGCCGATCGCATCGTTCGCGCAAAACTAGCCGGGGATACTGGTCGGATCGCCGAAGTCAAAATCAAGGTGGATCATGCGTAAAAAAGCCTACTTTCCGCGCGAAGCGGGTGCGCCCTCCCCGATTACGTATTCGATGCAACATCGGGTGCGCTTTGGAGAGGTGGATGCCATGGCCGTGATGTGGCATGGTCATTATGCTGTGCTCTTTGAAGAGGCTTCCACGGAATTGCGACGTAAATGCGGATTGACGTACGAGGTGTTTTACGAAGAAGGTCTGCGTGCACCGGTAGTCCAGTTCCACGTGGATTATCATTTGCCCCTTTTACTCGATGAGCAGGTCACCGTTACAGCGGCCTTGATCTGGACAGAAGCGGCCCGCCTGAATATGGAATATACGATTCACCGTGATGACGGTACCATCCTGGCGACTGGTTATTCCGTTCAGCTTTTTGCCACTCCTGATGGCACGGGATGTTTTATCACGCCGCCGATGCTGCAGCGTTGTCGTGACCAATGGGTACGTGGGGAAATTGCATGAATGCCCTCGTTACCGCATATGATATTATCACCCCCTACGGAAGCGGTGTGGAACGTTGTTGGGAGGGACTGTTAACGGGGACGTCTGCCCTCTCTCCTGTAAAACGATTTGAGAACACCACCTTTCATCGTCAGCTGGCGGGTACCATTCCGGGGCTGACGTACCACGAAGGAGATTCTCTGGTTCTACAAAGTCTACAAAGACTGGCGAGCCGAGCAGAGGGCAGTATACCCACTGATGCCAAACTACTACTGGCCACCACAACGGGAGAGGTCGATTTATTGGAACAAGCGGTTCTCCATGGTAAAGGCGATGTGCAGGCAAGCGGTTTGGATCAACTGTTGCGCAAAACGCAAGATCTCTTTGGACTAGAGGATGCCGGAACCGTGGTTTCATCAGCCTGTATTTCGGCGACAGCCGCCATTGCGATGGGTGCCTCCGCCATCCGTGATGGCTGGTGCGATTGCATACTGGTTGTGGCATGTGATGCCGTAACGGAATTTGTGTTTTCGGGTTTTTCGTCTTTGCAAGCGCTTGATCCTGAGGGCGCACGACCATTCGATGCAAACAGGCGTGGTTTAAGCCTAGGAGAAGGAGCTGGCTGGCTGCTGTTGATGAGCGAGACACGGGCGAAACGGGAGCAATCCGTGTGGCTCGGTTCGGTGACGGGCTGGGGATTGAGCAACGATGCCAATCACATGACAGGGCCTTCCCGAGATGGCGAGGGGCTGGCTCGTGCGATCCGTGCCGCATTGTTTTCAGGCGGGTGTGAGACAGACGATATTGACTTCATTTGTGCGCATGGTACAGGTACCGTTTATAACGACGGCATGGAGTTGAAGGCTTTTGAGTCGGTATTCCAATCGCCTCGGCCCGTGTTCGCGGTAAAGGGTGGCATAGGGCACACCATGGGGGCGGCTGGCATCATCGAGGCCGTCCTTACATGTAAGGCGATGCAAGAAAACGTGCTGCCACCCACTGTGCGCATGCAACAGCCGGATGCGTTGGCTGCCGGCTGGGTTACCAATGCTCCGCTTCCACTGATAGCTGACATGGCCATTTCAACAAATGCTGGGTTTGGCGGCGTCAACGCCGCACTGCTTCTCCGTGGTGCAGAGGGAGGGTTGGCATGATTGGGTTACAAGGTGCTGGCTGGCTTACCTCTAATGCCTATGGGCAGGCTCGTGCGCGTACATGCGTTTCTTATGCCGGTCGCTGTAAACTTTCACAACTTGGGAAAACCGATGGGTTTTTCCGGTATCCCATCCGGCATTTCGGGCGATTCGAGCCGATTACGCAGCAGGTGTGCTACACTACGGCACTTGCGTTGGCTGATGCGGGCATTGACTATGCAGAAGGCCGCCGGCTGAACAGCGGCTTGATCGCTTCAAGCACGGACGGTTGCGTGCTCTCGAACGTCCGATTTTTCGAGGATTATATCGACGGCGGGCGTACGCTCTCACGGGCCAATCTGTTTATCTATACACTACCCTCAAGCCCGCTCGCGGAGGCCGCGGTTCATTTCGGACTACAGGGGCCATTACTTTATTTATGCCGGACAGAAGACGGGGGCCTGAACCTTTTCGAGTCGGCCGCCCGGATACTGCGTAATAAAGAGGCCGATAGTATGTTAATCTACCTTTTTGACGAGAGCTCTACTATATGTATGACTGCTGCCGGTGGCAACGATGCAATCGTAGTGCTTGATAATCTCTCTGCCCTTGCATCTCCAGAAGGACGCGTTAACGCACTGATAGAAAAATTTAACGATGAAAGGAATGCCTGTGAAAATTAGATTAATTTATCCTAAATGGCCAAAAATGCCCAATCAACCAGAGTTCCATCTCCCCCCACATGGGCCCGTATGCTTTGCTGCTACGTTACCAGATGATGTTGAAATTGACTTCTGTGATGAAAACGTAGAGCCATTGGCAATGGATGAAGATGCTGACCTCGTGGCACTTTCCTGTATGTTAACGTGTCAGATCCCCCGTGGCTGGGAAATCGCGGATCAGTACCGTGCCATGGGGAAAACGGTGCTTTTCGGGGGTATTGCCACCTGCCTCCATGCGGAAGAAACCATGGAACATGCCGATGCGGTATTTATTGGCGAAACCGAAGGCCGCATGGAACAAGTGCTGCGAGACTTCAGGACAGGGCGTCTCAAAAAAGTATATGATTTTTATCAAAACTTCCCTGATACAGCACGCATTAAACCGGCGCGGCGCGATATTCTTAATCGACAGCTTTATAATTACCGTGGTGTGCAGATGGTTGATCTGGTACATGCCTCACGCGGATGCCGATTCAATTGTTTCCCCTGTTGCACGCCGTACCTCGGCGGATGCCAGTTCCGACCGCGCCCCATTGATGATGTAATCGCCGAAATGGCTGGGATCGATAACAACCGTTTGTTCATCGTCGACAACTCGCTGGCACAAGATGATCAGTGGGAGAAGGATCTATTTCGCGCGATGATACCCTTGAAAAAGAAATGGGTTTCGCATCCGATCAAGGATAGGGACGAAATTCTGGATCTAGCCGCAGAGGCCGGTTGCTGGTATGTGTATCAGGCGGTTATCGATACGTCTCCGGTGATCCGTCGGCGTATCAAGCGACTGAAGGAACGGGGTATCGGCGTAGAGGGCACAATTATTCTGGGAACAGATGACCATGATGAAGATGCCATTAAACGGCTCGTGGATTTCCTGCTTGAGGTCGAGTTGGATCTGGCAGAATTTACGATTATGACACCATTCCCACACACGCCGATTCGCGCACAAATGCAAAAGGAAGGTCGTATACTCCACAATGATTGGCGGCAGTACACCGGTGATCGAACCGTATTTCAACCGGCAAAAATGACGCCGGATGCACTTGACCGGATGCATCAGTATGCCTGGGATACCTTTTACGGCCCCGGCGGGAAAGAACTACAAATGGGAAAACTGTACATGTCAGTCATTGAGCGCGAAATTGCAGACGGTACATACCGGAGCCCGAGAAAAGAGCGCCGGGGGTGGCAGAAACCGAGTCAAGCGGGGCAAGTATGACGATCCTTTTGATTTCCGCTAATGTAGCGCAATCCCCCTATCCTGTATATCCTCTCGGCATGAGCATGGTGGCCGCAGCCTTGAAAAGAGCTGGGCATACGGTTGAACTGTTTGATTTTATGCAACGCAGCAGTTCGCTTGAAAAGCTTGCTGATACGCTGCGGGCGGTAGAACCCAAGCTGATCGGCATTTCTATTCGCAACATCGATAACGTGAATGCGGTGCACGAGGAACGCTATATTGATGAGGTTACATCCATTGTCCGCCGAATCAAAAATAACACAGCGGTGCCTGTACTGCTGGGAGGTTCTGGCTTTTCTCTTATGCCTGAACAGGTTTTAGACCACGTCGGGGCCGATTACGGCATTGTCGGTGAGGGCGAGGCCTTGGCCTGTGCTTTCGTGCAGAATTTCGATAAAGGACAGTTGCCGAAAGAACGGATATTACGTGCCCCTCAAAACCTTGAACATGAAGCAATTCCCTCCGCACATTATGATCCTGCCCTACTTGCCTACTATCTTGCATCCAGCCGGATGATATCTATCCAAACGAAGCGCGGTTGCAACAAGCACTGCGTATACTGCTCCTATCCCGTGCTTGAAGGTCGCCATTTACGAATGCGAGATGCTAAAGAGGTTGTGGATGACATCGAAAACCTCATGCAGCAGGATAACGTCGACTACTTGTTTTTTGTGGACTCTGTCTTCAACGATTCAGAAGGTCTCTACCGTGGGTTAATTGCAGAGATGTTGAGGCGCAAGGTCAACATACCATGGACGGCGTTTTTCTGTCCAACCAGAGAACTGGATGATGATATTGTGGAACAGATGAAGTCCACCGGCCTACATGCCGCTGAAATTGGTGCCGATGCGGCCACCGACACAACGCTGCGCGCGATGGGTAAAGACTTCCTTTGGCATGATGTTGTTGCGTGTAACGAGCTGTTTCGTCGGCATGAAGTAGCCACGGCTCACTACTATATGTTCGGAGGCCCCGGAGAGACGCAGGCAACGGTCCAGGAAGGTATTGCAAATATCTGCAACCTACCGGATACGGCTAATTTCATGTTCATGGGTATCCGTATTTTGCCCAATACCCCACTCAGTATACTGGCTCGCAAAGAAGGTCTCATTTCAGAGGATCATAACCCACTAGACAGTGTTTATTATTTTTCTCCGCATATCGAACGGTCTTGGCTAGAGGAAACGATGAAGCAGGGATTTTCCAACTATACCCACTGCGTATTCCCCCCGGATGCTCTGGACATGAAACTGCAACTCTTGCACCGAATGGGTCTCTCAGGTTCCGGATACGAACTGCTCATCAATAAGAATAAGAAGAAGAAGAGGGCATGATGTCGGATCCCAATAACTCGGTATGGATTGCCGTACCCGTTTACAATAATCCTGCAACGTTGCGTGATGTTGTGGAGCATTGTCTGGTTCAGACCCCGAATGTCGTGGTTGTGGATGATGGCAGTACAAACGGAGATGCGGCAGATCTGCTTGCCGGCATTCCTGTAACGATTTTGCGCCATGCCCGAAACAAGGGCAAGGGGGCAGCTCTGCTTACGGCGTTACACTATATTTCCGCACAACAGGGAAACTGGATGGTCACGATTGATGCCGATGGTCAACACGACCCCGCAGACCTTCCTCGATTTTTTCCAGCAATGCATAATCATCCTGATTCCATTATCATTGGTGCGAGGGACTTTGCGACACCAAATGTCCCCGCATCTAGTCGCTTTGGACGGTCTTTTTCAAACTTCTGGGTTCAGCTTGAAACCGGTATTCATGTTGAAGATACGCAAAGCGGTTTTCGTGCCTACCCCGTTGCTCTTATCAAGAAACTTCCGCTTCGGGGCACATACTATGATTTTGAGATCGAGGTTCTCGTACGTGCGGCATGGGCTGGCCTCAAACTTCGCAGCGTGCCTATCAGCGTGTGGTATGCACCACCAACTGAGCGCGTATCCAGTTTCGACTCTCATCGGGATAACCGAAGAATCTCACGCATGCATGCACGCCTGATCGGTCGTCGCCTCTTACCCTGGCCCATTCGCCGTCTTGTGAAACGCGACTATTTTACCCTATGGGACCTTCTCCAGAATCCTCGCCGCTGCTTCTTAGGGTTGCTACGTGAAAACAGCTCTCCGGTTGGATTGTCCGTCTCTGCTGGTGTAGGCATTTTGCTGGGGGCATTGCCATTGATCGCTATGCACAGCATATCTATTGTGTATGTCACAACACGTCTCAATCTAAACAAATTGATGGCTCTCACGAGCCAGACGCTATGTATTCCCCCTTTCGTACCGTTGTTTTGTATTGAAGTTGGGCATTTCATGCATCGTGGTCGCTGGCTACCCTTGCACACTCCACAGGATTTGCTCATTGACCCTCATTGGCACTTACTGCACTGGCTCCTCGGTTCGCTGGTTGTCGCCCCCCTGCTCGCATTGCTCGGTATGCTGGCCACATATGGTATTGCCAAAGGATTTTCGGCACCAATAGCAGCACTAGCAACTGACCAGGAGTGTACATGATGAGGTATCGGCAAGTGCGGAACCGTGGCAACAGGCTGGGATTCCTGTTTTTCGAAACCGTTCTGCGCACGGGAGGGCTACGCCCCGCATATGCATTTCTTTATCTCGTCTGCGTATACTATCTACTATTTGACCCGACAGCGGTTCGGTCGGCCTTAGCATATACGCAACGCCGATTCCCCAAAGCTGGGCGAATACGTCGACTCTGGCTGGCTTACTTATTGTTTGTGAGCCAGGGGCGCTGCCTGATTGACCGCTATTGTCATACCTACGGCGGCGTAACATTTGACATCAAGCTGAACGGTTTCGACAAACTTGATGCGCTGCTGGCGAGCGGCTCCCAGGGCTTTGTTCTTCTGACTGCGCATGTCGGAAACTGGCAAATCGCGATGACCGCATTGCAGAGAATGAAGCGGCCCGTGCATCTGTTGATGCGCCCAGAGGATAATCCAGCCGTACGCGACAGCCTGCGGGTTCAACAAGTCGGTGAATCCGTCAGCATCATCTCGGTTGATGCGCCAATGGGAGGCATAGTGGAGGCCATGAATGCCATTGCGCGTGGGGATATCGTCTCGATCATGGGCGATCGACACTACGGGCATCGTGCCGTAAGCATCGATTTCCTCGGGCAGCAGGCTTCTTTTCCCTGCGCTCCCTTCGTGATGGCAGCCGCCGCACGCTGTCCAGTCGTTGTAATGCTGTCCGCCAAAACCGGTGAGAAAACTTATGTTGTCGAAGTTTGTGATGTATTTCATGCGAAGTCGCAGCGCGAAGCCGGACGCGGACGTGCTCATCAGCACAATGCGCAACGCTTTGCGAATCAGCTTGAGAATTGGTTGGTTCGGTACCCCATGCAATGCTTCTTGTTCCATGATATATGGAGTGATGCCTTATGAAAGTACTGCTTATACGCCCGCATGTTCCACTAGCAACGGCCCGTGCCTTTCAGCGATTTCTGCATCTGGAGCCGCTCGATCTGGAAATTGTGGCAGGTGGCATTCCGGATGGCCACGATATATCCATTCTCGATCTTTCGCTGTTTCGTAAGCCTGTTGCCAAACTTCGACACCGACTTGCGGGTTACGCACCGGATCTGGTGGGCATCAGCGGATACTCGAACCAGTCGCAGGTTGTGCGTGATTACGCACAGATTATCAAAGAGCATAACGCAGGTACGTTTGTTATAGCGGGCGGAATTCATGCCAGTATTGCCGCCGCTGATTACAAGTGCCCCGGCCTGATTGATGCAGTCGTGCGAGGCGATGGGGCCGGCCCGATCCGTAGCATTGTAGAAGCGCTTTCCGCAGGTGCCGCCATCGCTTCTGATCCTTGGTTGCTACTGGTTGAGGCTCCACAATTCGATCGGTTGGCCTCTGCTATCGCACCAGCTTGGTCGGCGAAAGAAGTCCAACCACAGCCTCGTAGGGACCTTGTTGATCCCTCACGCTATTTCTGCATTTGCCCCGCGCCATCCGAAGGTGGTTCCATCAAGTCGCTTTTCCCCTCCATCGCTTCAGTGCGCACCAGCCTTGGCTGTCCGTTCCGTTGTAATTTCTGTGTCGTGCGAGTCTTGACCGGTGGACGCTATATCAAGAGGCCCCCTGAGGATGTCGTCGAAGAACTTGCCACACTCGAGCAGGATTATATCTATTTCGTTGACGACGAAATGTTTGTAGACGCGGATCGTTGCCGGCGCATGGCTGAATTGCTGATGGAGCGCGGAATCAAAAAGAAATACATCAGTTGGGCCCGTAGCGATACCATCTGTGCCAATGTCGAATTATTCCGCCTCTGGAAAAAGGCAGGCCTTGAGCTTCTTTATATTGGCATAGAGTCTCTTGAAGAGGAAAACCTGGATTATTATAATAAGAAAACCCATCCAGATGGGAACTTGCAAGCCGTCGCGATTCTGCGCGAACTTGGCATCGGATTGCATGCCGCGATGATGGTCAACCCGGATTTTGTGGCAGATGATTTTATCAAGGTAAGGCACGCCATTAACAAACTTTCACCAGCGGAGATTACCTTTACCGTTTTCTCCCCATCCCCGGGCACAGATCTATATGCCCGCAAAAAAAACCGCCTATTATTTGCCAATCCCTATCTTTATTATGATTGCATGCACACGATTCTACCCACTCGCCTACCGCTGAAAACGTTTTACCGGTATTTTGCTTTGCTGTATCTGCTTGCTTTCAAGAACAACCCTTGGAAGGCAAACAGGATCAGAGTACCCCTGCGTGACAAAATCCGTCTGTTCGCAGACGGGGCTCGTTGCGGTTGGGTCTTGCGCAATCTTTATCGTGACTATCCCAAAAAACAATGGTGACAAACTACGGCTACATAAGCTATAACTATCAATCACTAATAACGAAGGAGTGCCTTTATGGGTAAAGATGACGAGTTACAAGCAATCCGAACAACCCTTAAAGAACAGTTGGTTGTGCAGCTTTCGCTTGAGGATGTCAAGCCAGAGGATATCGGTGACGATATGGCGCTATTTGGTGAAGGCCTTGGCCTAGATTCCCTGGATGCCGTTGAAATCATCGTGCTGTTGAAACGAAATTTTGGTGTTGAGGTTGCGGACGCACAGGAGTCTCGTGAGATTTTCAAGACCGTCAACACGCTCGCTGAATACATATGGCAGCAGCAGAACGCATAGATGAGTGCATTCCCGTCTCCAGTCCTGATGACCGGTATGGGCGTGATCTCTGCCGCCGGTGCTGGCATCAACGCAACGCTTACTTCTTTTCGAAAGGGCCTTCGTAGTGCTGCACCTGTAACCCGTTTTGCAACAACGCTTCAACTCCCTGTTTTCGAGGCTCCCACCGTTCCCGGCGAAACTTGCAATCCCGGTATGCGCACGCAAATGCTGGCACTAACGGCTGTTAGGGAAGCTCTTGAGCATGCCGGCATCACGCAAACTGAAGGATTGCGGATTGGGGTGGCTCTTGGCACTACCGTCGCCAGTCAACTTAACGACCTGGCATTCTATACTGCTTTCCGGCGCGACAACTGTGCCCCCATGGATGCCGTCAACCGGTTTTTAAAGGGCAATCTTGCGGCTTATGTGGCAGATGCGCTTGGCACGATTGGCCCTCATAGCACAGTTGTGAATGCTTGCTCCTCGGGTGCTGATGCAGTGGGCCTCGCCATAGCATGGCTACAGGGGGGGCTTTGTGACATTGCTGTGGCCGGTGGTGCCGACGAGTTAAATCGTATTCCGCTGTGCGGTTTCAATGCGCTCGGCGTCGCCAGCGACAAGCCCTGCCGCCCATTCGATCGTGACCGGACCGGCCTGAATCTGGGAGAGGGGGCTGGCGTACTGGTGCTGGAAACCGCCGCTTCCGCAGCCATGCACGGGAAAAAATCTGATCTTGCCCTTGTAGGCTGCGGTTTTGCGAGTGACGCCCATCACCTTACCGCCCCCCATCCTGAGGGACGAGGTTTGCGAAAGGCCATCAATGCGGCACTGCGCATGGCGACGATCACACCCGATCAGATTTGCTTTGTCAATGCACACGGTACATCTACCCATGAAAATGACAAAACAGAGGGCCGCGTACTGAAAGATCTATTTCCCCGTGCGCATATTCTCTCTACGAAAGGCTATACAGGCCATACGCTCGGGGCTGCAGGAGGTTTGGAGGCTGCATTTACCGGAGCCGCGTTGCAAGAGCATTGGCTGCCAGCAAGCGTCGGATGGCAGCATTTTGATGAGGAAACGGGGGTTTTCCCGGTAACAGAAAACACAGAGATTCAAGGCGAGTATGCATTGTCAACCTCACTGGCTTTTGGTGGTAGCAATGCGGCGCTGATTGTTCAGAGGATGCGATGAATATTCTAGGAACCGGTATTATATCAACACATGGACGCGGTGAAGCGGCAATGGCGAGTGCCCTGCTCAGTGGCACGCACTCACCTGTCCTGCTTGAGGTCCCTTTTCAGTCGGATCCCTTTGCCTTGTATACAGTGCCGGATATTGTACTGAAAGATCCAGTGGCACTACGCTGCGCGCGCC
The DNA here is from genome assembly GCA_964598575.1 of uncultured Victivallales bacterium. Classification (GTDB taxonomy): domain Bacteria; phylum Verrucomicrobiota; class Kiritimatiellia; order UBA8416; family UBA8416; genus T3Sed10-140. Next base: position 27,693 of record CAZRCN010000004.1, on the reverse strand, counting down.
GGGCTGATCGGTTTTCCCGAATGGCGGTTCTAGCCGCATGGGATGCCTTCCATAGCGGTACTGGCAGCGGTTCACCGCACGATCCGGCCCGCACGGGCTTGGTGGTCGGATCGGCTTTTGGGCCGCACGTTACCACCTTCGGATTTCTTGATAATATTCTTGCATATGGCGAGTCCGCGGTCTCGCCGACACGCTTTTCCCATTCCGTGCATAATCTTGCGGCTGGCTATATTTCCATGGCACTCGATCTGCAGGGGCCTGCTCTCACGCTAACCGATTTTGTCGATCCGTTCCGGGCAGCCCTGCAAACGGCACAACTATGGCTCGAACAGGGTATGTGCGATGATGTTATTGTCGGTTGTGTTGATGAGTGCGGTACCGAAATGGAATACATCTGCTCACAAAAACTGGCGGTTGCAACATCGCCTCATGACATGCGCCCTTTCTTCGATCCACGCGGCCCGGTCGTTATCCCTGGAGAAGGTGCCGTTTTTCTTCGCTTGTCTAGGTCTGCACCGTCACCGTTATGTATATCGATTGATCCTGACAACAGCACACAACCGGATCTACTCATGATTAATTTTGAGGCACAGCAGCGGGAATCATCTTCTATTCCTTTGGGCTGCTGGTCACATCAGTTTGGCACGTCTTCTCTCTCTTCCGCATTTCATTGTGTTGTCGCCAGTTCGATGATCACACAGAGAACGACTTACCAGCAAAGCAGCCTGCTGAACAACATTGCATTAGAGCATACACGAGTATTACAACAGGGACCACATGTAGTGGGCTGTGGTCGATCACAGGGGAAAACCATATATATCAAGGAAAACAACACATGAGTATTCAGGCAGATCTAATCGAACTTGTAGCGGATATGCTGGATGTATCACACGACACTATTGATTCCCAAGCACCTTTACATACGCTCGGACTCGACTCCATGCGATTGGTGGAAATCATGGTGTTTATCGAGACGCGATATGGGGTGGATTTGATGGCTAACAATTTGAAGCGAGAAGAAATGGCCACGCTCGACGCATTGGCACAAACCATTGAGAGCAAACAGAACCCGTGAAGCATGTCCGTTATCTAAATGGCATCGACTGGGTGGTTACCGGGTTGATGCATGAATTGAGGCTATGTGCCGGTGTCGGCAATTGGTCGCAGGTGGTCTTGCAGCTCGATGGCGAATTCGACGATGATGCATTCTGTAGTGCCGTGCAACGGTTTCATGCGGCACATCCGATCCTGCAAGGTAAAACAGTCCGAGGCTGGCAGCTTGTCCCCTGCTGGAAATCGCCGCGGTTGCAACGCCGACACCCGCAACCGATTCCGTACCAGCGACGATCTATGCCAGCAGACACCTCGATGGATGCCGTTGTAGGGGTGCTGCAACAAGCACTGATGCTTTCCCCTGGGCAACCAGGATGCTATACCGGATTCACCAGTCTAAGCCGGGGGCATGAGACCTTTCTGGCGTTTCGCTTTGATCATCGCCTGTTTGATGCACGCGGTGCCGAACTTTTTTTGCGGGAAATGGTTAAATATGCCGAAAGTGGGAACACTGAACCGCCCGCTGCGGTAGATTCCGTTGCACAACCGGCGCAACTGCGCCCATGGAAAGCAAAATTCGAATCTGGCAAACATGTATTGCGAATGCTTCGCCAACAGCGTGCTCATGCACCTTTCCGTCTGCCGCGGCGAACGCCCGGTTCCGGTGTCCACCGTTTCAGCCTGCTGGCGCTTGACACCGAACAATCCGCCCGATTAATAGACCGCGCGTATGAGCAGGCTGGATATCTCATGTTTACGCCGTACATCGCCGCCAAAGCGATTGAGGCCGTTGATGCTTTTTTGCGCGCACATCACAAACCACTATCAAGCTACATGATTCCCTGTTCAACCGATCTGCGGAGGCAGACGCCATCCGATATCTATTTCAATCACGTTGCGCTCACCTGCTTTTCAACGGCCGACAGCGTCACCCCTACAGCGTGGCCACGTCTTTTTGCCAGGCAATTTTACGAGCAAACCCGCGACGGTCTTCCGGGCCATTTCGAGAATGCCTGGAAGCTGGCCCGCATTCTGCCGGCAAAACTATACGGCAAGCTGCTGTGTGGGCCCTTTCGGGATTTTGCAGGAACCATGAGTTTGGCCAATGTCGGGGGCGGATTATCCGAGCTCACGACCATGGGGGGGTGCCCCGTACGCAATGTATTTCATATGCCTCTCGTCCCCCCCATGCCAGGACTGGGTTTCTTCTTGAATTCATGGCAGGGGCGCATTAACCTGTGCTTGGTCTCGTTCGATGCCGTACTCAGCGAGGCTGAGCATGATGAACTATTCGAAAACACTCTCAATATGTTTAAGCAGTAAGGAGTTTATATGAAACGCCGCGATTTTTTCCGTGTGATACTTCTCGGGGGCATTTGCATTGCCGGTGCTGTTTTTTTCAGCGGTTGCATAGCCCCGCGCATCAGTGATACCGCATGGGTCAAAACCGCTGGCAGTCCGTACCGCTGCGAGAAGTGCGGTCATCTCACCCGTTCCGAAACCGATATCACCGCAGAGCGATGTCCTCGCTGTCGGGCACGAATGATGCGCAAGATTACCGAAAAGCAAATGGCAAATTACCTAGCGAATGATTGATGAGAGCGTCTTCTTCCGCAGTGATGGTAAGCAACCCGTGTGGCTTAGATCGGCTTGGTGCTGAATATGGCAACACATATACTTCTGGTTCATCCTCTCGGCTATGCGGTCTCGAATGCATACTATGATATTGCGAGACTTGCCAATATCATGCCACCTATCGGCTTGATCAGTCTAGCTGCGTGGCTTGACAGCCAGGGATTTGAGACATCGGTTGTAGACTGTTTTGCCCAGCCGAACTCGAGGGAACGTATCCGACAAATTATCCAGGAACACAAACCGGCGTTTCTCGGCCTAAGCTGTACCACATCCAGTTTTCGTGACGGTGTGACGCTGGCAGCGTGGGCCAAATCGCTGCGGCCGTCTCTAAAGACGGTAATGGGTGGGCCGCATGTTTCTGCACTCAAGGAGGAGGTGCTACGCAGCACACCCGCACTGGATTTCTGCATTGCGGGTGAAGGCGAACAGACACTCGCCGAATTGGTGGCTGGCGGATGGGAACAGCCGGCAGCCGTGCCGGGACTTATCTGGCGGGATGCGGACGGATGCCCACATATGACCGCCAACCGCAAGCCTATGCTCGAATTAGACCATTTACCCTTTCCTGCGTATGATAAGCTCGCAGGATACCCCGAGGCCTATACACTCCCGATTTTCAATTACCCGCGCGCGCCCAATTCAAGTTGCGTATCCAGCCGGGGGTGCCCGTATAAATGCTCATACTGCGACCGGTCTGTATTCGGGGCTTCCTTTCGTTATAATTCCCCCGATTATATGGGTGCGCATGTCCGCTATCTCAAAGACCGCTTCGGTATCCGGCACATCAACTTTTATGACGACCAGTTTACCTTTAACAGGGAGCGGGTGGTAGCATTTGCGCAGAATCTACTGCAAGCACCGCCCGGTATCACTTATAATTGCGCTGCCAGGGCGGAACATCTGGACCAGGAGTTGCTCCACCTGATGAAAGCTTCCGGTTGCTGGATGATTAGTCTTGGGATCGAGACGGGCGACCCGACACTTCTGCAGCAACACCGGCAGCGCCCTGATCTCGATATGCTGGCCGAGCGCATTCGCATGATTAAACGCGCAGGGATAAGGGTAAAGGGGCTCATGATGATAGGTCTTCCGGGAGAAACGGAGACAAGCGTCCGACGCAGCATGAAGTATGTATTCTCGTTACCGATTGATGATATCAATCTGGCAAAATTCACACCATTTCCCGGTGCTCCTCTCTATGCGAATATCCGCGACAAAGGGACTTTTGACGAAGACTGGTCCAAACTCGACTGCATGCACTTCCAGTTTATTCCCAACGGTATGACACGCGAGCAGCTTGATCGGCTCTTCACCGAGTTCTACAAAAGCCATTTCATGCGCCCCGCTGTCCTAGCAGGCTATGCATCGATGATCTGGAAATCACCGGACAGTTGGAGACGTTTCTGGTTGAGCTGCGGTAGTTTCTTGCGTTTTGCCCTCAGCAACCGCAGACTCGGATAGACGGGGAATCGGAAACCCCGCCCCCCATATAAATCTAACGGGCTTTGCTGAAGGGTATCCGGAATCGATTGACGACCATCACGGTCCCATAGCTGAGGTCTTCCCCCCCTAGGTAATCATCATCATAGCCATAATCAGGGTCTGAAACATCATTATAAGCAAAGTCTAACGAGAGATTGTACCAGTCGCTGAAATCAAACTGAAATCCACCGTTGAACGAGATAAGGCCCAAACTCTCGTCGTTATCACCAGTAGCAATATAGGATCCGAACCCAACACCGATATATGGTTGAAAGACGGAATCTGGTTTTACAAATCGAACCGGCAACACGGCAATATTGAATTTAACCGGCATAAAAGACATCTCGTAATCGTCATATGAATAATCGCCCCAAAAATCTTCCTCATCCCGATACACATAGCCGATCGATCCCCCAAGCCGAACACCGGAAATATCAAACATTATCTGAAATTCAGGGTACAAGTCAGCCCCAAGGTCACCGTATGCAGCATCATCATTGGGTATATGTGCGCCAAGCCCGATTCCAAAATTCAAACCCGAGGGTGGCGCTGCCGAAATCCACGCTGAGCCGGACAAAAAGGTAACCAGCATCACCAGTGTCATTTTCGTCAGAATGGCATTGCTCTCATGACGCGTCATTGTGTTTTTCGACATACTTTACTTTCCTTCCATCAGGTTTACCGACCAAATGATTGCCGTTATGGCAATCCTGTGTAATCTCATAAATGAAACATTCACAAAAAGCAAGCAATCATTTCAGCCAGAGGTACGGCAATCGTCTGGCAGCCTCGCTGAATCGATCTCCCCCCTGCAGCACAACCGGTGCCAGCAACTCTTTCCCCGCACAGACATCATTCAGAAAAATGCGCCCCATGGCCAAACACAATCCCATCAGGATATCGTCTTGTTGGTGACCGGGCGTCTTGCAGTTCCCGCCAGCACGCTCTCCAGCTCTGTGCCGATAGCCGGCCGTATGGTTTGCAAGATCACCAGGCTGGCATTCACTGCTGCCTTCGTTGCCATAGGCACGCCACCGCCGTATTCAGCCCAATGGCCGCCGAGCAGCAGATGCCGGACAGGCGTCTTGATGCTGGCGACCCTGGCGCGAATATTCTCACGACCGGGACGGTGCCCCATGATGGTTCCAAGCCGATTCCCCGTGTAGCGCATGAATGTAACCGGCGTAGCAACGCTCATCTCTTCGATATGCCCGCGTAACCCCGGTATCAGATCGTGCTCAACACGATCCAGCAGTATGTCGGCAAATTCCGCTTTACATCGCTCGTATGCCGCTGTCCGCTCGAACCTGGGGCCGGTTTCCCAGTCATTGTGATAAGAAAGAAATGCCGGGCACTGGATATGCAGCGTTCCCTTTCCCGGCGGTGCCAGCGATGCATCCCGGAACGAGGGTGCAATTACGCTTATCAGTGTGGCGTGCGGGTCACCCTGTGCTCGCTCACAGGCAGGCCGCGATGCCTCGAAAAGGTGCACAAGCTCCTCATCCATGCCCAAAGCAGCGGGTGAACAATCCAGTCCCAGATAAACAGAAAAACTGGAGTAATACAAATCCGTTTCGGTTGACTTTTGTAGCATACGACGTAATCCCGGCACACAAGGCACCAGGCTTTCGAAAAAACGTACCGGATCGCAGGCGACGATTACGTAATTCGCCCTAATGGTCTGCCCGTCAGCCAGCTCGACACCGGTAGCCTTACGATGCTCATTGATCACAATACTCGTCACCGCGGTGTTAAGCAGTACTTCCCCACCGTGTCGTTTGACCATATCGCATAGGTGACTGATGATCGTCGAACATCCACCTGCCGGTGCCGCCTGGAAGTCGTGATTAAACGCAAGTGCAATCGGGATCAGCACAGATAACATCGAATCACCGGAATAAAACATGTCGCGTAACGGCAGAGATTTGAACCGCTGGGCCAGCCCGTCGGTCGCTTGGGTGGAAACGTACTGGCGTAAGGGCCATATCCACCGCAGCATGGCCAGACCTCGGCGGATATTTTGCGCCAGTCCCATCGTACAAGCGGATTGCATACGATCATCCAACAAGCGTAGATGGTGGCCAAGTTTCTCAGCTTCCTGGAAAAACGTACGGAGCGCAGCCGCATCAACAGGAAAATCCCGAGTGAGCTGATCGCATAATTCGTAGGGACTGGAAGTGAGTACGTAATCATAGTCTGCACTTTTATACCGATGCACCCGCTGCAACGGATTGCAGGGCGGCAGTTCGATATCAAGGTAATCGTGAACACGCGTGACGAAACCTTGGGGACGAAACTGGTTAAGCCATTGAATGGACGAGTCGAAAACAAAATCACCTCGGCGGAACGCTGCCAGATAGCCACCCGGCTGGGATTCGGCTTCAAGAACAACAACATCAAGACCGGCTTTTGACAGAATCGCCGCCGCCGTGAGACCACCAATACCGGCACCGGCAATAACAACATCGCAATGTCGTACAGACACAGGGAAGCTGTCCGGGCGATAGTCCATCTGCAAATCCGATACGTTTTTTCGGATCACCATTCTGTCAAAACTCCTGTATCCCTGTGACCTCTCGGTATGCGTTCTCTTTGCTCTGAACGATACAGCCGCCAGATCATGGCTAAGCCAATCGTGTAGTTGTTTTCGGTACGCACAAGCGGACTCTCGATATAGGCTGCACCGGAAATGTTATCATACCGGTAGTAGGCACCAAGGGCGATATCATCTGTAAACTGCCTCGAACCACTGACCGAGATGCTACACCCGCCGTACCCGCCGGACGGACTATAGGCAGGTCGGTCCGCAGCGGCATCCTCAGAACGCACGCCATAAAAATAGCGGTGGTACGTCTGATCGGCAAAATCAAGATCTGCTTTGAGGTGAAGCACCACTCCGGCAGCTTTCAGTAACGTACGATTCCGGTAATAGATGCTGACCCCTCCCCGTAACCCTTGCCAGGCAACATCGTAATCATCCGTGTCCATCGAGGCGGTAGCACGAAGCGCCCAGGTCATCGTCAAGAGATTGGGTTCACGCGGATTGGTCAGATAAACCCGCATCCCGGGTCCGACCTCTCCTACCGCACCCAATTTTGACATACCCTGCCGAGCTTTGGTGTCATTGCGTGGCGGCGGAGAGCCCCCAAAAGACAATGCACTCTCGATTCGTTCCGTGGACCAAAACACCCCTTCAAGCCCCTCTCTGCCTGCACGCAGTATTTCTCCTCTATACAGGAAATAGGGAAATGGCAACACGTAGACACTGTACTGATCTGATCCGCGGTAATGGGGAATACGCACGGCACCACCAAAAACCCCGATCTCCCATAAGGACCGTGGTGAAACGGTCTCGTAATCCGGCGATGCGGCTCGGAGAACAAATGTCGTACCCCAGCATGTCAAACAGATGAATAAAACAAGTCTACGCATAGCTCGAGCCTATCCCGGGTAAACAATCATCTCGACAGACGTTGGCACACCAGGGCTGCGTTAATACCGCCAAAAGCAAAACTGTTTTTGAGTAAAGTATCGATCCTAGCCTCCTTGACATCCAGCACATGGTTCAGAGCGGCGCACGCTGGATCCACTTCATCAAGGTTATGCGTAGGACAGAGCAGACTTTGCTCCATCATCTTCAACGATGCAATCAGTTCAATTGCTCCTGATGCCCCCAAAGTGTGCCCCAGGTTTCCTTTCAAGCTACTAACCGGAACCTTGCTCCCGAACACCGAATGGATGGCACTGGCTTCCGCTACGTCCCCCTGTGGCGTCGCCGTGGCATGGGCACTGATGTAATCAACCGCCTCGGCCCGGACTCCGGCATCGGCCAGGGCATCCCGCATACAGCGGATCATTGAATCATCATCAGACTGACTTACATGCATACTGCTGCCACAGGTGTGAAACCCGGAAACCTCGGCATACATCCGGGCTCCGCGTTTCAGGGCATGCTCATACTCCTCAAGCACCAGGACACCAGCGCCTTCCCCGCAGACGAGACCATCGCGATTCCGCTCAAACGGGCGGGGCGTCTGTGTCGGAGAATCGTTATAGTGCCTTGATGTAGCAAAGAGAATATCAAATGAGCCGGTCACTGTGGGATGAAGTTCTTCGGCACCCCCGCAGAGAATCACATTCTGCCGCCCATTCCTGATAAGATCGAGCGCGGTGCCGATCGCCTGCAACCCCGATGCACAAGCGGCTGCCGTGGAAAGCACCATCCCGCGAATGCCCAGATACTGCGAGATATTCATCGCTGTTGTATGTGCAACGCACTGGAAGAACTTAGAGGAAGTTAAACGGCTCAAATCCCGATCTGGCAGCATGATCTCAAACGTTTCATTAATGCTGCCGGCACTTCCCATCGTAGACCCCGTGATGCAACCACAACGAGGACCCTGCAACACGGAATCGTCCAGACCACTGTCCTCAACAGCCTGTCGAGCGGCTTGCGCGGCAAAGATACTCATTCGGCCCATCGAACGACGCTGTTGGCGTGGAATATCCTTTTCGTTTTCGAGCGGAGCAGGTGCGCCAACCAGGCTCTGGAGTCCCTTGTATATATCCCATCCATCCATGCGCTGGACGGCACTACGACCATCCAAAAGCCCCTGCATCAGGGTGTCCGTCCCGTATCCCAGTGGAGTAACGCATCCCATTCCGGTAATTACTACACGCTTCATTTGTTAAGTCTCCTGTTGATAAATGAACCCAGTTCAGCACGGCCAAGCAGCGAGCGAACCACAATGAACGAGGACATCATTGCGCCCACAATGCCCGGAAGCAAAGCACTCTGGCCGGCGGCATACATATTCCGCCAGGGCAAGCGCCCGATCAGATTAAACTGCCCTTTTTTCTGTTTGATACCATATGCACTGCCGTCCGGCGAAAACAAATAATCGCGAAAGGTGAGCGGCGATGCGCTGTCGACAACGCGCTGCAGTTGCCCCGGGAAAGCTGCTTCAATCCGTTCACACATCCGGGCCGTCTTAGCCGTCTTCCATTCCGTATAGTCCGCTGGACGGCGATGCGAACGTGAGTCTACCCAAGCCGCCGTCTGCCCCTCGAAGCAGGGTTCGAACGCTGTTAACGTATTACAGGACCTACCTGCAATTTTCTCTTGCATGCGCATAATCACAATTGCTGAATCCGCGGCTGAATCCGAATCAAGCATCGCATTTACATCCGTCGACGGGAAAAGCGAGACAATACCTGTGTCATTGCTATCTTTCCCATCACAGCCAAGGCCAAACAGAGTAAAAAAACCGCAGGAAGCCTCAAATGCATCCACGCGGTGAATGAATGCCTTACTTAGCCCATCCTCTGGCAAGATCCGCAAGATCTCTTGCGGATGAATAGTAAACAGACAGCTTTCAAAAGAAACCTCTGCACCGGAACTAAGTCGAACCCGCCCAATGGTACGGTCCTTCATATCCAGACATGCCTCAATCTGGGTGTTGCAGGCGACATCAACATCAAACGTCTGCATGGCCTGCACGAATGCATCAACAATGGTAGCACCGCCACCCTGCACCCGCGCCACCGATTCATATAAGCCGTGGCACATTCGGCTGTGTGCCGCAAACGATATTTGTTTTGGTGGCGTGCCGTAGCACATTGCGAAACCGCTCAGCAAGGCTTTGAGCGTAGCATTGTCGGTAAGACCGTCCAGTACAGCTTGGAGCGTCATGAAATCCTCATCCATCGGTTCCGGCGTGCGATCAATGTTACGAATGTCCATTGTCGCGGTATGTTGTCGCACACGTTCGACCATCTGGAAATAGTGTTCGATCGCACCGCGTTCGCCAGGGAACGCCGCTGCCAATTCTTGTGTCAGCAAAGGCTGCCCAGCAGGAAAGTTAAAAACGTCGCCCGTCTCTTCAAATTGAAAGCGATTCGCATACTCGGCATTCAGAAAAACCGGCTGTACCGCATCACGGAGACCAAGCACGAAAAGCATATCATCCAGCAAGCCGCCCTCGGAAAAACCACCGGTAAAATGGAACCCAGTATCGAAGGGGATACCTTTTAATCTAAAACGAGCCAAGGATCCACCAAGCTGCGGAGCCTTTTCGATCAACAGTACACTTCGTCCGTTTAGCGCAAGAAGCAGTGCGGCCGTCAACCCGCTCGCCCCGCTACCCACTACAATATGATCATAGCGTGACTTCATGACTAAATGGCCAGTCCGCCGTTGACCCCAATCACTTGGCCGTGAATGTAGTGCTGTTCCTCGCTGCACAGAAAATGAACCGTTGCCGCGACATCTTCAGCCGCACCGAATCGACCAACAGGTATCAACGGCAGGATCTGCCCCTTCGGTAAGCCTTCTGTCATGTCCGTTTCAATAACGCCGGGTGCAACCACATTCACAAATATATTCTTACGTCCGACCTCCCGCGCCAACGCCTTGGCCGCACCGATGAGGCCTGCTTTCGAAGCAGAATAATTCACTTGTCCCGCCTGCCCGATCTGCCCTGATGTTGATGAAATCACAACGATGTGACCGCGCTTCTCGCGCAGCATCGGAAAGAGGACGGTTCGGGTCACATTGTAGAAACCATCAAGGTTGGTGGAAAGTACTGTATCCCATTCCTTATGTGTCATGAACACCATCAGATTATCACGCGCAATCCCTGCATTGAAAACCACAATATCCGGCGGTTGGGTATCGCAGCGCGCTTCCAGCGCCTGACGGGTTTCCTCGTAATCGGCCACATTGAAGCCGATCAGATCACAACCGACTCCCAGCGCTTTGATCGCCGTCCCGGTATTCTCTGCTGCTTCGCGATTTTTGTGGTAGGTCAGCCAGATGCTAAAACCAGATTTTGCCAGACGCAGGGCAATCGCCCGCCCGATACCACGACTTCCGCCAACAACCAATGCTGTTTTCATATGCCTCCAAGCTTCCGAAAAAAGTCTAATATAATGCCTGATGCATCAAATTCATGCAAGGGGTTACTCTGGGGAAGATCGCGAGTAAACGTGCCACCGGGCCATTGATGCCCCCAACCATTAATCCGATAGACGGCGACGACCCCACGACCACTGCGATCATGATAAATCTTCTTCTGTATGGCTTCCTTGTGCCGCATGGTCCTATCCGGCGGACCGACGACATTATTTGCGCGAACCCAGAAGGTAACCGCTTCTTCAAACGACGCATAATCTCGCTCATTGCGTCCATCCTTTGGCACGCCCCCCTCGATGGGAACGACGACATCAGCCGTGCCGTGCATGAGCAGCATCGGCACCGGCACAGCAGGCTCTGATGGCGTCCATGGCTGTGTCCCCGGTGATTCGAGACTATTCACCGCTCCCGAAACTACGGCGGCAGCCGCCAGCCGTTCAGTTTGCTCAGCGGCATAGCGGTGTACCATCATACCACCATTCGAGAAGCCGATCAGCATAATGCGATCAGCATCCACATCAGGCCGTTCGCACAGGTAGTCAATTACAGCATCCAGAAAGGCAACATCATCCCATCCCTTCTTTACAGCCCGTCCGCAGCAATGACCCGCATTCCAGTGCTGCAGTTTGCCGAATATCCCGATCCCCTCCGGAAAAACGACACCAAACCCTTCACGTTCCGCGAGATCCGACCACGCGCCCCACTGATCCATCTGACGCCCCGTACTAAAGGCACCATGCAATATCAAAACCACCGGAAGCAAACCGGATTTACCGGATCCCGATGGCCAATATTCTCGTATCTGCCGTCGATGCAGTCCCGTCTTGTGCCGGAAAGCAGGAACTGTCAATGCAAGCATTCGTCGGGCATCGTCCAAAAAGAAAGACCTCCATGCCGGATGGTCAAGCATCTTTTCCGGTTTTCGGGTTATCACCCAGATCAAATCCTCGCGGAACGCTTCATCATTGCCCATTTTTGCATGGTAGTATTTCGCTCGCCCCCAACGAGGGAGCAACATATTCGGAGCCTTTTCAACGGCCGCATTGAAATATGCCGCCGAACGTTCCCGGTCCCCTCCGATCGCGATTGGTATGGATAGATAATAGGCCCCAAAAAGGAAATCCATCCGGAAATCGTTTTCTGGCTTTAGCGTCGCCATATGATCCATGACCTGCCGCGCGCGCCTTATCCAGCGGACATTAATCATCTGACTCGGTCCCCGCATGGTTTCCTTGAACTGATAGAACACGGCATTCACCCAGAAAAACATCGCATCAAGGTCATCTGAGCCAAGGGCCGCACAAGCTACCCAGGTAGGCTCGCCCGAGGCAATGCGCGCACGAAAGGCCATATCTGCAAACATGGCGGCTTCGGCATGATGCATAGCCTTGCGAAAATGAACTCGTTTGGCAGAGCGTGAGTGCGTATAGCCGTCCCCCATGAGTAAGTGTAAATGGGCCAACTGGACATGCGTGTCAGCATGCTGTGAATCAAACTCAAGGACCTCTTCATACTCCAGGATTGCGGCGGCGACACCTTCCCGGCTCGCTGCTGCGGCCGCTAGACGTTCCGCTTCAGCCATGCGGTATGCCACGGCATCCGGCGATGGTGTAGGCGAGCTGTCCGGCCACTGGGGGCGCCAAACCATGCACCCGGAAGTCCATCCGGCCAGTAAGATGGCCAACGTGCCGTACGCGTACATACCGGCTCTGTTCTTAATGAGGGGGTTCATGGAGGGCAATGTAGCGGAATCGGACTAGCGATGTCAATTCAAGCGTATCTTGAGCAGATCGTATAGTTCCCGATAGTTCCCGATATGAATATCATCAAAACGAGGCATTGATAATGGGTAATATTGGGACGGAGTTCTCTCTGATAACATTCACAAGTCCAATCTGAACCCCTTTCAAGGATCTGCAATCGTTATAGATACCGACTTGAAGACCATGAACTTTTTCGGCCTTGTTGATCAGTCCGATTTGCATGCCCGTCATATTACCATCGCTGTTACGGTTGTATTTCTTGTTGCTTTTTTTGACATAATTCAAAATCGAAAGCTGAGCACCTCGCATCGGTCCATCATCGACTATATTAGCAATAACCGCAAGCTGCAGACCTCGCATCGGTCTGTATTGGCCTATATTAGCAATACCCGCAAGCTGTAGACCTCGCATCCCTTCTGCACCGTTGAAGAAAGGTGCAATCTGAATACCACTCATATCACCCGCCACATTCCCATATCCTAAAGCAACCTGAATGCCAGTCACATCACAGAACGCCAGATTGATAAGTCCTGAAACCTGAATGCCTAAAGCTGAATAAGAATCTGTCCACATGGAGCCGGCAACATTGAGTAATCCGCCAAGCTGGATACCCCTGATGTTTCCAGCGACACAAACTCCTCCCAGTTGAATACCAATCATACTATCTTCGACATATCCGAGTAATCCTGCAAGCTGGATACCCCTCATACGTTGCGTGAAAGGGATGAGCCCCAGATCCAATCCGGTGACCCCTTTGCTTTCGCCGCGCAGGCAGAGACGTAGACCGTAAACTTCAGCTTTAGCATCCAGTGCAATGCGATCTAGATCATCCCAAAGAGAGAATTGGATGGGTACTACTCGTGTGGGTTGTGCGTGGAGCTGCATCGTGCCGCAGAGGATGACCATGAGAAAACTGAGTCGAGATGTCACATTATTCATTGCAATCCTCATCTGTAATTCGAGCACAATGGGCGCGATTCTGTATTACCCCAGAGCCAGGTCTGTGCAAAGCTCAGCAATTTCATCATCAAATATATCAAACCCTCTGAATCCCAAAAGGACAGGAAGGCAAAGAGCTCCACACGATTCAAGCCTATTTATGTATGGAGGGGAGTGTCGAGGGCCAAAGTAACTTTGATTTGGTTATATAATGAGAGAATTACACGTCGCGGAATTTATATTTGCGCGTTTCGTTTTTTCACATCCTTCAGAGAGGCAGTTTTGCGAGATGGGACGCTGAGGGGGGCGTACGACTTTGCCGCTGCCGGTACGCTCCAGCCGTGCAACAATCTCTATGGTTTTCGGGACTTTGTAGGGCACGAGCCTGCTGTAGCAGAACCGCCGCACCACAGACGGCGTCACAGACGCATCCGACACTTCAACCCGCGCACAGGGGGTCTCTCCATAACGTGGGTGCACTTTACCATAAACCAGGGCCCCCGTTACGCCCAGGCAGGCCTCTAGGACCGCCTCCACTTCATATGGAAACACCTTCATGCCAGCAAAATTAATCACATGCTTCGTCCGCCCGAGCAGATAGAGAAATCCGTCTTTATCAATCCTCCCAATATCGCCCGTATCAAACCATTCACCGGACTGGCGCACGCGCCAAGGATGCAAGTAGGCAGTATACATACCCGGTCCGCGCAGCAATACAGCCCCTTCCCCTGTATCTCCAGCATCTTTCAGCATCACCTCAAACCCAGGGACGGCACGCCCTACAGAGCCCTCCGGCTTAGTGGCAGTCTCGTTGACGAAAGGCAGTCCAACCTCAATAATGCCGTATGCCTCGGTCAGAGCAAAGCCGAATTTTGTGCGAAAGGCAAGTGCGGTTTCCAAAGGCAACTTCATGGCTGTTGATATGGCCATTCGTATGCCATTCAAGGATGCACCGTCCAAAAGCGACGTCTCTCTAAGCGCCCTGTAATGAAACGGCGTTGCATAAATAAACGTTCCTTCTCCCCTCGATACGGAAGTTGCCAGCGAAAAAGGAAAATCCTCACAGCACAAGCGGATGGTCGCCCCTCGACGTAAAAACAAAAGAATGGAAACCACGAAATGGTATGCCATGGGCAACACCCATAAAATCACATCATCTGCGCAAATGCGCAGAGCCTGATCCGCCGTGTCAGTCCGTGCCAACACCGCCTGGTGAGAGATTAAAACGCCCTTGCTCGCACCGGTGGTGCCGGACGAGAAGCGTATAAACGCGGGCTCCAGATCATCGTATGCGTCCGGCAAGTCCTCGGATGGCGCGTAAGACGTGAGGAAAAATTTATCGACATCCACCAGCATACCCTGAGCCGAGACACGGTTTGCAGATTCCCGTAGTACGTTCTCCTCCGAAAGCATGAATCGAGCCGAAGTCTTTTCTAATATATCAATGAGGGCACCTGGCGAGGTGGATACTGTTGCCGGCACAACCGCTGCTCCGGCTGCCAGCAGTGCCAGGCTGAGGCAAATGTAATCAATGCCATCAGGAAACAAGAGCACAACCCGATCGCCCGGGGCAATCCCCTCCGTTTTCACCAAAGCTTCCAGGCAATCAACCCGCCGAAAAAGATCCCGATAGGTCAGTCGACAATTGCTGCTGATCACGGCGACATGCTGATCCTCCAGACCTGTCGTCTCATTTTTTATTACGTCCACAATATTCATACGCCCTATCAATCCTGTCTAACGAGTATATCCCTAGCCGCAGCCTCCCCGAGCGCCATGCAGGTTCCCGAAACTCTGAGCGACGAAAGCGCCATGGAATCCGCCGACACACACCGCCCCGCCGCCAAGAGATTCCGGACACGCGCCGACCGCAGGCAGCGAGCAGGTATATCATACGAGGATACGTGCTCAGGAAAAGTATATTGTGGCCCCCGTACCGCATTCCAGTACTCCATCGGCCACCCGCCGTATGCCACCACATCCGGAAATCTTCTGCCATATAGAATGTCGTTTTCAGTTAGCTCCGCTATCCCCTGCAAACGCAAACCCTCGCGCGGCAACAGCGACCGCGATTCCCCACGAATCGTTGCACTGCGGAACTCAGGAACACGTGCACATAGAATTCGAAACGCTTCGCGAGCAACTGATTTGACTTCGTTTACTTGCCTATCCGAAGGGAAGTTGAACTTGAGAGCAGCACGACCTGGAACGGATGGATCATCTTCGAAAAAAGTAAAGGTGCACCAAGCTGGCAGTATTCCGGCATCCGCAGCCTTACGCATCTGGTATGACACCTTGACCGGCAGGAAATCCTCCCCCGCTTCTACATCGTCCAAGGCCAAAACGTACCCAGCCAACGGCAAGACTGACGGTGTAATTCCTCCCGCACCACTCTGGCGGATAACCTCACCCTCGCCACTGCAGTCAATCACGTACGTTGGATTCACGATATTCACGCATCCATCGGCTGCAATAAAACGCACTTGTGACACCGCACCGCTATCGACGACAACGTTTAAGTCCGAAATATTTGAATAATACGTCAAATTTGGATGATCCAGCCATCCCGTAAATATCCGTTGCATAAGACCTGCATTGCAACGGCACACATACACACGACCTCTAGCACATACCGCATCTGCATTAAATCTACGCACCGCATGATAGAATTCCTCGCAAAGCCCACCGTTCAGCAGTCGAGGTGGATACGATGTTTCGTTTTCGAAAAGGCCACACACAGGAAAGCAATAACCGTCTGTCATTATCCCGCCAAGCATCGCCTCGCGTTCAAGCAGCACAGTTCGCCCCCCGGAACGAGCAGAGGCAACCGCCGCCGCCACACCGGCAGTCCCTGCTCCGACAACAAGCAAATCACATGGAATAGTTGAAATCATCTTTCGGGAACATTAGCGCCACACTCAATATAGAACAATATTTTAAACATACCCATGCGCGCGCTGTTTAGATGGCAGGCATCATCGATCCTTGGGGCCTGACATCACGATAATGCCGCGCTTCATGAGGTCGCGCAAATAGTGCACCACCAAGGCCCGCCCTTCCAGAAAGGTGAGGCGCTCCTCCTCACAGAGCCAATCCATAAGCTGCTCAACACTCGTTTTGCCATCCACTTGTTCAAACATCTCACGCGACAACCCGACTAGTTCGTATCGTTTCGCCTTGCGTGCGTTCACCCATGCAGCAATCGGCCCCAGCAGCCCCGTATACTTCAACTGCACCTTCACGAGAAGGGCACCCGGTTTTTGCTCCGATTCCATTACGACTGCCTTCTCATTACGAATTGGAACCGTATGCAACTGATGCTCAAAATCAATAGGGGGCTGTTTCATTGTCCCAGCAGCTCCTTGTCGCTAAGGTATTGCACTTTACGGGGGCCTGCCTGCATACAGGCATACAGTCGCTTTTCCTTGGTGTTATGCCAGATCCGACCGGTTCCCTTCCAGTAGGATGAGAACAGTCGATCCATGCCCTTGGTTCCCCGGATCTCGGTTTGCACCTCCACCGATTCCATGCCGCAGAACGTGGATGCTTTGGCAGACAGCACGCGCCCTTCCTGATTGGTCACAACCCGTTTGATAAAGGTCTCCATATCGCTATCGCGCAGCAGCTCGCGCGGAAGCCCCCAGCGATGCAAGTCAATGCGATGCATGTTCTTGTGCTGGAACTCCATCCACACATCAGCCGGTCGACAAATCGCACGTTCGAGCTCAAATGCAGCCGGCAACCGGCATGCTATGCCGAACGCCGCCCACTCCCGTATCGGGTCACGGTTCGGCTGGAAAGACTCGAGTAACGGACGCCAAACCTGCTGCATCTGTTTTTCCGTATAATCGGGAAACACCCATAGGAGGGTCTTCTTGCATGCGGGAAGGTATGCTACGGCTTGGCAGGGTTCACCGGCATGTCGAAAGCCAACCGTGAATGGCCCCACCTCAATGGTCTTGATCCCCCGGAAGCCG
Source organism: uncultured Victivallales bacterium (assembly GCA_964598575.1). GTDB lineage: Bacteria > Verrucomicrobiota > Kiritimatiellia > UBA8416 > UBA8416 > T3Sed10-140. Next base: position 9,931 of record CAZRCN010000004.1, on the reverse strand, counting down.
CGCATCTGGTTTTCATCATTCTGCTGGAGGTATCGACGGTGGTACTCTGCCAGAATCTTTTGCTGATCAGGCAGCCGTTTGCTCGTCTCCCATGAGAGGCGCCCCCTCGGGCCGTTGCGGTCCAGAAACTCGAACCGACCAACTGGTGCCGCAATGGAATACCGGCTTGCTTCCCACGAGTCCGGTACATCAAAGGCAAAATCATACCATGCGAGACGCATTGCACGTACCCCCATCATGTTTCAGGTTTAGCGAGAAGGTTTACAGCACAGGTCACTAGTGCTTTGTTGAGATACCGCCGACATCAATTTGCATGTCAGCCACCTTCTCGATTCGATCAATCTTGCCGTCCGCAATCCACACAATGCGGTCCGACGCCGCCAGCATCTTGTGATCATGCGTCGCACATATGACCGTGACGCCGGTCTCATCCGACAACTTCTTGAAAAGCTTGATAATCTCTTCGCCGGTATGCAGGTCCAGATTGCCGGTTGGCTCGTCCGCCAGCAGAATCGCCGGCTCGTTGGCCAGCGCACGCGCAATCGCCACACGTTGCTGCTGGCCGCCGGACAACTCGTCGGGCCGATGTGTCAACCGATCACCAAGGCCGACATACGCCAACACCTCATCCGCGCGTGCATGCGCTTCCGGCTCATCGACCCCCAGAAAGATCTGCGGCAAGGCAACATTCTCGCGTGCCGTCAGAAACGGTATAAGATTATAGCTTTGGAAGACATAGCCAATATGCTGACACCGGAAATAAGAGCGCTGCAAGGAGCTCAGCGAAGCAATCGACACATCGCTGACCCGTACCTCACCCCGGGTGGGCGTATCCAGCGCACCAACCATATTGAATAGCGTCGACTTCCCCGATCCGGAAGGCCCCATAATCGAGAGATACTCACCGCGAAACACGTCCAGATCAACGCCTGCCAAGGCATAGACGGTCTCGCTCTTGGTATAATATACCCGATCAATCCCTTTTACCGAAACTAATACTTCTTTACTCATGTGCTGTCTCTCTCACCTCGCCAAGGGACCCTGTCCCGGTGACGCCCAGGCGCAACGTTCACAATGCCCCAATCGGCAATTCTCCATCATCAATCGGCCATGTCAGTACGGCAATGTATACGCTGCCTTCGTCATAAACACGACCCCAATTGCCAGCATGGCAATCAGACCGGAACCCACCATATAGCCGGCACTCACCACCGGAATCATCTTACGCCAGTCCTTGCCAAATCGCTTCTGAAAATAAAATTTTCCGATACAAGCCCCAATAAAAGACAGGATAATGGAATGCGGCAGAGATTGTCCCAACCCGCGAATGATGCCATAAAACAGCATGATGGGTACATTCAAGGAAGAAAGCAAGGTAGCCGTCGCCATGGCCACGCCAAATCCCAGCCCGACCTTCGGGCCACTCAGGGCTTTCTCAAACTGCGAGTATTCCCCCAAGGTGGATGAGTACAGCAAGCAGGCATTGCGCGCCTCGAATTCCCACATCTTCTGAGCAAAGGGATACTGAGGGCCCGGAATCGGAGCCAGGCTCCAGATGAAACTCGCAAAGATCAACGAAGATGCAATAATAATCGGGTACAGCACTACATTCGCCTTCCAGATTGAGGTGAATTTGCACCCCAGTAGCTCGGCTTTGCGGTAGAACATGGTTTGTGATCCGTAATTCCCCTTCGGTACGGGAATAAACCAGATGGCGACCCCCTTGTAACCGGACATAATAAAGGTCAGCTCACGAATAAACGGGATCTCAATCACCTGCCCCGCCAAGCCTTCCAGCTTTGCCGAGACATACGAGATCAGTGGGGTATACAGGAACCCGAAGAAAAACATGACCACGAGAACGCCCTTGTGCCAGTCGGTCAGATACCCGGCCAGCAGGATAAACATCATCGTGGAAACAACATACGTAAGCAAAACCCAGCGCGGACGAATATCGCCGCGGCCCTCTGGGAATGTGGATTCCTTGCGCCGCGTCTTGTCCGCCTTCAAGACGCTGCGAATCACGCCCCATATCCCGATAAATGCAATGGCCAAGGAGATACCAATGCCAAAACTGAAATAAAAATCGATATTGTTATTAAACAGAATCTCCAGCGTGGAATCGCCCTTCTCATAGGTCGTCAGAACACCCGCGTGATACATGATCGGATTAACAACCGCCGTGATCAGCAACCCGACAATACCGCCCAGTACCGCATAGAACGGCATAACCATACCCGTGACGAGCTGGGCCATATTCAGGGAGAGCCCCGTTGCAAACGCTGGTAGAATGTCCTTGGTATAACCAGACCAGTCGACAAACGGAATGGGAAGAATCTGAAGCGGTTTACCGAAAACCGCCCCGGTAATGGTCGGCAATGCAAGGTAAATGATACTGAAGCCCATACCCATCGCGCCACCAATGCAGAACAACCGCCAGCGGCGAATCGACGTCGTTTCCTCCACATTCCCGCCTTCCACCTGTTCCGCAAGGGCAACAATACCTTGTGCACCCATCGGAGCCATCGGGAATGGCAGCTTTTCTATATCGCTGGCCTGATGAAAGAGTCCGTATCCAACGATTGTGGTGTTAAGCTTTGAGAAAAGCATGCCAAATGCCATCATGCCGATCGCAGGCAGCCATTCCATACGGAAGAAGGTCCGGTCGGCAAGAACTTCGGGATTATTGGGGGCAACCCAGTGTGGAATCTCGGCATTAATACCAAACGACGTCGCAGCATCACTTTGTACCAGGAATTGGCGGAACAGCGGCGTCCCGTGCACCCCCTGTGACATGACCGCACCGCAAATATAAAACAGGATGAAAAGATTGGCACGATTCAGATTGGCATTAGCGCGCTTGGCCACCTCAACAAAGAGAATCACCGTCACCCACTGCGCGGCACCACCGATGCCCATGCCGGCAACCAGTTCCATATACATTGCACCGGGGATCATGACGAACGCTAGAAAGACGGCCCCCAGCACCGAAGACATATTAAACCCGTCAGTGAAGGTTGACGGTACATCCATGATTTCCCGAAATTCTTCAAGCTCCTTATCTTTCTTATCAAAATCAATCATCAGGATACCCTCTCACTTTTTTCACGATAGTACATCACCGTCTCTATCGGTAGTGAACGCCACAAAAGGAATTGCTCGCGTAAATCATTCACAAAAACCCGGTTGCCTCGCAACCAGGCACCCTCCGTACCGCTAACCTTTTGCAGCTGCACGAAAATCTCATCAATGCCCTCGATCTCAGACGGTCGTGCAGACATGGAAAAACGCTGCATTACCCCGAGATCAAAAGGTGCAAGCGATACATTTGCACGCAGACCAAGGTTGCCTTTATCGTCAACTTTGAACATTTCAATGTCGGTTGCGGCAAAGCTACCGATCGAGGCATCGCCATGGTTTTCAAAATGCTCCCCCACAAACGCCAAAATGCCGCCCATGTCATCCGCTGAAACCGTAAAGGGAAAGACGAAGTCGATCTGTCCTTCCACTGGAGCCGGCATTTTCCACTTGCGGGCCACCCCGGGATTTGCAGAGCGGCCGGCCTTGATAGCGGGATAAATGGTGGAGATCATCACCATCGCCATAACCACAAAACTGGTCATGACAGAAGAAAGCGAGGAAAAATTCATCTCAGGCGGGACGAACAGCCCCATTTCGCCTCCGACCGCAGCGGCCTTGGCTACGATTTGGCTGACGAGGTATCCGCCCATGCCACCCATGATCGCATACACACCGGATTCTGCAAAAAACAAGGCCCCCACCGACGGTGGAGAAAGCCCCATGGCACTATAGGTAAAGATTTCCTTCTCACGTTCCACGATCGATCCGAGCAAGGAATTGAAGATAATCAGACCGCCAAGTAGCAACGGAACAATCACGACCGAGAACCCAGTCGCTTGCAGCGATTGGGAGAAAAAGAACTTTTGCTTTCCTGCCGCGCTCTTTGCCATGACGGGGCCGACAAACATTTTGGCTACCTGTTCCGCCGTTGCATCTACTTCGGCACCATCTCCGGCGTACATGAGAATGGCATTCATGCGCGTTGGCTGGTTGGGACTATCCAACTCAAGCAGGGATCCAAGCGTCGTGATACCCACACTACGGGCGGAACAATACGTAAAGCGTGTCGTATCAACATGCGTATCATCCGTTAAATCCTGTGTATCGTCCGTTCCGCTGCCTTGCCCCATTTCGATAACCGATGCTTCGAAATCCGGCGGCATCAACTTGGATCGGTCAAGGTATTCAGCCTGATCAAGGGCCGTTGTATCCATGGTGCCGGCAAATGCAAATGCTTTACCATTGATCCGGACGGCATCGCCAACCTCTAGTTCCATCTCTTCCACCACGCGTTCACCAAGGTACAGCGGTGGCAGGGAACCCTCATAGTCAGCAAAGCCAGGTAAGGCTTTTGCCAACTCGGGGTTATGTGCCATCTCCGCCGGATCGAAGGCAACCATGCCCTGCAGGCGCTGCCATTTGTGGTTTGCTGCATTGAATGCAATCAGCAACTCGCCCTGCGATGTGTTCTCAGGACCACGGAAGAATGCCTCACGGGCAAAAACCCGCCAATCATCTGCATACATGGCTGAAAGCGATCCGTGCAGCATAGGGGGCAATTCCAATCCGGAATGGCGGTGCAGTTCAATCCGATTCGAACCCTCCCCTTTGCCTGCATACTCCGTTGTCACACCAGTCGATGGGGAGAAGGAGGCAAACACCACGATAGCAAACGTCAGTAAGATGACAGTAAACCCAGTCAAAAAGGTCTTGAGCGGACGGTTCCGCATACCCGATATACCAATCAGCACAGCTGCCATGCCGGTACTGCTGTCAGACGCTACCCCATGCGCACTTGTACTCATGCCCTGCATCGCCCGCAGTTCCTTCTTGAACTTCGACATCACAATGCCAATAACGAGGCTACTCAGCGAGATAATAACGAAAGCGAGAAAAATGATGATCGGAGATGTAGCCACCTGGAATGCCGGGTGCACGATGTACAACAAGGCGAATGAACCCAGGAAGAAGAAGACAAATCCCACAACCTGTCGATAGATACTGGTGGCACTGACAAACAAGCGCTCCATGATAAACGCAAAAGGCAGCGTCAACAGCAGCAGGAGAACCACCGCCCGGACCATATCGTTGGTTACCTCGCGCAGCGCTGGCGCAACCCATGACGAAATCCCGGAGGAAAAGGCTTCATGTGCCACCGCTTTGTCGATGGCAAGTGCGGCACGGGCATCACGTGCCGATTCCCAATGTTCGACGGCATCGGCATGTAGACTCTCAAGCGAATCATTGACAATATTCTTGTCGCGTAAAATCTGCAGGCGCGACTCGTTCAGCATCAGGTAATCATGCGTGGTCTGGCGCAACACATTGAAGGCATAGAGCGGACCCGCATTCAGCGACACGCCATGGCCACGGGGCTGCTCTTCTGTGCTGCCCAACAGGAGTAACCCCGATTTCCCGTACAGTTTAATGGACTCTTCCTCATCCGTATAGAACACCACCAGATCATCCGTCATCCGCTGATAGCCAGTAAGGACTTCATCAGAGTCACCGCGCGCAAGCGTTAGCGACACATTGCCGAACCCACCGGGCACAAGCGGGGTACTGAGCATGCCGCCACGTCCATAGGACAGCCGGGGATCACCCCATCCTTGCCCCCGTGGGAAAAACTCGAGCGAGCCATCCTCCGTGTAATCAAAGGATTGCATCTGCACATGGTTATACAAAATCGGCATGAAGATATGCCCGGAAGCGCGAATGCGCGAGGCCGCCGAATAGGAATGACCAGCGATGGGGGGTGCCTCGTCGCGCTTTCGCGGCGCACAATAGGCTATGCCATGATCCGGTACCCCCGCAAGCTCCGTGGCAGACCCCCTGGCAAACCGCAGGAAACGCATTCCACCTTCGCCCTTGAAGTGCATCACAGTATCTTTATGAAACGTTGGCTCGGGCAGCGGACAGATTTGAGAAACAGCGGGATCCGTCGCCAACGCACCCACAAATGCCGCCACGCGCGGAACCGCCGCCGCAAGATCCACATCCTGCCGATACGGCAGTTCATCCCCATCGAGCGGATCTGCCACGTTTACCAGTTGATAGCCAAAAATCTGCATGGCCTGCGCTACCCGGCAGGCCTTGCTGCGAACGGACGGGACACTGAATTTACCGGGAAAAACCAGAGAGGTAACCGGCTCTATGAACAAGCCGTCACCTGGTGCCCCCTGGCCATCAAGGGCATCATTGATATCCGCCAGTGCGACCAGGTTCTTTACATAATCCCCCAACTTCTGTTCGGCCCACTTCATATTCATCGAATGATAGAACATCTGGGAGCCGATACTCTCCATATTCAAGGTCCAATCGCTCGTTGCATCCGCCAAATCAATATCCAGATGCAGCATGATGCGTTTGGCAACAAGTTGCGAAGCCAGCTCGCGATGCGTCACATTGTGTTTCATCAGGTTGCGTACATCGCGCATCTCCCGTTCAACCGCCTCGATTTCCTCTTCGGCAATACTGGCAAAAAACACCTCATTCGTGATTTCCCGCTTATTGAACTGGCGACGCATATTGTTCAGGTCGGTACGCACGGCCTGTATTTGCGCCTCTTGCGCTTCAAGCTGCTCCAGCTTCTGCTGCGCAGCAGGCAGCAGCTCCTTTTCGCGCGCCTTCTCCCGCCGCAACGGGAGTAACATCTCCCGCACCAACTGACGTTCATAATTCAGCGTACTCACCTGAGCATTCAAACGCTTTTCCACACGTGATACCAAATCCGTCAAGAGCGGCGAATCCTGGGCAAACAAGTCATCACTGCGCAGCAACTGCATGCGTTCTTCAGATTCCTTGAGCATGGTTTCGTATTCGTCGTGTCGCCTGTCAAGATCACCGCTTCTACCGCGCCGCAAGGCAAAATAGAACATCCGGGCACCATCTTGCATGGCATAGTGACTACCGAAAAAGACAACGAAAACGCTCCGTTTCAGAGGATTCTGCTGAAGCTGAGCGGCCACATCCGCAAGCAGGGCGCAATTGGCCGCAGCACGCACCGATGGCGACATTTGCGGCACAACCCCAAAGGTATTGTAGGTGGCCGTCAGCACGATGGCTTCCTCTTCATCAAACTGGAAGGTTGCCCCTTCCTCACCGGGGATTTCCATCCAGAGATTAACGCCTTGTGCATCCTTCCACTGCGTTGTGACCGAAACCTGCGCGCGTTTTTCGGATTCCCCTGCCAAAAGGCCCTGCTGCTCAGCATCCGAGCGGAGCATAAACAGGCGTGGCAGCTCTACCGGCAGTTGCAGGAACTGGCGCCGAACCTGCCACTGCGTTTCCGTGCCATCGCCCAGAAAGACAATCGCCTCGGCCCCCTGACTAAGTACCTGCACCAAATTCGGGGCATCAAAATCGAGCAGGGCGATCGAACCTTCTACGGGTTTACCGGCCATCTCGGCCAGCGTCCCCTGCCCCAGATATAAGACGGGCCCTTCCAGAACCGTCCCGGACGAGGTGGTATTTGCCGGACCATTGGGTCCTAAGGCATATACGGGGGTGATATCAACGCCATCTACCGTCAGACGGCATTCCGTCGTTTCCGGAACCAAGGTGTCATACGTTTGGCGGTGCGTGGCAAGCCCTGCGGCCTGGAGTGTCCGCTCCAGATGCGCCAAGCTCTCCCGATAGCCTTCGCTGCCAGGGAGACGCTGTTCATGACGTGTCAACTCGGCCAAGACCGATTCGTATACCTCACCGGCACCCAGCATTGGCACAACAAAAAGCGCCATCATGAAACCAACGACAATCGCCAACCTTCTTCCCATTGTCGGAAATCGGCAATCATCAATCGGCAGTTCCCTACCCCTCATCATCGTGATCTCCCAAGCTTGCCTTACTAATCTCAAGATCCTCGCTCAACTCAATACGGTCCACATCCCCGTCAGCAATCCAGATAATACGGTCACAAACCGCCAGCATATTATAGTCATGCGTGGCACAGATGATCGTGACGCCATCCTGCTTGTTCAGTTCGTTCAGCAGCAAATGAATTTCTTTTCCCGTCTTGATATCCAGATTGGCCGTAGGTTCATCACAAAGCAAAAGCGATGGATTATTCGCCAGGGCACGGGCAATCGCAACGCGCTGCTGCTGTCCGCCGGACATCTCTTTCGGCCGGTGGTTCCAGCGTTCCCCCAATCCCACGCGTTCAAGCAATTGCAGTCCGCGTTCGCGCGCATCGTCTGAATGCATGCCGGCAAACACCATCGGCAACGTAACATTATCGAGCGCGGTCATCACGCTATTCAAGTTGTAGGACTGAAACACGTACCCAACCTTCCGACAGCGCAGGAACGCCAATTCCTTCGCGCTAAGCTGGGCCATATCGACCGCATCCATAAACACCCTGCCAGCGGTCGGGGAATCCAGCCCCCCTACCATATTGAAAAAGGTACTTTTGCCCGATCCCGAAGGTCCCATGATACAAACATACTCCCCACGGTAGATGCAAAGATCAATCCCTCGCAATGCCTTTACCGTCTCGGTCCCGCGCTGATAGTACTTTTTTACGCCAACCGCGCGAACCACGACCTCTTTCCCTTGCGAATATACTTTTTCATCAAATGGCATAATTAGCTTCCTACTCCACTCTCATCGCATCCATGGGGGCCATTCGGGCTGCCGCACGCGAAGGATACACCGAGGCGAGCATGGCCAGCACGATACCAATCACGACCGTACCCACCGCACAATAGAGAAGTTCCAGCAACGGAAAATACACAAACACCATGCTACCAAACATAATCGACGATTTAACAATCGAAATGATCATTCCGATCACCATTCCAGCCGTTCCGCCCACAACACCTTGAATCGCCGCCTCAATTAAAAACTGCTTCAGGATAAAGCCATCGGTCGCCCCGAGACACTTCATTGTGGCAATTTCGCGGAACCGCTCGGTAATCGACATGAGCATGGCATTGGCGATACCGACCATACAGACCATGAAGGAAATTCCAACCAGGAATATCTGGCGGCCATCGAGAAAGCGCGGTTCCGAAACCACCGTATTGGCAACCGGCGGCAATGCCCCCAGTAATTCCCGCAAATGTTTCACGCGCCGAAACCGGTCTGCCACCGCAGTAAGCTCCTCATCGGAAAAGGCATCCCCCAATAGTTCGGCAACCGGCTCCTGCCGCAGCATGAGAAGTTTGGTTTCGAGTCCCGGGGTTGCCTGGAACTTGACCTTCCACGCTTCCCGCATGTCCGGGGATTGCAACATCGTAGCTATACGGTTCTCAAGCAATAAGATGCGCAAGGTCTCCCGTATACGCTGCATCTTGTCGACGGACAGGGTAAAGCCAACGTCGGTAACCAGCTTGCGCCATTGCGCCACCTCTGCATCCGATGCGGCCCCAAGCCATTTCGCCGGATCCGCACCGCCCGTCAAATCCGCCAGGGAACGCTCAAGCGTTGTAATGGCAGCCGCACGGGCCTCCCGCAACGCCTGCAACGATGCCATGTATTCGCCACGCTCATCAAGAAAGGTTCGCAACGTTAACTGGCTGGCGGGCAACTGTACCGACCGCATCTTCTCCAAGGCCTCCAGAAATGCCGTCCATTGCTCTTGGGGTGTCAGGAAGGCAAAAATGTCACGACCACTGGACTTCTTGACGAGAACGGCCCGTTTGCCAGGGCTCAACGTACGAAAGAAGTGCAAAAAGAGCTGTTCCACATAGCTCTGATGCGCGAGTTCCTTTACCTCATCCTCAGGGACTCCTGTTATCCGTGAGAATTCGGCCAATGCCCGGGGATCATCCTTGATGCCGGCCAGTTTCTCTGACAACTCACTGCTTGAGTACCGATGAAAGACATGTACGAGCATCCGGTCAGCCTCACG
>CAZRCN010000003.1:35095-49859 GCA_964598575.1 uncultured Victivallales bacterium | reverse complement strand
GCTGCGTATAGATTGCATTTTCCGCCCTAAGCGACACCGAATGACTTATTTGACCTCACGGCCTCGGAATCCGTGCTAAATTGTGCGTAAACATTAACAATCCACCACAAAAACGCACCGGATGCCTTTTTTGACCCTACGGGATTACGGGGCACGCTCCCCCCGTGGGTTGCGCTCAACCGTTTTTTCGCCAAACCCAGCCCTTATTTGTTTTTTTTGCTGCGGACGCCCAGCATAGCCGTCACCATGCGGCCCATGCGCTTTGGTGCCATATCTACCACGGCAATGTCCTCGCAATCCTTGAGGACCCGCTCCACAACCGCTTCCCCCAGCTCCTTATGGGCATTCTCGCGTCCACGGAACGTCAACGTGATCTTGACCTTGTGTCCCTTCGCGAGGAATTCCCGCACATGCTCCAGCTTGGTTTCGTAATCATGCTCCTCCACATTCGGGCGGAACTTGATCTCTTTCACCACCGTCTGGTGCTGGTTCTTGCGCTTTTCCCGCGCCTTGCGACCCTGCTCATAGCGGTACTTCCCGTAATCCATGATCTTGCACACCGGGGGGCGTGCCGTCGGGGACACCTCCACCAAATCCAGCCCTGCATCCTGCGCGATTCGCATCGCTTCCCGGGTTTGCATAACCCCCAGAACCTCTCCATCGGCTCCAGTCAACCGGACTTCCGGCACACGAATCTTATGGTTAACTCTAATAAACGCGCGAATGATGAACCTCCCTGCTAATGTTGCTCTTCTGCTTCTTTCAACCGTAGGAGCATCTCCTCCCACGAAAGTGTTTCCTGTTTGCCGTCACGATCGCGTAACGTAACCGTTTCCTGCTCGACCTCGCCCGGCCCGATCACCATCATGAACGGCAACCGCTCATTGCGTGCCAGCCGGATCTTCGCCCCGATCCGCTCGTCCCGGCGATCCACCGTCACCCGATAATCCAATGCCCGCAACCGCTCCAGTAACGACTCAGCATACGGGAGCTGCTCATCGGTAATCGTCAGAATCCGCACTTGTTCCGGCGCCAGCCAGAACGGGAATTTACCGCCATAGTGCTCGATCAGCACCCCGAAGAACCGTTCGATACTGCCAAGCAAAGCGCGGTGGACCATATACGGTCGATGCGAGGCATCCCCGTCCGAGCCCGTGTAGCACATATCAAACCGCTCGGGCAGGTTGAAATCAAACTGGATCGTTCCCATTTGCCACTCACGCCCGATGGCATCCTTGATCTTCAAATCAATCTTGGGGCCATAAAACGCGCCGCCGCCCGGATCTTCCTCATACGCAATCTGCTCCGCATCCAGGGCGCTCCGCAGCGAATGGATCGCCTGATCCCAGCGCGCCGGTTCGCCTACGGCCTTCTCCGGCCGGGTTGCCAGATAGGCCGAGATCTCGGCAAACCCGAAATCCCGCAGCATCGTCAAGGCAAACGACAGCGCTGCCCGCACTTCAGATGCAATTTGTTCCGGCGTACAGAAAATATGGGCATCATCCTGCGTAAAGCCGCGCACGCGCAGCAACCCATGGAGCACACCACTCTTCTCGTAGCGGTACACCGTCCCCAGCTCAGCCCAGCGCAACGGCAAATCCCGATACGAGCGCTTCTGGCTCTTGTAGACCTGGATGTGGAACGGACAATTCATCGGTTTAACAAAGTAATCATTGCCATCCACATCCATCGGGGCGTACATGTTTTCCTTGTAGAAATCAACATGCCCCGACGTCTGCCAGAGCTGTGCCCGCCCGACATGCGGGGTATAGAGCAAATCATACCCGCTACGGTAATGTTGCTTGCGCCAGTAATCCTCGATCAAAGACCGAATCCGGGCACCGCGCGGATGCCAGTGCACCAATCCGGGCCCCACATCCTCCTGGATGCTGAACAGGTCCAACTCCTTGCCCAGCTTGCGATGGTCCCGCTTCTTGGCCTCTTCCAGCTGCTTGAGCAATACCTTGACCGCCTTGGGGCTCTCCGCGGCTATACCGTATACCCGCTGCAGCATCGGATTCGTCTCTTTCCCGCGAAAATAGGAGCCGGCCACCGACGTCAGCTTGAAGCCCCGGATTTGTCCCGTCCGCTCCACATGCGGCCCACGACATAAATCACAAAAGTCCCCGCAGCGATAAAACGAGATCGTATCGGCCTCCGGGATATCGGCCAGCCGCTGTACCTTGTAGGGTTGCTCCGCCTCCTGCAGCATCGCCTCTGCCTCTGCGCGCGACAACGTAAAACGCTCGAACGGCAGGTCCGCGGCAATGATTCGCTGCATTTCGGCCTCAATCGCCGCAAAATCCTCCGGGGCCATGCGATGCGGCATGTCGAAATCGTAATAGAACCCATTATCCGTGGCAGGTCCAATGTCCAGCTTCACATCATCAAAAAGCCGACATACTGCCGCAGCCATCACGTGGGCCGTGCTATGGCGTAATCGTTCCAGATCCAATGCGCGTCTCCTTCACCGTCTATCCAACATTCAACGTCCAAATGGACAAAGCAACCTAAGTGACAAGCAACGTATCCATTTCTCCCGCAACTGTCAACAGCTTCCAAGCGGATCCTTGGCGTTGTGGGAATGCCCCTACTATGCAACCATGATCGCCAGTGCTTGATCGGCATCCAGGCTCAGGCGAAGCGTGCCATCCTCCACTGGAACCCTTACCTTTTCAGCCAAACCATCAGCAGTGATGATAGCCGTGTTAACGGCGGTCATATCTGCCCAAGAGGCAGGAAGCTTCCAAACCTTTTCCTTGTAGCCATGCTTGCTGTAGGCAATAAGCGTTGGATCCTTGCACCATAGAGCCGGCATACAGAGATCGGTTCCCGTAACCATTCCAGCGGTATCTTCACCGCCATCCGGATGATTCTTGTAATACCAAGGAACGAAGAGAAGATAGAATTCCTCACGGAATTTTTCATGCAGCCCACCCTCATAATCAAACCCGGGGTGTTTCGCTTCCTGCATCGGGTTGCCACAATACAATGCATCTGGCAGATCCGCAACAGCCGAGCTGCCATGCCAGGCCCAGGCTTGCAGCCCAACAAAATAATCCCCACGCAGCCCATCGACCCACTCAGACGTGACATCGATACCGTGATCTCGCCAGTAGCGGAAAATCTTCCGTTGCGTGGCCAATTCCTCTTCCTTCGTGTACCCCAGATACGGACTGATCAACTGTCCACGTCCTTTTCCGGGACGTTCTCCCAGAAACGCGTCAATATGAATCGTTCCACCGTCTATGAGTTCGGGTATCATCGCCAGAATGCCATCAATCCGTTTCTGGGCCATACCCGTCTTCCACTCCTGCGTATAGCTCATCTGGTATGAGTGCATGCCACCCCACTCTTTACCCTTGATGATATTCCCCTGCTCATCCTTGGCGATAATATCTTTCTCAACATACTGATCCCAGAGCGGACTGTCGGGGTAGGCATCCATCATATTCAGATGCAGACTGATCGTTGCGTTGTATTGGCGCGCTTCCCGGATCAACCATTGAAGGCTTTCAAGAGCCGTTGCATCACCAGCGCGCTTGAGGTGCCGGTTCACTTCACTCCAGTCCGGATATTTAGAATCATGACCTTCGTGGTGCCAGCCAACCAGATAGTTGACCTGGGGAACACCTAGCGTCAGATTGTGTATACGGCGGGTCATATCCAGCGTCTGTTCAAACGTCTGATAGATCTGATCAACGGTTCCATCCCCACCACGCGTGCAAGTCATCGTTAGAAACACAAGACTCTGGTGATACGGCAGCATCCAGGGACGCTCCGGTTTCATCGTCGCAGTATAATCGTAATAGTCGCCTGATGGTTCTGTTTGCATACGCTAGTATTCCTTTAGTCGAAGTCCGCACGGCCCCAGGGCACATCATGCATGTTATACCGACATGGGTTCGGTTTCGATGAGATGGTTGGTAAAGGACCGGACGATTCGGAAGCGAATGCCTTCGCCCGAAGCACGCGTCACCGCCTGCCGCAGATCCTTGACTGTTCGCACCGGGCACCCGTTGACCCGCTGAATCAAGTCGTCCTCCTGTAAACCGGCCTTTGCAGCAGGCGATGCCAATGGAACCGTCACCAAATGCACGCCACCGTCCTCACGCTTTACGCCAAATGCCGAGAATTGCTCCCCCGTAAGTGCGGCGACCTCTGCACCCATCCATGACTCCGTGACGGATATCACATCGGCCGGTGCCGCCTCCAGAATCGGCATGGGGAAATCGGGTGTCCGGGCCATGGCCTTGAGCTCTGGCTTGCAGACGCCAAACCGATCCATGGGGACATTTTCCATTCCATGCCCCCGCAGCGGCGAATCAGCCCCGAAGCTGTAGTCGCCGTTGGCGGGGTCCACAAACTGCGGGTCACCCGCGATGGAATGTGCATCACACCCCTGCCCGACAAAGGCCTGCCGATCAAAATCGGACACGAAGAGATTATGATCGATCTCACCATCCCAGTGCTTCATGTTTGCTGGCCGATAGGGTGCCATCCAGAGATTGTGGGTAACAACATCCCGGCTATTCTTGAACCAGACATGCGGATGCAGCGTGCAGTTGATCGCGATATTGTGGTGGACATACCGGCAGTACCCTTCACGCAGTTTTAACCCGCCCCGCAGAAAGAGGTTATTGCAGATCTCATAGTTCGAAGACCCATCGTCCAAATCCACATCCCACCCGTGATCGCATCGCCAGCGGCTGTTCCGGATGATGCTCTTCTCGCAGTCCCGACGCATCAACTCGGCGGGATCCACGGCCAAATCCCCCGCCAGCTCCCAGTAGCGATCGCGCCCCCAGGAATTGAAGCTTCCATGGTCATCCGTCTCGCGTACCGTATCAAATACATCACAAAACTCGATTAGGTGCCCCCCGAAGGTCCCTTCGCTGATGTTGATGCCCGCGCGGCTGACGTCGTAGATCGAGCAATGCCGAATGGTGATGCCCCGCGACATCGAGACCTGCACCCCCGCCGCCTGCTTCTCAACCACGCCCACATCATGAATCAGGCAATCGTCGACTAGGCAATCATCCGGATAGTGATCGGTTTTCGGGCCACATCCCAAATCCAAATCGTCGTACGCTTGATGTTCATAGCGCTCAAAGAGCGGGCTACGCACAGCATCGGGAAGCCCAACGAAACAGATACCACTGCCGCCCGAACCGTGGATATGGGTGCCGCGAATGCCTAGTCGTCGGTTATAACCACTGGCAAATACGGCATTACCCCCAACTTGATCAAGCGCACAATCGGAAATGTTGCAGTCCTCGGCACCGGCAAACAGGATCGCACCGCCCCGATAGATACTCCAGTCACTGCGCAATAGCGGCTCATAGGGCTCCATGATCGTGCGGGCGGCATGTCGGAACGTAAGACCGTGCAACTGGATATGCCGCACAGGATTTTCAGGTGTTCCCTTGTATTCGACGAGATGTTTCAGTCGAGCAATTTCAAAGGCAGCCGTATCGACGTTCACATCATCCGGCGGATAGAAATACAAGGTCTGGGTCTTCTCGTCATGAAACCACTCGCCCGGGGCGTCGAGTTCCTCGAAAATGTTCTCCACGAAACGATGCTCCGGGTGCATGCCCATTTGCCGGTTATTCTGCCAACCCCCTTCATAAGCGACCGTACCATCGGCATGCTTGCCCGTGATCCGGTAATGGTATCCGCCCCAATGCTTACTGTGCATGGCATGGATGTAGCCACCGGCCGGATCCCTCCAGCGTTTTACCCGTTCCGGGCTGAAAGCGTCAGCCGCGTACCCGTTAAGCGGGAAAATCGTTGCATTATAGTTGGGATACCGCGCCATGTGCTGGCGCTTTCCATTCACAAACAGCTGATCAAACGTCAACCCAGGAGGCGTGCGCGCCTGCAGAATGCAACCTTGGTACGGCTGCCAGGCAAGCGATAGCCGTGCACCGCCGCTGATCGTGACCTGCTCGTTCTCAAAGGCGGCATAACGAATGGGAGCATCGGGGGCGCCAGAGTCGGCCGCCGTAAACTGCAAGGTGTCGTCAAGATAGTATGTACCTTCACGCAGGTAGACGGTCAGGGGTGTCCGCCCACGCGCCGCGCATCCACGAATGCCCGCTTGTGCCCGCGCAATAGAGCGGAACGGCCTCTCAAACGTCCCCGGATTTTCGTCCGCACCGTCAGGGGCTATATACCAAGTATCGATACTCACACGTATCTCCATCCTGTCTGTGTCATTCTATCCCTGCTTGCATACCTTGTGACTTCCCGTCTTTACGAAGATGCTCCCACACCCACATCGTTTCGACCCAACACGGAAGATGTATTTGCTGGACAATACAGTCAATATGATTCTGGCCCTTCCGGGATTTCCGGGGGGTGAAAATCACGGGAGGATAGATGCGTCTACTTTCACATCCGCTCGACCTCTTCACGGGCAATTTGCGTCCAGCGGAAGATGCGGGAGAGATCGCCATGGACGGTCATTAGGTCATGCATATGCAGTTCGACGTGGCAGCCCTTGAGCTTCTCAAAGCCTTCCCGGAACTGCTTACGCAGCGCTTCCTCATGTAACGTTTCACTGACCATCAGCGTGGTCACCGGCCGCCAGGAGATGACCGCCCGATTGCCGAATCGCTCCGGATACCGTGCCGGATCAGCCAAGGGACCCGCTGTTATCTTGCTGAGATTGGGAAGCTGACTCAACACATCCATCTTGCTCTCGAGGGTATCACAGCACCCATAGCTGACACGGCCGAACCGTTCTAGAATGGGACGCTGATAATGGAACAGAAACTCCTCGAACATGGCTGGGCTGACCGATTCGAACTCCTGTGCGTGACCAAAACCAACCAAATCCTTGAGCTTGGCACCGTACACACCCGGCTGCGGATCCGGCAGGTCATCGCAATGCGGGGGGGTATTATAATACCAGTAATCAGCCGTGCTCCAGTCACCTGCTTCCTCGCAGGCCTTAAAACTGCTGATAATCGCATCGCGGGCAAAGGCCATGAACCGATGCACCATCTCCGGTTCCTCGTAGAGCGCATACATCAGTTCCTCAAGCCCGAACAGCTCACCAGCCGCTGGCCCCATCACCATATTCCAGACATGATAGATGCTGACACGGTTACGGTGCACCGGCAGGATGTCACCAAAAATATCTTCGGCCATCCGCGCTAAGGGAGGATCCGGATCCAGCACCTTGTGCGGTGTGGCCGTGAGCTGATCGAGATCTTCCATCCGCTTGAGAACGGGCATACTCCGCCAGCCCCGACTCTGTTCATCGTGAACCGTCTCGGGCGCAACCCCGAAAATGCCATCCTTCGGCTCAACCATCTCCGCCCGTACGGTAAACCAGGGATCGAGATAACGGTCGTCCCCTATTGTCGCGCGCCACAGCTCACGCTGGAACCAGAGTTCCACTTCACGCAAGGCGGGATCATCAACCTGCGACACGGGCAGATGCGGATCGATCTCCGGCAAAAGGTGGTAGACATTGCACAAGACCTGCGGTCGCTCCGACTTCAGGTCATTCAGATTGCGCCAGCGCTCCAGTGTGGCCTGATTGCGTTCACTCCCGCTGGCCTCCGCATAGCGGCTCGCCAACTCGCGGATTCTACTTCTGTCTTTTTCTGATATCATCAAACCGCCTCCTTACTACACTTGCTCGGCCATCATATGCCCCACGGGTTTCAGCGCTTATCAGTATGGTGCGGAACCACATCTGCGGTTTCCGCATACCAGCGCAGCAGACGATCCTTCAGCGTACCACGGATATCACGGTACGCAGGGTCATCGATCACATTACATTCCTCCAGGGGATCGGCAGCCAGGTCATAGAGTTCATCCTGCTCGTACAGCCGGTAAACATATTTGTGCGTCTTCGTCCGGCACATGGCTGCCTTGCTGTGGAAGACGCCCTCGTCCGTTGTCTGGAGACGCAACCGCGGCGAGTAGAGCCCCTCGGTGTTCCCGGCACTGCTGCTCTCGCGTTCCATGGCCTGCGTTTCGCCGATGCGGCGGCCACCTTCGCAGAAAGTCGCATCACGATGCGAATCCGTCTCTCCGGCCAGTAACGGCAGCAGGCTCTTGCCAAAGTGATCATACCCCGGCTCGATACCGGTCAGTGCATATACGGTGGCGGGGAAATCGACCAGCTCCACCAGCGCCTCGCTCACGCGTGGTTGTAGCGGTACGTCAGCCGGTGGCTTGATCAGGAAGGGCACGCGACTTAAGCAGTCTTCAAAGGTATTCTGCGTCTTCTCCACCAATCCGTAATCGCCGGTAAAATCACCATGATCCGAGAACACGAAAATGGCGCTGTCTGCATACATACCCGCCTCCCGCAAGGCCTCAACCAGCAAGCCGAACTGGTGATCGGTACGGGCGCACATACCGTAGTAGGTCGCACGTAACTCCGTCCAGCGTTCCTCGCTCCAATGCGTTAGTCCCTGTCCTTGGCATATGCCCTTGAGGATCGATGGCTTACCCGACCAACCTTCCGGCGGCAAGGCACGGCGCGGAAGCTTGGCGCGGTCGGTCATGCTGTACCACGGCTCCTCAACGCAGTACGGGGGATGCGGATAGTTCAGCGGCAGATAGAGACAGAGCGGCTTGTCCTGATCATAGGAGCGGATGCGATCAATCGCACCAAGGATCTTGCCCCAATCGCCGTCGCCGTACATTGCCTCCTGCCCCTTATCCAGCTTGCCCTTCAGGAAACTGTAGTAATTATCACCGCCCGGCTCCCCCCGCCACGCCTGGTCGCCGCCGTGCGTGCCCTCGCGCCGGGTCAAGCCCCAGCGCGCAAAATCCGCGGCCGTCGCGTTGAAGTGCTCATGACAATAGGGCTCAAACGACGCCTGCCCTGGCACAAGGTCGTTCTTGCCGCCCCACCAGACGTGATACCCATTTTCCTTGAGGATCTTGAGCAGGTTCGGCTCATCGTGCTCGGGATGCAGCATGTGGTACATGGTTCGATGCCCACGCACATGCGGATACCAGCCCGTCATGAAACTGCACCGACTAGGCGTACAAACCGTATTCTGACAGAATGCCGACGCAAACGAGACCCCATCCTCACCAGCTAACCGATCCAGATTCGGGGTCTGTACCGCCGGATTCCCGAGATGCGCCAGTGCCTCTCCACGCCACTGGTCTGGATTGAAGATAATAATATGCGGCCGCTTTTTCATTTGGCTTCCTTTCCGATACGCTGTTTCCCATCTGCTCGCACGCACCCACCCACATACATACATACATACATACATACATACAGCATGCGGGAGCAAAGACTTTTTCGACGTCAGTTTCGCACTGCTATCGTCACGTGACAGCCAACCGAGTGTCGTCCCATCCGCTCCCGGATTGATCGTGCCGCGGAAGGGGCTCAGGCCCCAGACTACTCCGTTGCTTTGGCGACTTCCACTGCGAAGTGTACCGTGGCCGCCGTCTTGTAGGTTCCTCGGTAGGAACCCCAGCGTCGCTTGTGCCGCGAGGAAATAGCAATAGTATTTTCCCCTTCTTTGAGGAGCGATAAGGCACCCTCCGTAAGTGGTGCCTTCGTGTCTCCCGTTCCCCGTCCAATTTCATCGATCTTGGCCACAAGCTCGCCGTTCAGGTAGATCACCACGTTCTGCTGTTGGAAAAAATTTCCGCGAACCTGCAAAGCGCTGATCTCGGACGGATCATTGATCGTAAAGTTTCGCCTGAACAGCGCCGTGTGGTACATGGTCCAGGATATCGGCAAGCGCGCCGTGTTCCATTCGCTGTCATCAAAGTCCGGTTCCGTCCACGCCTTCGGTGCCAGGGTAGTCGACTCGACAACCTTCATCTGCCAGGCGCTCCCGGTACCCGGGACCGCAGTGCCCCAGCTCGTCTTGCGGCGCACAGGCGTTGCGGCCTTAGCCTCGGCGACCGCCGCACGTTCGGCTTCGGAAATCTGCCTGCGATGCGCCGCGAGGGCCGCCTGGCCTTCCGGCGATTCCAGCTCCGCAACGATAGCCACAAGACGGGGGTTATCGGCGGCAACGACGCCCTTGATCTGCCGCAGCTCATGGTGCGCATAGTCGTGCTTGCCTTCCGCCAGCAGCGACTCGGTCAGCGTGAGGTCATGCTCGATGCTAGCCCGAAGAATACGCACCGATTCGAGCATATGATCGATCACCGGACGATCCTCCGCCGGTCGTACGTAATCGTTTATCTGTTCGAGGATCAAGGCCTCGCAGCGCGCATAGTCGCGGGCCTGATGCGCCGCCAGCGCAGGTTTCAAATAGTCCGGCGCATTCGTTCCGAACGCGGATGGGGGTGCGCCGAGCATACGCAGGCGCTGTTTCGGGGCAACGTAGTGCAACGCGTAGCTGACCCCGACCTTGCCGCGCCCCACCTGATTGAACGCTCCGTCGTGGCGGCGGTAAAGCTCCCGCCACCAGGTCTGACCCTTCATGAAGTGCTTGTAGGCATGTTCGCCAGCGGCCCAAGCGCCGATCGGCGTCCACAGGTTATTGAAGAACATGCCGCCGTGGCCACCGCGCGTGTTGTTGTATCCATAGACGCAGTGACGTGCGCAGATATCGACGGTGTCGTTGTCGTCGACAAGACGATAGAGCGCTGCCGCTGTACCGAGCTTGCCGTTCATACTGGACAACTTGCCCTTAGCCTCGGCCTCAGGATTAATGGCAGACGGGCCGTCGCGGTGGGTATTCCAGTAGCCGTAAACGACAAAACCGTATTCGGCACGCCCCTCATTGAAGTGCTTGAGACCGCGCGCCATTGCAACCTCGTCGATGTCCAGGCCCGCTTCGTCGGCGAGGATCATACCCATGACGCACGTCATGCCCGCATGCGGCATCAGACCGTAGCCGGACTGCCAGCGATCCGGATTACCAGGATAATTCTGCCGCCAGCCGCCGACCTGCTCTTCGCTCTGAGCCGCTTCCTTCGTCGGCGGCGTCTCGCTCTTGGGCTTGAGCTGAGACTCGGCCGATAGCAGCGCCAGCTGCCGCAGGTAAGGCAGAACATTGCGGTCACCCGTTGCGTGGAAATACTCGCCGATAATCATCGACTGGTAGCCGGTGTGCCACGGTTTGGACCGCGTGCCCCGTACAACGGGCTCAAGCGGATCCATACGATCCATGATGGCGTAAACGGCTCTTCGTACGAGTCCCTGGTGCTCTGCGGTTCCCGAGGCAAGCAAGAAGAGCAGGTCGGTGCCCAGCATACCCGTCGGTTCGGAAACCTTGCCGTGCTCCGGACGGTAACGGCGCGATGACCACGCCTCAGCATTGCGCACGATGTTTTCCGACTTTTCACAGTAGTACGGAGTCGTGCTGCTGTAGGAACCGAGCACATCCAGCTCAAGCTCCACATCCATCAGTGTTGCCCCGCGGCGCAGACTGAAGACCAGGCGCCCCCCGCCTTGGTCCGACTCGCTGAAGCTGATTGCGTCGGCGAGCTGGCGATAGGTCTCATCGCTGGACGCTGCAGGTCCATCGGGAAAGACCTTCCCATTTACGCCATAAATCACATCGCCCGTCTTCAGGTGCCCCGCAGCGGGTGCCCCAGCTTCAGTACCCACAACGTAGATATTGGGCCCAAACGGACTGGCGATCATCCCAAGTGGACCGGGGCGGCGCGGAATCGGCTCGGAGTCGCCCTGTGCCATGTTGGCAATCTGTCCGTTAATAATGGCCACGTCGCTCTTGCCCCACTTATCGGCTGTCAGACTGTATTCCACCGGGAGTTCCGGACGCTCCGCAGGCGGTATCCATTGAAACGTCCAGGCTGTGTCGGTGTTGAAGGGCGTAGCCGGAAGCCCAGCGCTGTTGACCAGCCCCTGCGGCGGTGCGTAGGTCCAGCCGTAGCGAGCAAAAGCGATCGGCCCCTCGCTTTTGAGTTTGATGGTCTCACCCTCGATCGTCGCTTTGGCGGGAGTAAAGACCCGATCGGGGCCCGCCGTCTCAAACTGTTGAAGGGCACCACCATGCGCCATCAAACCGGCTGCCGTGCCCGCTTTAAAGTACACGGTTGCCTTTGAGATACGGGCTTCCATGCGCGCAAAGACAGGGCCGGTCGCTGTGTGGTCCGCAGACCTATAGAGCGCGCCAAGTGCCCAGGCCTTGCTCCGCTCGGCGAGCAAGGCTTCGTCTGCGGGTTGACCGCTGGATGGCACATTCTCGTTACCGGGCATGACAAGGCTGATCTTATCAGCCCCTTCTGCCGTGCGGCGGTGCAACTCGCGCATCTCTCGGTTGTGAGCCGCGTACACATCCAGGTCCGAGGAGGGCGGCAGGATCAGGCCGAACGGCAAGTCATCGGTGCCCAGTGCCTTGCGCCAGGCCTGGGGGACAAACGGGTGCGTATAGGCTGAGACGCGGTAGCCACTTTTTAGAATCAGGTAATTTTCCTGCCAGGCTGCGTTGAGCTCAGCGATGTCTGTCGCGAGGCCTTGCTTGTCGAGGTCACGGTACGCGACAAAAGGGTAGTCGTTCCCCAGTTGAAGGAGTACGCCTTTGAGAGTGATGCCCTCTAAGGGGTGTATCACTGCGTTGAAACCACCAGAGGGAAACATGGGGTTTTCCAGCGGATGCAGCCCCAGCACAGGCTTGACCCCCGGTGAACGTCCGCGCGCAGTAGCCACACGATTCTCCCAGTAAGTCTCCAGATCCTCATGCGCCTTGCCGCTGATGCGCGCCTGGGCGCGCTCGCGCATCCAAGCGGGTAACCAATCGATACCCTTCGCAGTCGGGTACATGGTCACGATGTCCTTCAGTGTTTGATCGTCGAGCCAGCCGATGCCGAAGTACGGCCCCATATCCACATCAATGATGCCAATTGGGACTTCGAGTTCGGCGCTGAGGTCACGCCCCAGGAAAAAGGCCGCAGCCGACATCTGGCGTGCCGTGTCTTTCGTGACGATCATCCAACCGGTCGTGGCGTCCTCCCGCAGCGCAGGCTGTGGATCCAGAGCGGCTACCGTGCGGATACGCAAAGCGCGGAGCAGACCGTTGGGACGATAGGCTTGAGCGGCGCGGCGCCCCTCGGTATCGCGGTCCAGCGATATGTCAACATAGGTCTGTCGCCCAAAGAAAAGCACATCCCCCACCACGACATCGTCAAGTTTTACGACATCTGCGGCACTGCGAACAGTCAATGGACGTCCTGTGGCGTCTGCGACCATGGGGTCAAGCGTCAGGGACCAAGTCCCGTCCCGCTCAGCTATCGTCTGCTTTGACTGATCGCCGAAGCTCACCAGCACCTGTGCGTCTGCGTGCGTAACGCCGCTGATCTTCACGGCTTCATCCCGTTGCAGTACCATCCCATCGCCAAAGTAACTCTTAAGCGACAAAGGCGCGGCCTGAGCGGCCAACACGAAAAACACGAACGCGACGAACGCGCAAGGGATGGAGCTGCGGACTTTCATAGGGATCTTCCTTTACTTCGACTCGGCTCCGTGGAGGGCCAACATCGACGCGGCAAATGCTTTCCCGATCTGACCGGGAATCTTTGTCCTCATTCATAAGAAATCGCTTTTCAGGCGGCACGGGCACCTGCCCGTTGGAACCGGTCTGCTGGTGCGCTTTCATATCGCAATAAGGTAGTAGACCGAGGCAGGGGAAGTCAAGTCGTGGAATTTCCGCATCCACGCATTGCGCAGATTTTGCAGAGAGCCATTGTAATGGCTGGCTCGTTTCGGTAGGATAGCACCACAGCCAATCAGCCCCGGTAGGGTAAGACATACAAAAAGGACGTTTTATGAACCAGCCGACAACATTTGACATCACGTTTATGGGGCACATGTGCTACGATGAAATTCACCCCTTTCGGGCTGACCCCATAACGGCCCCCGGGAGCGCCGTCCTTTGCGGGGCCATGGCTGCCGCGCGCGTCGGCGCAAAGGTCGCTGTTGTTACGCGCATGCATCCTGATGACGCCCCGATTCTCGAACCCATGCGCGAGCTGGGCGTGCATTGCGTGCTGGTACCTACCGACGCCACAACCCGCATGCGGGTCGTGCATCCATCCGAGGATGTCGATGTACGCGAAATGGACCAGACCGCCAATGCCGGCTATCTCCAAGTTCAGGATATGCCCCCCATCGAGAGCCGCTTCGTTCATCTCGCCGGTATCACCGATCAGGAATTTACTCTCGATCTCATCCACGGCCTGCGGAACCGGGGCTACAGCGTTTCGGCCGATATGCAGAGTTTTGTTCGGCAGGTCAATCCCGTCTCGCGCGCCATCTCATTTGACGATGTCCCCAACAAGACCGACATCGTGCCGCTTCTAGACCGCATCAAGCTTGATGTCGTCGAAGCGCGCATCCTGACCGGTTTCGAGGATCTTGAGGACGCCGCCAAGTTGCTTGCCAACTGGGGCTGTCCCGAGGTAGTCATCACACGATCCGATGGTGTTCTTGCACACGTGGACGGCCAAACCTACTTCGAGCCGTTCTCGAACCGGACTGTCGTAGGGCGCACCGGACGGGGGGATACTACCTTCGCGGGCTACATGGCAGAGCGTCTGACGCAACCACCCGCACAAGCCCTCAAGTTTGCGGCTGCCCTCGTCTCCCTCAAAATGGAGGCACCCGGGCCGTTTGCCGGTACGCGCCAGGATGTTCTCGCGCGCATGCATGAAGCCCACATGTCCTGAACCGGGCGGATCAGGCAAGTACCTGCCGGACGTCTGCCAGGGATAACGTATCCCGGGGCGCAAAGGCTGAACTTGCCATATAGCGCTGCATGCTCGCCAGCAACTGCCGGGCTTCCGGGTGTTC
>CAZRCN010000003.1:18372-34995 GCA_964598575.1 uncultured Victivallales bacterium | reverse complement strand
AGTGACATCAACCTGCGCGGGGTACACCCAGAGATCGTAACCATTGCTGTATGGTGTGCCGGGCAACGAAATCTCAAAGCGCAGCTTCTGCGCATGCGTGACCGCATCCAACGGCGCACACACTATATCGATTTCCTGCACATCCCCCGTCCGGATGTCGACCGTACACGTCTCTTCTCCCAGCGTGGTAGCCGCACTGCGCAACGTCCAGCGCACATCCTGGGCCAGCAGATCGGCCGGTCCATAATGTGCAACCTCTATACGCCCCCGGAACATCTCGTCATTTGTCCAGGTATATTTCTGCATGATCAGCAAGGGCACCGTTTCGCAACAGAATTGCCG
The DNA here is from genome assembly GCA_964598575.1 of uncultured Victivallales bacterium. Taxonomy (GTDB): domain Bacteria; phylum Verrucomicrobiota; class Kiritimatiellia; order UBA8416; family UBA8416; genus T3Sed10-140. Next base: position 34,653 of record CAZRCN010000003.1, on the reverse strand, counting down.
CCAGGCTTCCGGCGTGATCAAGCCCTTGGACGCCATAAACACATCCAGGATGCCTACCAGCGCCGTGCCCTGCCCGCTGAAATCCTGAATATCCAGCAAATGGAAGCCCGCCATGCCCGGGGTCCGGATTTCCGCCTCGATATCCTCTTTGCGGCAAATGACCGACAGTGCACCCGATGCGCGCTGAAAATCCTTGGCCTGATCCGCCATGCCCGCCTTCTCCAGCCGTGCCTTGCAGATTTCCAGATTCTTGGCCTGCAGGACACCGGTATACTTTGCCAGCTCGGTATAGTCGGGATACACCTCGTACTGTGCAATCTCATGTGCAATCACGGGGACGGGCACACCGCGCAGCGAGTCGCTGTAGCGCTTGGTTGTCGAGGGCGGCTCGGAATCAATATGCCCGCTCTTATCCCAGGAGGACCCGCGGATGTGTGTCTCCTGCCGGGTTCCCTTGATCACCCAGAAGTCATTGCCCTCGCGGTGGCGAATATCCCAGTGCCAGGCATTCGTCCCCATGGCATAGAGGTGACGGCGGTCGAGCTTGCGAAAATGATCGGTCATCGCCTTCATGACGTGTTCGTCACCACCAATCTCATTACCAAGCGTCAGCATCGCAAACGACGGATGGTTGCCAAACTGACGTAGGATCTTCTCCCCCTCACGCGTCAGGTAGGCTGTACGTACAGCCGGGTCCCCGGCATCGCCCTTGAGTTCATCGAGGGTTTCGTACGCTTCAGCTGGTGGCATGTAGTCGTGATGGTCCGGCTCCGTGATGCCGCGCTTATTGGGGAGTTCCACCTGAACGTACAGGCCCAGCTCATCGGCAGCCGCGAAAGCCGCCTCCGGCGGACACCAACTGTGAAACCGGTAGTGGTTGATACCATAAGCACGCCCGACGCCCATAAACTTCAACCAGAAGGCCTTATCCATCGGAGCATAGCCCGTAATAGGGAACAGGGCACAATCATTCTTACCGCGCAGAAACGTCGGCCGCCCGTTCACGACAATCTGTCCCCGGGAGGTCTCGAAGCTGCGCAACCCGCAGGTGATGCTCAGGCGATCGCGCATCCATTCTGTCCGGGGCATGGCCTCCGACTCCACGGTGATCCGCAGCAGGGTCGGATGGAACGCATCCCAGCGGGGCACATCGGCGGGTACGATCAATCGGGCCTTTACCGTCTGTTTACCCTGGTTGAGCAACGTACCCACTTCAACAGCGGGAATCTCAAACGCACCTTCCTGACCGATTACCTCTGCCTTGAACGTGAAGCCACCTCTGCCGCTCCAGCGCGCATCGTTCACAATCACGGCTGCCAGCTCGATCGTGCACTGCCCCCTGGTCAGCCCAAGATGGATCGGTTCGTCGTCATCTGGGTTGGGCACATTAGCCGGCGTAAGGTCGGGATACGCCTGGACGTCACGAATGTAGATGGGCTCACACACCTGCAACTCCATACGCCCGACAATGCCGTTCCAGTTTGTCTGGGTGCGCTCATCTACCTGATGACAAGGTCCGACTGGAGGCAACTTGGCGTTGTCGATCAGAATCGTGATCGTGTGCACACCCGGCGCTAGGTGTGGCGTCAGGTCGAAGCGCTGCGAAGCCGAAAGCGTATCGTCGCACCCCGCCCACTCATCATCTACCCAGACCTGGCTGTCCTTGGTACGCTCAAGATATAAAAAGATTTTCTTGCCATTCCAGTCTTCCGGCACGGTTACGGTTTTCTGGTACCAAGCCGGACCAATCCACCGGAACGTCCGGGACAGGCGGTCTTCACATGCTTCACCCGTCCGCTCCCCAAACCCCGCCTCATCGGTCGTTCCCGGTAGGGATATCGTCTGATCAAGCTCCCGCTGAAACCACCTTTCCCGAATGCCGGCATTTTGCTCATCCAAGGCAAAACGCCACTCACCCGCCAGGGATATCACGTCCCGATACGTTTCTTCTTTCGATCCGTTTGTCATGGCTCGTCCTCTGCACGTTATCTGCATCACCCTGCCCTTAGTTCCCGGCAATGCTGCATATCCGTGACGGCATTGGCATACAGCGTTTCAATGTCTTCGTCCCGCCCGATACCCCGGGTGAACTCCATCGACATGGACCCTTTGAAATCATGCTCGCGTACAACCGCAAAACAGTCCGCCAAACGTGCACGCGCAGCCGCGTCTGCCGGGTCCTGTTCCGGCCCACGTAGCTGTATATGCAGGTGTGCAATCCGTCCGCCAAGCGTCTCGAACCAATCTTGCAGTTGTTCCGTATTCTGGCCCGAAACATGCGTGATCACACCGAAGCGGACGGGGTCCAGCTCTGCAAAAAATGTCGCGGCATCCGCGGCATGCTCCAGCACGGAGCCTTGGTGGCATTCACACAACAGACGGCAATCAGCCGGCAGTTTCTCCGCCCAAGCCAGCAGGTTCTTACGGTACATCTGCATACCATCCGCATTGTGACCCAAATTGTATTTTACCGCAGGAATGCCCAGACGTATCACCACATCCGCGGCCACATCACGCGCGGGAGCAGACTCATCATCAAACCCGACATAACTGTTGTAGATAAGGATGTCTTCGGCCGCAGCCTCCAAACGCTTCCTTTCAGCCTCGTCAGCCCGCGTGTAATGGTACTCCCACAGCTCTGCCCCATCAAACCCATCCCGTCGGAAACGCGGCAGCCACGCACTTACAGCAAAGGAAGGTTCCCGCCGACCCCAGCGGGTCCGCTCCAGACAAACGGTCGCTATCAAATTCTTTCCGGCTAACGTCATATGCAACTCCTCAAAACTCATCCTGACCCCAAAAAAAAGCGCGATGCCTTTTATGGACAGCATTCCTCCAGAATACCAGCCTTTTCTCGAACGATTGCCTCCGTGAGATCGCTCAATGAGTTCAATACGAATGAGGCATCTGGGAAAGTTTTTACCCGACGAAAAGGTGGCGTTAGGCGCTAGGCGCCAGGCGCTGGCATCTTGGTTATCGTTTATTTGACGCATGCGTCTGGCTTGTGAACAACGCACGATGCGGATAGATTACCCCAGCGATGATCCAAGCTTCCGGGTAGTGTTAACAGCAACGCTCACTCGCCAAAGCGCGTCAGCGTCGGAATCTGGAAGCGCTGCTGAATGCGTGCATCTGCCTCGGCCACCTCCGCCGGATCGAACACCAACGGCACGGCCTCCATGTCGGCAAGCGTCACATGCCGTAAGCCCTCCGTGGTAATCCGTGTTGCCAGATCTCGCAAATCCCGAATCGTATGGCCATTCACTCGCTCGACAATACGCAACCTCAGATCCCGATAGCCCTTGTTGATGGGATCTGCCAGCACCTGCACCAGCACAACTGTACGGCCCACACCCTCATCCTCCGTATCCGCCTCCGTTGGATTCACGGCACGCCAGATCAGATCTATGTCTGCACGTCGCTGCCATCGTGACCCGAAGGCTTCCAGGAAATTCCAGGTCAACTCGCGAAAGACCAATCCGGCCGCCACCACATAATCATCCGGGGCCTCCGTTGCATTCTCAGGAATCCGGTGCTTCACGTCCTCATACGTCCGCAGCCGCACCTCGACCTGCTGCACCGCCCCGTCCCGGACGACCGTCGCCGGCACAAGATCGCCTGCCTCCCGCTTCGCCAGCAACTGCCCGAACGGAATCGATCCATAGCGGGGATGCGTGTAATTGCCGCGCGCATCCAGCTCCTCCCCATCCCAGCGTAATAGCACATCCTGAGCATGCAAACCATGCCCGTCGGCCGCATCGTCCAGCACTGCCTCCACATACACACCGCGGTCCGCCATCTCTGGCGGCACGCCCAGATAGCGACGGCGCACGGGATCCGCCAGCGGCATAACCTCGAAATCCGGCTCCGGAACCCCGGCGTATGGCGCGGATTCCGCATCTGCCAGAAATCGTGAAATCATGTCAGGCGACAGGGCAAACACCGTCTTGCCCCCCGCACGAAACGGTGTTGCAAGCCCGGCCAGTTTGCCGTCATGCAGAACCGGAGTACCCGGCGCCCCAACATGCATCGAGGATACAAGCTGATAGGTGAGCTGCTCCGGCACCCCGTCACCGATACTCTCATAGCCCGTCGAAAGCAACTGCCCCAGCCCAGCTTGCACTTGATCGTTCTCCCCCCATTTCACAATCGTAAAATCGCCATCCAACGGAATGCGCTCCAGCCATGCACGGGGTGCCATATCCGCAAACAACGCCACATCCTCTGCCACCAGCAGCGCCAGCCCCACACGCGGGTCCACGAGCTGCACCCGCGCCGCCACCTGCTGCACAGATCCTGCGCGCCGGATCAGAATCGTGGCATGATTGCGCACCAACGGCTCCAGCGTAAGAAAAACGCCCGGCTCTACCGCCACGGCATAGCCGGTATGCCAGCGCGGCTCGGACTGCCGCCACGGGTAAAATTGATCTGACTGCACGCGTGCCACACGAACCTCCACCATGGCAGACTGCATATCCGGCACATCCATCACGGGGATGGCTTCTGTCCCCGGAACCTCCACCTCCTGCGCATGCACCAGTGCCCCCGCCACAACCAGCATCAAAACAATCCCCACACACCATATTCTACTTTTCATCATCCAATTCCTTTCCCCCAAGCAAGACATCCTCAAAGCCAGCCACCTATTCCGTCCGGATTGCATCCAATGCCCGGATCCCATAGCGCTGTTGGATTTCGGCATTGGCCGCAGCCAGCGTGTCGGCATCCAGTACCAACGGCGTATCCAGCGCCTCGAATTGCAGGATATGATAGCCATCAACTGGCTTTGCCAACGCCGCCTGCAAATCCTCCATATCGCCGATTGCCATATCATTGACCTCCCGGATCACCTGATACTTGTACGCGTCCGCATACGTGTTGACCGGATGCGGCAAAATAGCGGTGACCGCGATCACCTGCGTCCGGTCCTCCAGGGAAGCATCAAACGCTGCGCGCTGAAAATAATACAGGATCGGAATCAGGGCATCGCTCGATTCACGGCCCAATGTCATCAAGTAATTGCGCGAGAGAGGCATGAAACACAACCCGCTCGTGATCAGGTATTCCGGCTGGCGGTCATACAAACGACGATAGGCAAAAGGATGTGGATCCGGTGTCAGCGGGAAGGACACCTCCATGTGTTTGCCGTCACGCAGCAGCTTGAAGCGTAAGCTCTCCCCCCATTGCTTCCGTTCCACCAACTCGAAAAAAGGCAGGACATTCTCACCCATGGCAATGGTGCCATCCTGCTGGATTGGGACCCCATCCACCGCCAGCAACACATCCCCCGGCTGCAGATATTCGGCCGATACACAGAACCGACTGATATCCGTAATGGCAACGCCGCCAGCATCGTCCTCTCCTAGCCCCAGCGAAGCCCGCAGGGCCGGATTGCGTAGCTCAAAGGTCTGCAGGTAGATTTGCGGATATCCATGATAAGGTGCTTCCGCCGTATCCGCAAGAAAGTGACGGATGACTGGGACGGGAACCACATACCCGAGTGACTGCGCCTGACGCACGCCCTGGAACGCAACCCCAACCACGCGGTTCTTGTCATTCACAACCGGCCCCCCGCTATTGCCGGGGTTGATAGCAGCATCAATTTGCATCACCAGCCGCTCATCCACCCCGCTGAAAGCATACACGGAATGGTCGAGACGCGAGACGATTCCCAGCGTCAGACTCAGCCGGCTCCCCCCCATCGGATACCCGATCGCATAGACCTCATCGCCGAGTTCCGACATCTGATCCGCCAACGCCATCACCGGCAAACCCTCCAGGACCGAAGGATCCTCCAGCTCCAGAATGGCCAGATCACTGTCATACCCCATATAGCGCACGTGGGCCGGAAACCGCTGCCCCGAACCATTCGGCTGTACTTCAATCGAGATGGCATCCGCCACCACATGCCCGCAGGTCAGCAAACGGCCCTCATCTATCAAAAACGCCGATCCGGTGCCCGACGTCGACCCCCCACCCTGCCAGGGCTGTTCATAATCAAAGCGATACGATACCACATGCACCTTGAAAATAGCCGGCATTACCTCGCGCACGTCCGGGGGCACGGGCTCCGCCCACGCCTGCCACGAAAACAGCAGCCCCACCACAATCAAAAGTCTATGTGTCCTCTTCCAGTATTTCATGCTCATCCTTCCCTGCCATCTAGCACCACATCCACGGACATATCTACCCCAAGAGTACCCCGCAAAACACCCAGCACTACCACCACACACAATAAAAGTCCAGAATGGTCCGACCGCAACAAATGCCAACGACAAATCCTGCCCGCACAATTTTCCGATTGCCCTTGCCTCGCCGACCATGCTAGTCTCTGCCTCCGTCGCGCCGGGGTGGCGAAATTGGCATACGCAGCAGACTCAAAATCTGCCGAGGTTACACTCATGCGGGTTCGAGTCCCGCCCCCGGCACCATGCAAACCATACAGCCAGCAAAACCAGCATGCCAACCTTTTCGAGAAAAGAACTCCGGGTACTTTGGATCATCGGCATCCTCGCTTTGGTCGCAGGACTCCTGATGGCCATCATCGGCCACCTGGGTCTTACCCGGCCCTTCGGTACCCCCGAGTATATGACGTCGCTGCGCAACGCGGGCATCACCCTGTCTGTGCTGGCCGTCTTATGGAATGCACTCACATTCTACCGCAAGCAAAACCCGGCATAGAAAAAGGGTATGTTCATGTATAAACTCGGCATCGACCTCGGCGGCACCAAAATCGAAGGCATCGTCCTCAAACCGGACGGTTCCGAACAATTCCGGAAGCGTATCCCCACCGAGTCCGACAAAGGCTACGACCGGATCCTAGGGAATCTGGAGCACATCTACCGGGACTTAGTCGCCGAGATCCAGGACGCACCGCATACCGTCGGAGTCGGTACGCCGGGGGCCATTTCCCCCAAAACCGGTCTACTCAAGAACGCCAACACGGTCGTCATGAACGGCAAACCGTTTCAACGCGACCTCGAACAACGCCTCGCGCATCCGGTCGGTGTCCAGAACGACGCCAATTGCTTTGCCATGGCGGAAGCAACCTGCGGTGCCGGACAGGGCAAAGATCTCGTATTCGGCGTCATTATGGGAACCGGATGCGGTGGTGCCATCGTCCATAAGGGCGAAGTCATTACCGGTCAACAGGCCATCGCCGGAGAATGGGGTCACATGTCCATCGATCCCCAGGGCCCCTTGTGCTACTGCGGAAACCGTGGTTGCGTCGAAACCTTTATCAGCGGCGGCGGCTTGACCCGGATGTACGCCAGCCAATACGGCGAGCAGGTGCCCCTCCCCGACGTCCAGAAAGCCTACTTTGCCGGCGAGCAACGCGCTCGCACCTTCTTTGCCGAGTTTTTTGTCCGCTTCGGTCGCTCCATGGCCAACCTCCTCAACATCCTCGACCCCGACATCGTTATCCTCGGTGGCGGGTTCTCCAATTTCGATGCCATCTACACCGAAGGTATCAAGGAAGTAGAACGCCAGATCTTTAACGACGCCCTGGAAACCCCGATCGTCAAGCATTCGCTCGGCGATTCAGCCGGTGTCCTCGGTGCCGCCTTCATCGGTCGCTAGCCCCATGCACATCGAAATAGAGCGTAAATTCGTCTTATCGGCCTTACCGCCGGACAAAGGTCCCGGCTACCGCATTCGCCAAGGCTATCTGCAAGCCAACCCGGCACGCGCCGTGCGTATACGGACCGTCGAAGGCCCGGCACGCACAGAAGCATTCCTCACCGTCAAGGGCCCCGCTGCCCCCGGGCACTTTTCCCGCTACGAATTCGAAACACCGCTGGAACTACACGATGCAGAAGCCATGCTGGCCCTATGCGAACTGCCGCCCATCGAAAAAACCCGTTACCGCTACCCCTGGTGCGGATTCGTATGGGAGCTGGATGCCTTTACCGGCCCCAATGCCGGACTCCTCCTGGCTGAAGTCGAGCTCGAGCACGAAACCCAGGGCGTCGAGATCCCCCCGTTTGTCCTGCGCGAAGTCACCGGCGATCCCCGCTACTTCAACCTCGCACTCGCAAAAACCCCCTTCACAACCTGGCCCGAAAACAACAAGGAGAAACCATGATCACACACATCGTACTCTGGAAACTACATCACCTGCAAGACGTACCCGCCATGCAAGCACAGCTCGCGTCCCTGGCCGAATCCGTGCCGGGTATCCAGAAACTCAGCGTCGGCGTCCCCGCTTCCCCCGAGGGACCCATGGCGCACATCTCCCTCTATTCGGAATTTCAGTCCTGGGAAGATCTCGAAACCTACAAGCAGCACCCGGCCCACCTTAAAGTAGTGGACTTCATCAAGCCCCTGGTACGGGAACGCATGGCATCCGATTACGAAACCGCCTGAAAACGCTGCCGCTCAGGCATATCCGTTGTTGCGGAGCATCTCTTCCGTCACGCCGCACCCCGACAACGGCATCTGGGCCAGATAGCGTTTCACATACTTGCCGAGCATGTCCGTCTCCACATTCAGACTGTCGCCCGGCTTGCGTTCCCGTAAACTCGTGTGCTCCCACGTCCAGGGAATGATTTTAACCGCAAAACCGTCTGTCGACACAGCCGTCACTGTCAAGCTGACACCATCCAGACTCACCGAGCCCTTTTCCACAATGCCATCAACAAGCGACGGCATCCCCCGTAGCAGCAGGATACGGTCATCCCCTTCCATCCGGATATCGCGAAGCGTACCAACCCCATCCACATGCCCGCTCACCATGTGGCCGCCAAGGCGATCCCCCATCCGTAGCGCGCGCTCCAAATTCAGCCATGTACCCGGACGCTTGGCATGCAGATTCGTGCGCTGCAGCGTCTCCGCCAGCACATCACAATGAAACCGCATATCCGTGCCCGCCGTAACCGTCAGGCAGGCCCCCTGCACGGCAATACTCTCCCCATCCTCGAGCGGAGGGTCCCATGCATCCGGACGCGTAATCGTCAAGCGAGCCCCCTTGCCTCGCGGCTCCATCCGCTCCATCGTGCCCACCGCTTCAATCAGCCCCGTAAACATGCTTCCTCCCCCTTGATGTCGCACGGGCGCGCATCAATCCGTACGTCCGCGCCCACTTGCCCCACAGCACAAATATCCAAACGGGGGGCCTCCGCCAGATACCAGCCATCGCGCCCCGTCACCGGAACCCCCGTACCCCCCAGCAGAGACCCCGCCACATAAAACCGGCAGACATCGACCAACCCCGCTCGCAGCAAGGCACCCGCCAGAATCCCGCCGCCCTCGCACAGCACATGCAAATGCCCAGCCTCACCCAGCCGCAACATCAGCGCCTCCAAGTCTACACGGGAACCATCCCCGCATACCCACACATCCGCGCCTGCTGCTGCCAGTGCCGCACGTCGTGCCTGCGGGGCCTGCTCCGTCGTTGCCACAACGGTGGGGAATCCGTCAGAAAGCACCCTTGCATCCAAAGGGAGTCGTGCCGCCCCATCCAGCACCAGCCGCAGGGGCTGCCTCCGTGTACGCCCACGCACCAAAAGCGAGGGATCATCCGCCGCAACCGTACCTGCACCTACCAGCACCGTATCCACGCGTGTACGCAACTGCTGCACCTCTCGCCGTGCCGCACTGCCCGTGATCCATTTCGAGTTGCCAGCCCCATCCGCTATACGCCCATCCAGTGTCATGGCCATTTTCAGGGTAACATACGGACGCCCCGTCGTGATCCACTTCGTAAACGGTGCTAGCAGCACCTTGCCTTCCGCGCGACACACCCCCGACCGGACCTCAACCCCCCTGCGCCGCAAGAGGCGCACACCACGTCCGCGATGCCGCGGATTCGGGTCCTGCATGCACACCACAACCCGCCGCACACCCGCCGCTAGAATGGCTTCCGTGCAAGGCGGCGTCCTTCCATGGCTAGAGCACGGCTCGAGCGTCACATACAGCGTCGCCCCTTCGGTCTCCCGCCGCGCGAGCCCACGCAACGCCTCCACTTCCGCATGCGCACCCCCCGCGTAACGGTGAAACCCCGCCCCGATGATACGGTCCGCCCGCACGAGGATGGCACCAACCGGCGGATTCGGATGTGTCGCGCCTTCCCCCCGGCCCGCCAGCTCCAGCGCCTTGCGCATCCAGGCCGCATCCCCCGCTAGCTCCCTAGCCGACATGCAGTCCCGACTCCTTTTCTACCGCCAACTCACGCCGCGCACGGTCCAGAATGCCATTCACAAACCGCCCCGCCTCTACATTGCTGAAATACTTCGCAATATCAATGGCCTCATTTATCACAACCGCCGGCGGCACATCCGGGCAATACAACAGCTCGTACATCGCCAGCCGCAGCACATTGCGCTCCACGGATGCCATGCGCGGAATCCGCCAGTGCTCCGCATAGCGCCCGATCGCCGCATCTATTTGCGGTTGCTCCCGGATCACGCCCCGCACCAACAACTCCGCAAAAGCACGTGCCTGCCCGTCCGCCACCGGATGCGTCGTAAAATAATCCTCCAGCACCCAATCCGCATCCGCCTTGGGATTCAGATCCAGGCTGAACACGATTTGCAGCGCCCACTCTCTTGCTTCTCGCCTTGTCGCCATAACAGCACACCCTCAATTGATCCGTACACGCAGCGTTAACCCTATGCGTCCAGTGCCTCGGCAAGATTTGCCATTTCGATCGCAGCCTGCGAAGCCTGCCAACCCTTGTTGCCCGCCTTCGTGCCGCAGCGCTCCAGCGCCTGCTCCAGCGTACCCGCACAGACTACGCCATTGATCACCGGCACCCCGCTATCCAGACCAATCTGGCTCAGCGTGCGGGCTACTTGACTATTGATCAAATCCGCATGCGGGGTGGCACCCTGCACAACCGCACCCAGCGCAATCACCGCCGCATAGCGACCGCCGGATGCCAGCCGTTTGACGATCTGGGGCAGTTCATTGGCCCCCGGCACCCAAACCACCGTCACATCATCCTCCACCGCACCATGCCGGACCAGGCAATCCACTGCGCCTCCCACAAGCTGCTTCGTCAACAAATCATTGAAACGACTCACCACCACCGCAAACGACTTGCCCGTGGCCGACAGCGTAACCGATACTTCCTTCATACTACCTCTCCTCCTGTTTATCCTTCCCCCGGTAAGCATTCCGCCCACCATTGTGAAGCGAATCGAACCTGCTGCAAGCGTTTACAGCAAATGTCCGAGCTTGGCCTTCTTCGTGGCCAGATACCGTGCATTATCCTCCCCCGGCTCCGACACAATCGGTACCCGGTCCACAATCTCCAGGCCATACCCTTCCAAACCCACCACCTTGCGAGGATTATTCGTCATCAACCGGATCTTCTGCAATCCCAGATCCGTTAGAATCTGCGCCCCGACACCATAATCGCGTAAATCCGCCTCGTATCCGAGTTTCTCATTTGCCTCGACCGTATCCAGCCCGGTGTCCTGCAGCGCGTAGGCATGAATCTTGGCTGCCAAGCCGATACCCCGCCCCTCCTGCCGCATATACAAGATCACGCCATGCCCCTCTTTGCCGATCATCTGCATGGCCCGGTGCAACTGCAATCCGCAATCACAGCGCAAGGAATGGAACACATCGCCCGTCAGGCACTCACTATGCACACGCACCAATGGTACCGCCTGCTCGGCCGGATTCCCCATCACCAGCGCCAGATGATGATCCTTCTCCACCAAAGACTCATACAAACGCAACTGGAAAATGCCTGCCTCGGTCGGAAATCGCACCGACCGGACAAACATCACCTGCTGCTCCGTGCGACGACGATAGGCAATCAGGTCCGCAATCGACAAAATCTGCAGATCCTGTTCTTCGGCAAACACCTCCAGCTCCGGCAGACGAGCCATGGTGCCGTCCGCATTCAGGATTTCGCAGATCACCCCGGCAGGCTTCAGGCCCGCTAATCGTGCCAGATCCACCGCCGCCTCCGTATGCCCGGCACGGTGCAACACCCCACCCGGCACGGCACGCAACGGGAACATGTGCCCCGGACTCACAAAATCCGCCTCCGTGCTGGTTTCATCCACCAGTGCTTGCACGGTCCGGGCACGATCCGGCGCGCTGATTCCCGTCGAGACCCCTGCCAGCGCATCTACCGATTCCATAAAAGCCGTACCAAAATGGTCCCCTCGGCCACGACTCGCCATGGGCCCCAGCTTTAACCGGCGTAAACATGCATCCTCAAGTGCCACGCAAATCAGACCACGACCATACCGTGTAAGAAAATTGATCGATTCCGCTGTTACGGTTTCCGCTGCAAAAATCAGGTCGCCCTCATTCTCGCGCCGCGCATCATCCGTCACAATCACCGGCTTTCCTGCCCGAATCGCCTGTAGCGCCGCCTCCACTGCCGCAAACGGCATATCAGCCTCCCATCCCTATTCACGTTACGCATACCTTCGGGATACATAGACAGGAAGAGGTACAGCACCGCACGCCCGGTCCCGCCAGACGTCCGCACCATGCCCTCTCCCTTCCAGACTTGGAAAGTCATCTTTCCTTACTGTCGGCAACGGAATTTCACCGTCTCAGTCCTGCTTACCGCAGGAGTCGCGGACTTTTACCGCCGGTCGGGATTCGCCGTACCGCCTACAGCTACACCCTGTCCCGAAGACATATTATTTACCATGTACGCTCGTAATCTCTCACAATTACCGCCGCAAGGCAAGCCCCAAGCCATACCGAGAGATTTCACCGCTTGCATCTGCGGGGTGCTATTGGTAATGATACTGCAATCAGAAGGGGGGGAATCACGGAATATGCAAGTAGCAATGGAAGACATCTTGGTCCGCGAGCGGGTTCGCCAGGATATGGGCGACATCAAGCCACTGATGACCAGCATGCAGGAGCATGGCCAATTGAACCCCATCACGTTGTCGCGTGAACACGAATTGATTGCCGGTCACCGTCGCGTACTCGCCGCCCGCGAGCTCGGCTGGAAATCTATCGAGGCCTACGTCGTGGACCGCGCCTCTGAAGTGGACAAACTCCAGCTTGAGCTGGAAGAGAATGTGCATCGCAAGGATTTTTCGCCGGAAGAGCTGCTTGCGGGGTATCGCCGTCTGGAAAAACTCCAGCACCCATCCCTGCCGCGACGGATCAAGATGGTTGTGCAACAGTTCTTCTCGCGGTTGTTCCGACGCCGCAAACCAAAACCCTCAGCCCCGGCGTCCGAATCCGCTGCCAGGGAAACAACCGTAGCACCTGAACCCGCTTCTGAAAACAACAACAAAAAGCCTGCTGCTGCTCCCGAACAAGAACCGGATGTTATCGGCAATCAGTACGGCGTGTAAGGTTCTTCTCGTGGCCGGCAACCGGGACCGGTACACAGACCGCATCCTTGTAAGGAATAGGTATCGCAAGGAGTACAAGCAATCATGAATAACGAACGAGTAACACAACTGATACGCGAGCTTCTGATCGAGCTGGGGGAGGACCCGGATCGGGAAGGATTGCAGAAAACCCCGGAGCGCGTTGCGGCAGCCTACCGCTTCCTGACAAGCGGTTACCACATCAATATGGAAACCTTGGTGAACGGTGCCGTGTTCGAATCAGAAGCCAACAACATGGTCATTGTGCGCGATATCGAAGTCTACAGCCTGTGCGAACATCACATGCTGCCCTTCTACGGGAAATGCCATATTGGCTATATCTCCGACGACAAGGTACTCGGCGTAAGCAAACTGGCACGAATTGCCAACGGCTTTGCCCGGCGCCTCCAGATTCAGGAACGCCTCACACATCAGATTGCGAAGGCCATCCGGGATGCCTGCGGCGCGAAAGGCGTCGGGGTTATTTTGGAGTGCCGGCATCTCTGCATGATGATGCGCGGCGTCGAAAAGCAGAATTCCGTGATGACAACCTCATCTGTACTCGGATCCTTCCGCTCGGATGCCGCAACCCGCGCCGAATTCAACAACCTGATCCTGCGCGATGCCCGCTAGCAACCGCCTGCCACATTACTGGCAGGCTTCGCATTCGCCCCCATTCAGCATGGCGTCTAACTGGCAGGCTGCAACAACGTTTGCGGATTGGGGTGCAGCTTGACGGTCCTGCTCCCGTTTGACACTGACGGTTGCCTTTTCAATGTTCGATGCCCCCAGCGTCCGTAAATAATATGTTGTCTTGAGACCCTTGTGCCAGGCATCCCGGTACATATGACTCAACGTCTTCAGGTCCGCCTTACCTAGAAACAGATTCAAGGACTGTGACTGGTCGATCCACTTCTGACGACAAGCTGCCGCATCCAGAATGTACCGGTACGGTATGCCAAACGCCGTGGCGTATTTGCGCTGGATCCAGGACGGTATCCGCTCGATGTGCTCCAACTCACCATCAAAGTATTTCAGGTTCTCGATCATATCGGCGTCCCATATTCCCAGTTCCTTGAGCTCCCGTGCCAGATCCGCGTTCAGCACAATAAAATCACCAGACAGGTTGCTCTTCACGAAGAGGTTCTTATACATCGGTTCGATGCAGGGACTGGTCCCCATGATATTGCTAATGGTGGCCGTTGGCGCAATCGCCAGCACATTGCTGTTCCGCATCCCCTGCCGACGGATCTTCGCGCGCAGCGGCTCCCAATCCAGTTTGCCGCCGCGCGGCACGTCAAGAGACTCTCCCCGCTCTTCCTCCAGCGTTGCCAGGGTATCCTGCGGCAATAGGCCGCGCGACCACTTCGAGCCCGCATACGTGCTGTATGTGCCACGCTCTGCCGCCAGATCACTCGATGCTTCATACGCATAGTAGGCAATGGCTTCCATGAATACATCATTAAAGGCAACCGCTTCCTCCGACGCAAAGGCCGTCCCCCGCCGACTGAGCGCGCGTGCCAGCCCCATCACGCCCAGCCCAATGGGGCGGTGCCGCTCGTTGGAACGTTTGGCCGCATCGGTAGGGTAGAAATTGATGTCGATTACATTGTCCAGGGCGCGCACCGCAATCCGAACCGTCTCGCGTAGCCGCGCATGGTCCAGTTCCCCTTTTTCATCTAGATGCTGATCCAGTACAATGGAACCCAGATTACAAACCGCCGTCTCCTCGGAACTCGTGTTGAGCGTGATTTCCGTGCACAAGTTCGAGCTGTGTATCACGCCGGCATGATCCTGCGGACTCCGGATGTTGCACGGATCCTTGAACGTAATCCACGGATGCCCTGTCTCGAATAGCATCTTGAGCATCTGCTTCCACAAATCAAGTGCCGGCATCTGCTTGCCATACAGCGTGCCCGCTTCCACTTGCTGCTCATATGCCCGGTAGCGCTGCGCAAAGGCCGTTCCGTATAGCTCGTGCAGATCCGGCGTATCGCTAGACCGGAAAAGTGTCCACATTTCACGGGCCTCGACGCGCTGCATGAACAGATCCGGAATCCAGTTGGCGGTATTCATATCGTGGGCACGGCGCCGCTCATCGCCGGTATTGCGGCGCAGGGCAAGAAAATCCAGGATGTCGTTATGCCATACCTCCAGGTAGGCACATCCGGAACCACGACGTTTCCCGCCTTGATTGACCGCCACGAGCTGATCGTTATGCAACTTCAGGAATGGCACAACCCCCTGACTCTCCCCATTGGTGCCATGGATGTAGCCGCCCGTTCCGCGAACAGCCGTCCAGGAGCCACCCAGCCCCCCCGCCCATTTCGACAAAAAAGCGTTTTCGGCAATACCCCGCAACATAATGCTCTCGATACTGTCATCCACCTTGTAGAGATAGCAGGAAGAGAGCTGGCTGCGAAGGGTGCCGGCATTGAACAGGGTCGGCGTACTGCTGCAAAAACGCCGCGAGGCATACAGCCCATATAGCTGGATAACCCGCTTTTTCCGCTCCTCGGGCTCCTCCAGGAACAAACCCATCGCCACCCGCATCCAGAACAACTGCGGTGTCTCAATCCGCCGCGGTTCCCCCGTCTTGTCCACCAGCAAATACCGGTCGTACAAGGTCTGGATACCCAAATAATCAAAGGCCAGATCGGCTGCCGGATCCAACGCATCTGCCAGCCGCTCCAAATCGAACGTCAACAACCGAGGCGATAACCGCCCTAAGGCAACCCCCCGTTCCAGCCCCCTGCGAAAATACTGCTGATGCGCTTTCCGAAGCCCATCAGCCCCATCCCGCAACAAATCCCAGTCCAGCACCTCCTCGTATACATATGTCAGAAGCATCCGCCCGGCAAAACGCCCACAGTCAGCATCACGCTCAATCAACGCCTTCGCGTTCAGCAGGATCGTCTTTTGCAAATCCGCCTGGCTGAGATCATCGAAGACGGATCTTCGCAGCTCCTGCTCCAGC
>CAZRCN010000003.1:0-18272 GCA_964598575.1 uncultured Victivallales bacterium | reverse complement strand
AATCGCTGTATCATCGTACCATGCCCCCTTAGAGTTCATCATCCGGTACCGCTTCCAGTGCGGATGATTTCTGATATTCCGTCACCCGCCCCTCAAAGAAATTCTGCTCCTTCTGGATGTCCATCATTTCCGCCAACCACGGAAACGGATTGTGTACCTGCGACATGAGCGGGGCCAACCCGCACCCCTCCAGCCGTCGATCCGCAATATAGTCGATGTACTGGAAGAATTCTTCCTGACTGAGTCCAATCGCATTGACCGGCAGACAATCGGCAATAAAGTCCTTTTCGAGTTGCTTGGCCTCCTCCATCAGGGCCCGTAATTCCTCCTGGAACTCCGGGGTCCACACATCAGGATTTTCTTCCTTCAAGGCCAGCAGCAGCATCCGCAGCAACTCAATGTGGTTCGATTCGTCCCGCAGCGTATAGCGGAACATCTGCCCGATCCCCGGGAACTTGTTCTGGCGGTACAAAGCCAGAACCATGCCAAACAGCCCATAAAACTGCGTGCCCTCCATGCACTGCCCGAACAGGAACATGTTCTTCGCCAACAACTGCTTGTTGGTAAGCTGCGTCAAATCCAGATCGCGCCGCAGTTGCCGCGATACGCGCATGACATAATCATTCTTGCGCTGGATCGTCGGCACATCCTCGAACATCGCCTCGCAGGCATGCGGGTTGATCCCCAGCGACCCGATCATATATAGCAAACTGTCCGCATGGATGTTCTCCTCGTGGGCATGGCGCCCCAGAACCAGCTTCAGCTCGGGGGCCGTCACCAGCTCCCGGATCACATGCAGCAAATTGTCGCCCACAATGCCCTCGGCCGCACTAAAGTACCCAATCCCCATCCGTATGATCCAACGCTCTACGTCACTCAGCGCATCCGCACTGCGCCACTGCTCCACATCCTTCTGCATCGGAATGTCTTCCGGCTCCCAGTGGTTCGACTTCATCGTCCGGTATAAATCATAGGCCCACGGATATTTTAACGGCAGCAGATTGAAAAATACACTCTTGCGCCCATTGATCACCCGCTTCTCCGCAAACGCCTCCTGCGCCTTCCCCTCATCCAACACAAACGTTCGCGGACCCACCGTGATTGCTGTACTGCCTGCCATTTGCATCCCCCCAGTTTGCTTCTCGCACGGGATCCCCAAAACACCCCGTACCGGTTTTACAATTAGTCAATTTACGGATTGTGTACTACAGCGGGTAGTCCCCGTCAAAACAAAAACCACAAGATATGGCAAAAAAAACGCCACAAGATGGATACCCCATCTTGTGGCGGATTCTTCCTCGATCTACCGACCGAGATCCTTGCGACTATGGCATGCCTTACAGTTGCTGCTGGAGCTTCTCACGGAGCTGCGCCAGTTTGGTCTGCAGTTCCTGCAACTCTTTTTCCATGGTCTCCACGTCCGGACTCACGTCGAGCATGGCTTGCGACTGTGCTTGCTCAAAGGCCTGCTGCGCCTGAATGAAATCCGCATCTTGCTGCGCCTTCTCCTGGGCTTGCTGGAGCTTCGACACCCGGTCGTTGAACTGCTGCGTGAGCTGCTGGCGTTCGGCTTCATCCATTCCGTTACCTTGGGACTGCAAGCGTTGCTGCATGCCTTGCAGCTCCTGCATTTCCTCTTCGTCAGGATACCCGTATTCCTCCAGCTTTTCCTGATATAACGCAACCAAGCCATTCCGCATTTCCTGTAGTTCCGGATTCTCTTCCTGCGCTTTACGGGCAACTTCATCGAGTTGGTTCTGCACCTCGCTGGCCCGTTGCTGGATCTGATTGATTTCGGCAAGTACCTTAGACTGCGGGGACGCGTCTTGCCCCTGTTGTGCTTGCCCCGCAGGTGCTTGCATCTGCGCCTGGGCACCTTGTAGCGCAATACAACTGCCTGCTACAAGTACGCTCGTCATCCATATGGCTTTGCTCTTTCTCATCTTCTCGCTCCTGTTCGTTGTTCGTGTTCGTGTCATGTTATCCTGGTTTCTTCTCTGTTCTCGTGCCGCCATCCGCAACTATTCTGCCGCGGGTGCCGGCCAGTTTACCTCCTCTTGTTCCGGTGCTGCTGTTTCCTGCTCTTGTCCTTCCGGCTGGGCCGGCTGCACCGGCTCGCCTTGCGGATCCTGCCATTCTGAAGCCGTCGGCGCTGGCTGCTCACCACAAGCGGCAAGCATGAGACTCATCCCGACAACCACGCCACACATGATGATTCCATGTGCAAGACGCATTGTTACCCGTTTCTCCATGTGTTACCTCCTCTTCCATTCCTTGTTTCTCCTTTGCCTCGGCAACCGACCGGGCTTCGTTGGCTCTTTTACCCAGCACTATGCATGCCAACTCCTGATTCGATACCAGATATACATCCACAAACAATTGTATATAAAGATCTTATACATTTTTTTATCAACCGGGCAGAAGTCGAACCTTGACAAACAACGCCCACCGCTTGTATCACTATGACACATGCGCCACTAATTATCCGTCTCAAGGAGCCTTATGAACGTCCTGCCACACATCTGCCACCCACGCCGCATCAGCGTGCGGGTCGCGCTGCTGTTGTACGTCCTGGTACCGCTGACGCTCTCCATTGCCCTGACGGGCTCCTTCACGCTGAAGCTGTGGGAACAACAAGTCGAGGCGCGGATGCAAAGCGACTTGGAAATGGTAGCCCGCGCCATCCAATTGCCCCTGAGTCATGCCATGGAACGCGACCGCCAGGGCGGTGTCGAGCAAGCCCTGGAATCTGCCATCTCGATGGATAGTGTCTATAGTGCCTATGCCTATGACCAGGAGGGGCAGCAGATCGCGTCGGCCGGCAAACGAGACCCCAACCCCCAGCGCGACAAACTAACCACGCTCGCCGCCGCAGGCGAACGCCAGGGCGAATACGGACAAGTCGGCGATCGGCGGGTATACTCGTTTTTTGCCCCGCTCATCGATTCCCGCAACCAAACTACCGGGCTCCTCCAACTAACCCGCCGGGAACGCGATTTCCGACAATATATCGCCAGGGTACGGCGCTACGCGCTCCTTTGGCTGGGACTCGGGGTGCTGGTCATGACCATCCTGGTCCTCGTCGGCCAACAGCAGGCCCTCGGCCGCCACTTCCAATCGCTGGTCGCAGGCATGCAACGGGTGGCAGCCGGCGAAACCCGCTACCGCCTGCCCTTGTCCGGCCCCAAGGAAATTGCTTCCCTCTCCACCAGCTTCAATACGATGCTCAACAGCATCCAGGCCGCAGAAGAAGAAATCCAACGCAATCGGCAGGAACAACTGGAGCTGGCCCAGCAACTCCGGCAATCCGAAAAATTGGCGGCAATCGGGCAACTGGCGGCCGGCATCGCGCACGAACTCGGAACCCCCATGAGTACCATCGGGGGTACCGCCCAACGCGCACTACGCCAGGCAACCGACGCTTCGCCCCACGCCGATGCCTTCCGGCGCATCCAGCACGAAATCCAGCGCATGGAAGTCATTGTCCGCCAACTGCTGGATTTCAGCCATCGCCGGCGTCTGCAACGCCGCACGTTGCAACCCGCCAAGGTGGCCGAATCTGCCCGCGCAGCCATCGCCGAGGAGGCCGCCTCCCACCAGCCCGTCGAGATCTCCTTATGTGGGGCATCGGACGCGACGGCCTTCTCGGCCGATCCGATCCGCATCGAACAATCACTCGTGAATCTGCTCCGCAACGCGATCCAGACCCAGTCGGCCCGCCACGTGCGCCTGTCTTGGCTCACCAGTGCGTCCCACGTGATCTTTGCCGTCGAAGACGATGGGCCCGGCATCCCCGCCGCCATCCGACCCCACCTCTTTGAACCGTTTTTCACGACGAAGACTGTCGGGAAAGGAACCGGCCTCGGTCTGGCCGTTGTACACGGTATCATCCGCGAACATGGTGGATCCGTGCGCGTGGGCGAAAGTGATCTCGGCGGCGCATGCATCGAGCTGATCCTGCCGATTCACCCATCCCCGGAAAGGCACCGCACAACATGAAAACCCAAACCCTACCTGAGATCAGAATCCTGATTGTGGAAGATGACCACGCCCTGGCCGCCTTGTTACACGAGGAGGTGCAGGACGCAGGCATGACCGCACGTGTCGCCCATACCGCCGAAGACGGACTCGCCACCGCCCTGGCCTGGATGCCGGATATCATCGTCAGCGATCTGCGCCTTCCGGGCGCAGATGGACTGGCCCTGCTGGAAAAGGTGCGCACCGAACTGCCCGAACATGCGCCGGATGTCCTTATCATCACCGCCTTCGGCTCGGTCCCCACCGCCGTCGAAAGCCTCAAGGCCGGCGCAGAGGATTTTCTCACCAAACCCCTGGACCTCGACCATTTCAAGATCAGTATCGAGCGCATCCTCGAAAAACGCAAGAT
The DNA here is from genome assembly GCA_964598575.1 of uncultured Victivallales bacterium. GTDB lineage: Bacteria > Verrucomicrobiota > Kiritimatiellia > UBA8416 > UBA8416 > T3Sed10-140. The sequence continues at coordinate 13,885 of CAZRCN010000003.1, read as the reverse complement.
GCGGGCACAGCTCCAACAACTCCGCAGCCAGATGCAGGCGGATGCCACCTTTCACGGCATGTTCGGCCGATCCTTGCCCATGATGCAACTGTTCCGCCAAATCCGCCAGATTGCCAAGGCGGGGGGACCCGTCCTGATCACCGGCGAAAGTGGCACCGGCAAAGAGCTGGTAGCACGTGCCATTCATGCGGAAAGCCCGTCCGCAACCGGCCCCTTCCTGGTCGTCAATTGCGCCGGCATTCCCGAACAACTGCTCGAAAGCGAATTCTTCGGACATGCGGAAGGTGCCTTTACCGGCGCCCGATCCTCCCGCCAGGGCATCTTTGCCGAAGCCGAGGGCGGTACCCTGTTCCTGGATGAAATCTCGGAAATGCCGACCCTCCTCCAGGCCAAGCTGCTGCGCATGCTGCAAGACGGCAAGATTCGCCCTGTCGGTAGTAATCGCGAACAACAAGTCAACGTCCGGATCGTGGCAGCCACCAACCAGGACATTGAGGAGCAGGTACGAGCCGGCACCTTCCGGGAAGACCTCTTCTATCGGCTCGAAACCTTCCAGATCCATGTCCCGCCCCTGCGGGCACGACAGGACGACATCGACCTGCTTGCCGGCATCTTCCTTGCACAATACACGACCGCCATGAATAAATCCATCGAAGGCTTCCGCAAGGATACCTATGCCCGGTTACGCGCCTACCCCTTCCCCGGCAACGTTCGCGAACTGCGCAATGCCATCGAGCGCGCCGTCGTATTCTGCCATGATCGCAACATCCAGCCGGGACATCTTCCTGCCCGCATACGCGACGCCGACCACCAACATCGCGCCGGCTCACTGCTCCCCCATGGCTTGCGGATCAGCGACGAATCGCTGCTTTCTCTGGAAGAGATCGAACATCGCTACATCCAGCATGTCATGCAACAAGTGAACGGCAATAAGCGAGCTGCCGCAGACATCCTCGGGATCGGGCGCCGTACGCTGTACCGCCGCCTCCAGGAAATGGAAGAAGCCTGACCTCTCGCCTGCTCCGGGCCTGCCCGGGAGCATGGTGCATACGTTGTGCGGACAAGCGTTAGACGCCGAGCCGGTTTTGCCGCAGGCGCTCGGCGGCCCGCTGGTTGGTTGTGACCGTATGGCCGGGCAGCGGCACAATGTTCTCGTGGATGGCATCCAGCATCCAGGACGGTTGCGGGAAGAACGCATCTTCCAGCTCGTACGCCGGTGTAATCCAATTGCGCGACCCTACCACCACGGGTGGTGCATCCAGGTAATCGAACGCATACTGCCCCAGATTGGCCGCAATCGTCTGCATCACGGACCCCCGTTCGCAGGCATCCGAGCTCAACAGCACCCGGCCCGTCTTGCGGATCGATTCCACCAGCGGCTCATAATCCAGCGGGTTGATGCTGCGGCAATCCCAAACATCCGCTGTCATACCATACGTCTTCTCCAGCGTATCGGCTGCTTCCAGCGCACGGTATAGCGTGGCACCAATCGTCACAATCGTGATATCGCTGCCATCGCGCCGCTTGGCCGGTGGTCCCAGCGGCACCTCATAGTACCCTTCCGGAACCTCTTGCTCGAACATTTCCCCGTAATCGTACAGCCGTTGGCTTTCAAAAAAGACCACGGGATCGGTTCCTGCCAACGCCGTGTTCATCATGCCCTTTGCATCATAGGGGGTTACCGGGAATACAACCTTCAGACCGGGAATATGATTCACCAGCGCACTCCAATCCTGTGAGTGCTGGGCACCATATTTCGAACCAACCGAAACACGCAGCACCATCGGCATCTCCAACATACCGGCCGACATGCTCTGCCACTTCGCCATCTGGTTGAAGATTTCATCGCCGGCCCGGCCCATGAAGTCGCAGTACATGAGCTCTGCGAGCACGCGGCCGCCCTCGAGGGCATAGCCCACCGCCGTACCGACAATGGCCGCCTCCGAAATCGGCGAATTGAACAGGCGGTGATACGGCAGAGCCTCCGTCAAACCACGGTAGCAGGCAAACGCCCCACCCCAGTCACGGTTCTCCTCGCCATATCCAACCATCGTGGCATCTTCCCGGAACCGGTGCAGCACCGCCTCAAAGATGCCGTCACGCAGTTGAAATACTTTGTTCTTCGATACCGGCTTGCCATCCACAAATGCCGAACGCGTACGCCGCGCAATCTGTTTTACCCGCACGTTATCCGCGCCATCATCCAGCATCTCCGCCTTGCGCTCCGGTTCCAGACTCTCGCGCTTCTGGTTCGAGAACATCACCGACTCGATCAACACCGGCTCGATATGCGGCGATACCTCGTCGTTGATCGCCAGCTTCAGTGCTTCGCTGACGGCCCCGACTACCCCTTCCCGCAGCGCTTCCACGCCAGCCTTGTCCAGCACCTTCGCCTTGCAAAGCTCCGCGCTGAACCAGTCAATCGAATCCTGCTCCTGCCACAATTCCACCTCACTCTTCTCGCGGTACGAGGACGCATCCGAGGGCGAGTGCCCGGAGTAGCGGTAGGTCAAGGTGTCGAGCATCACAGGCCCCTTCCCCTGCTTGAGCAAGCGCGCCTTGCGCTTGATGGCATCTGCCACCGCCAACGGATTGTAGCCATCGATGCGCTCGGCATGCATCGCCTCCGGATTCACACCAGCGGCAACCCGCGCGAGGGCGTCATACCCCATGGTCTCGCCCGAGGTTTGGCCCCCCATGCCATAGAAGTTATTCATGAAGTTGAAAATGATCGGCAGCCCCCCGCGGTGCGCCTTGTCCCACAAATGCCGGAATTGCCCCATCGAGGCAAAGTTCATGGCCTCCCAGACCGGACCACACCCCATGGAGGCATCCCCGATGTTTGCAATGACAATGCCGTCTTTGCGGTTGATCTTCTTGAACAGCGCGGCCCCGGCCGCAATATCTGCCGATCCACCCACCAGGGCATTGTTCGGATAGATCCCGAACGGCGTAAAGAACGCATGCATCGAGCCGCCCAACCCACGGTTGAATCCCGGCTTGCGGGCAAAGATCTCGGCTAAGGAACCATATACCAGGAATTGCCGGGCCAGGGCTTTGACATCCTCCACCTGCACGTGCTTCTCCACGATGGCGAGGCATTCGCCCCCCATGAAACCACGCATGATCTCCATCAGGGCATCCTCATCCAACTTGCGAATAGCGGACATACCCTTTGCCAGGATCTCGCCATGCGAGCGGTGCGACCCGAAAATGTGGTCATCCGCATGCAGGTGGTAGGCCTGCCCGACAGCAGCCGCCTCCTGTCCCATCGACAAATGCGCCGGTCCGGGATGATTATAGGCAATGCCACGATAGGCACCCGCCGTCTTGATGTCGTTCAGCATCGTCTCGAATTCACGAATCAGCAGCATGTCCTCCAGCATCCCCGTCACACCCGCCTTACCGAGCGTCTTGACTTCCTGCGCCAACGGTTTGCTGTACGCATTCAGCGCCACCTCCGGAAACTGCAGTACACCCGCCTTCCGTTCCTTCTTCGGATCCACAATCACTGTCTTTGGCATCTTCTTCTCCTTCTCGTATTCTTGTCGTTCTTCTTAGATTCTATTGTCCGGAGCACTATCCGGCACACATCTCTCATAGCAAAATCTGCAAGCCCGTTTCCCGGATCATTTCCGAGACCGTTGGATGCGGAAACACAACTTCCTCCAGTTCCTGCAGCCGGGTTTCTGTCTCCAGCATGGCAGCCACGCCGAATATCATCTCCGAGCAAGCACCCCCGATCATATGAACGCCCAGCAAGATGCCCGTATCCTTGGCAACAACAAGCTTGCAGAAGCCGCGTTCCTTGCTGTGCTCCGCCAGGAACCGCCCACTCGCCGCCATGGGTCGCTTGGCAACCTGCACGGCAATGCCCTGCTCCCGCGCTTGTGCCTCCGTCAGACCAACTGTTGCCACTTCGGGCGTCGTATAGATTACCCCCGGAATCTCATCATACCGCATCCGGTCCTCGCGTCCGCACAACTGGTGTACCACCACTTCCCCCATGCGCGAGGCAGCATGCGCCAGCCATTGCCGGCCCGTCACATCCCCCACCGCATAGATGCCCGGCACGTTGGTCGCACAATGCGCATCCACCCGGATGCCACGGCGATCAAAGTCCACGCCAGCCGCCTCCAGCCCGATATCCTGCACATTGCATACACGCCCCGTCGCAACCAGCACATGCCCCGCAGGCACCGTCTTCGTCTTGCCGTCCTGCTCGAAGGTTACCTCATCCTTGCCTATTTCCTGGACCCGCGCCCCCAGATGAAATGTCACATGGCGGGTCTTCAATTCCTGGCGCAGCAGTTTGGCTACATCCGCATCCACCGACGGGCAAATTTCGGGTAGCATCTCGATTACCTGTACCTCGATCCCGAGCGTGCCGAAGAAACAGGCAAACTCGCAACCAATGACGCCGCCCCCGACAATGGTGACACGTTCCGGCAAGGCCTCCAGCTCCAGCATCCCGGTCGAGTCGTAGGCCTGCTCGATGCCGGGGATCGGTGGCCGGGCTGGCGCAGAACCCGTTGCCACGAGAATAGCGGTACCCGTGTAGCGCTGGCCGTCCACATCCACAACGCCGCGTTCCGCCGTCAATCGCCCGTGCCCCTGCACCACATCCACCTTATTCTGCTGCATCAGCCCGGCAATCCCCTTGCGCAACGTACCTATCACGTCTCGCTTACGCGCCATCACCTTCGCAAAATCAAAACGGACCCCATCGGCCTGCACCCCGTAGGCCGCACCATGCGTAGCATAGTGATACACCTTGGCGGCATGCAGCAACGTCTTCGACGGTATACAGCCGCAGTTCAGGCAAACCCCGCCCAACTCGCTCTTCTCTACCAACAAGACTTTTTTGCCGTGCTCCCCGGCCCGTTCCGCTGCCACATATCCGCCCGGCCCGCCACCGATGATAATAAGATCATACTCCATGTTTCTTCTCCCAGGTCGCTCTCCGCCTTCTGTAAATTTTCTCCCGTACCTTACGGTCTAGCCCGCCAACAGCAGCTCCATCTGCTCCAGTCCGACACACAGCTCCTGCAAGAAGCGGGCTGCGGGGGCACCATCCACGACCTGATGATCCACCGTCAGACTCAAGTTGATCGCTTGCACATGCCGCACGGACCCATCCTCTGCCAGCAAGGGCTTCAGGAACAACCCGCTGATGCCCAGAATCGCAACCTCGGGTACATTCAGGACCGGTGTAAAACTCTCCACGCCCAGCATCCCAAGATTCGTAATCGTGAACGTGCCACCACGGAGCAGATCCGGGTCTATGCTCCCCTTCTGTGCATCCCGCACCAACGGCTTGATCGCGTCCGACAGCACACGCAAGGACATGCCTTCCGCCCCACGCACAACCGGTACCATCAAACCGCGCTCCGTGTCGGTCGCAATGCCCAGGTTCACCTCGGCATACTGCACCGTCCGGTCTCCCAGAAAATGGGCATTCAAGGCTGGATGCCGCTGCAGCGTCCGGACCACCGCATAGGCCAGCAAATCGTTCAGCGTGATGTTGGGCAGGCCCATACCTTCACCGTGCGCCTTGATCCTGGCGCGATATGCCAGCAGTGCCGTGGCATCAAAGCTGCGATTCATGGTAATCTGCGCTGTCTCCGCAAGCGATGCATGCATCCGCGTGGCAATGATCTTGCGGATGCCCTGCAAGGGGACCGTGACCGGTTCTGTCGCTGTCGGCTGCTGCCCGGCAGCGGCCGGTGCCGATGCACCACTGGCACCAATATCCCGCGACAGCACCATGCCGGCCGGCCCCGAACCTTGCGTTGGTGCCGCCGCACCGGTCGCCGATGCCGCATCGCGTGCCGCCGCACTCATGCGCGGCTGGTTGGCAGCTTCGCGTGCCACGTCCCGCGTAATCACACGTCCTCCAGGCCCGGTGCCTGCAATTCCTTCCAACGCAACCCCTTTGCTGGCAGCCAGATTCCGGGCGCGCGGGCTTACCCCCACGGTGCCGGTTTCGGTACGCTCGGCTACAGGCGCCGGCACTTCCGCCTGTTCGACCGCAGGCGCTGCCGGGGCTGACGCCGTCTCCGCCTCCGTCGGCGCGGCCTCCTCTGCGGATGTTGGTGCCGCCTCGGTTGTGGAAGTTTCTTCCCCCGTCGGGCGCAACCCCGACACATCCTCGCCCGGCGCACCAATCGCACCAATCACCGTCAGCACGGGAATATCCTCGCCCGCCGGAAAAAACTGTGCCAGCAGGGAGCCCTCAGCCGGGCTTTCCACCTCGAACACCGCCTTGTCCGTTTCGATACTGCAAAGAGGCTGACCTTCTGTTACGGGATCCCCCTCCTGCACCAACCATTCCACTAAAATACAGCTTTCAACCGATTGCCCTTGCCGGGGCATAATGACTTCCGTTGCCATGCTCTTTCTCCTTCTTATCGCTTTCGCCTACCCAATGTCTCCCAAAACCTTCTTACCCCGATACCGGCACCACCTGCAACGTAACGCCACTCTTGCGCATGCGCTGTTGCTCAGCTTGCTCTACCTTGTCATCCGTAATAAACACATCAATGTCCTGCAGCATGCCCGCCCGCGCAAACGACACCTTGCCCACCTTGCTGCTGTCTGCCAGCAGCACCACGCGCTGCGACCGCGACATCACCAACTCCTTGGTATAGGCCTCGCCCGGATCCGTCGTTGTCAAAACGCCATCATGGATTCCGATCGTTCCCATGAACGCCACATCCAGATACATACTTTCCAGCAGCGTGCGCGTCAGTTCCCCGGTAATCGTCTGACTCCGACGCCGTAGCTCCCCCCCCAACAGGATCAGCCGCGGCCCGCTTGCTGCAAGCTCTAACGCCGCCCGCAACGAGTTCGTCACAACCGTAATATCCGTCCGCTCCCGCAACAAATACGTCAGGTGCAGCAAGGTGCTGCCCCCATCCAGAAATATCGTATCGCCCGGCTGGATGTGCGCATACGCCGCACGCGCAATACTGCGCTTCTCGCCATGTGCCACCTCGGTCTTGTCGTCAAACAGGGGTTCTTCCAGTAACCGTCCTCCGGGCACCGCCCCCCCATGCACACGACGGCAGGCCCCCTCGGCCTCCAGTGCCTCCAGATCCCGACGCACCGTCGCCGCCGAAACCCCCAGCGCCTCACACAGCTCATCGACACGTACCGCACCACGCGCACGAATCAGGTCCAGCTCCCGCTTCTGACGCTCCGGCGCCAGATCTTTATGGTTTTCCTGCATTGACATGAAACGAAAGATATCAATCACATACAATCATTGTCAATCATTATTCGTTAAAACCAATCAATTTTTGTCACTTCGCACATTCGTGGACTCACACCCATATTCCACGTCCCTGCATACAAAAAGACACACACAACACGCAAACCTGCTACCTGCCGTACACACAACCGCGAATATGATTCTATACACCCCTCAGGTACAAAAAACACATATTCTTGCTACACAATGATTTACAAAAAACACACCCTACACGCCCAGGGTTGGCACGCCGCAAGCTATAGAAATAGGCCACGTGAAAGTTGTATCCTCTTGAGAGCAGAGGAACCTGACGATAACGAACATGCTTCGAGAAAAGGGTTGTTCATGAAGCCAGCAATGCAAAAAACGACGACAGAAGCCACCCATAAGCCCGAAACCATAGAATCGGCAGTCGCACCCGGCACCCCCGCCGCAAAACGGCCGCGTACCCACCACCTGGATACACGCGAAGCCTACATGCAGGATATTGCGGCATTCGAACGCATCACCCCCGAACGGGAACAAGAACTCTCCCGCATCCTGCAAAACCCCGCTACCGACGAAGCCAGCCGTGATGCAGCCATGAACGAGCTCATCGAGGCCAACCTGCGCCTCGTCCTGCATTGCGTCAAGCAGTTTGAGCGGCATACCCAATCCACAAACGCACCCCTCTCGAACCTGGATCTCATCGCGGAAGGCAATATCGGCCTTATGAAGGCCGCCCGCTCCTTTAATGCCCATTATCAAGATGACAGCAAACCCGTCCGGTTCTGCACCTACGCCTGTAAGTGCATCAATAGCCACATGATCCGGGCCATCAAAAAAGCCCGCTTTATCCATATTCCCGAACACCACTTCGCCTACTGGACCGAAATCGAATCCATCCGTCGCGAGGCCGGACGCGATCTCTCCGATGCCGCTATCCGTCAGCAGCTCAATGTATCGGAAGAAGCTTTTTCCCTCTTTCAGAAAAGTGCCGAAACACGCATGAGCCTGCTGGAAGAGCACGGTGCCGCCCATCGGGACGAAGGACAGCACTGGAGCGAACGCTTCTCCGATCCGACCCTCGCCACCCCCTGCGAAGAAGCTGAACGCGATGACTTACGCGCCTTCCTCTTCGAACAAATCGAGCAACTTCCCCCGCGTACCGGCAAAATGCTCTCCATGATGTATTTCAACGAAAACACCCCCTCGCTCAAGGATCTGTCCCACCTCTTCGGTGTTTCCAGCGAGCGCTGCCGGCAAATCTGCGCCCAGGGCATCCAGGCCCTGCGACGCCAGATGCTGGCGCGCCGCGAACGCATCGCCGATGACCTAGGCATTCGCGGCTCCACCGTCGCCGCCTAACCAAACCCGGCCCTCCAGACCATCTGCTACGTTCACGCACGGACCGGGGCAGAATCCTCGTATCGCAAGCCCGTTCGAATCCACAAGGGCGCAATATACAGCCTTGCTTATGTTTATCTGGCGTGGTTCAATCCCAACGTTGCAGCGTGTACCACGAAATGGGAACCGGAAAACAGAAAGGGCGAAGATGATGATGCACAAGAAGATGGCTGGGGTTGCGGGAGTAATGGCGGCAGTGGCGATGGTGGGATGCGGCGGTAATCAGTCGGCTGTAGCAAGTGGGCCGGATGACGCAATCCTGCAAGTACGCGATAGTATTGTCGAAAACAAGCCAGAGGCTGCGTTCGAGATGCTGCCACCTAGCTACCAGGCCGACATCAACAGCGTCGTGGCAGATGCCGCCAAACGCATGGACGAAGAGATATGGAATCAAGGCGTTGGCATCCTCCAGCAGGTGACAAGGATCCTCGAATCCAAACGCGATTTGATCCTCTCCACGGAGGCTATGTCCAGCGTACCGAACCCGGAAGACCTCAAGAAAAACTGGAAACAGGGCGTCAGCGTTCTACAGGCAATCGTGCGCAGCGATTTCACCAACCTCGAACGACTGCAGCAGGGCGACGTCGGCAAATTGTTGTCCGAATCCGGTGCCAAAATCATGGCGTCGGCCACCGACCTCATGGCGAGCAGCGAACAAGCTGCCGAGGCCGAAGCGGAGCTGGACAAAATCCGCAACATGACCGCGACCGTGGTTTCGCAGGAGGGCGACACGGCTGTCGTCAAGGTCGACACCGAGGGCGAAGAGCCCGAGGAACTCGAAATGGTTCGCGTCGAGGGTCGCTGGATTCCCAAGGATATGGCCGATGGATTCAAGGAAGGCATTGCCGAAATGCGCGAGAACCTTGCCGGACTGGACTTTTCCTCGGAAGAGGGCCAACAGCAGAAAACCATGATTCTGGCCCAGATGGGCGGCATCAAGTCCATGCTGGATCAGCTCGAGAATGCTAAGACCAAGGAAGAGCTCGAAGGCATTTTCGGTGGTCTCATGATGGGCATCATGGGCGCCATGGGCGGCGGTATGTAAAAAAAGCATGTGGGTGCCTGAGTGCGTGGGTAGGTATATTTCTCCGGAAAATACCTACACACGCACAAACCCACATACATGGCACCCCATCAGTCCAGCATGCGTTACCAGCAGATCATGCACTGGACAGACAGCCTACCCCTTCACGGCCCCCGCCAGATATTCCGGCTTGATGTAGCGCTGCAAGGCAAACGTGGCCAGCAGCACGGGAACCGTAATGAGCACGGCATAGGTGGCAGCATGAAACAAGCTGCCGCGCGATACATAATAATACATCTGCAAGGGCATGGTCGGACGCGACAGCGTGAGATACGAGGCATAGATAAACTCATCCCACGATAGCAGGAACGCGAAGAGGGCGGCAACCGCAACCCCCGGCAACGAAAGCGGCAGTACAACCCGACGGATCGCCTGCAACCGGGTGCAGCCATCGATGCGGGCTTGCTCTTCCAGCTCGGGCGGCATGGCCCCGAATACACTGACCAGGATAAAGGCACTGACGGGCAGAACCCGGATCAAATGCGCCAGCACAAGCCCCGGTATCGTATCGTAGAGCCCCATTTGGATGAATCGGATCGCTATCGGCAGCGCAATACTGACCTCTGGCATCATCCGCCCCACAAACATCAGCAGCACCAGCACATACCGGATGCGTACCGGGAAGCGGGCCGTGGCGTACGCCGCCGGAATGCTGATGAACAGACTCAACACGGTAACCGCACAAGCCGTAATGATACTTTTTCGTAGCGGACCATAGAATGTTTCCCCGGAGGCAAACACCCGTGCATAGTGTTCACCTGTCCAGGCGCTGATCCCGTACGACGGTCGTGGCCGGAAGACCTCCTGCGGTGGACTGACCGACGTCTTCAACATGATGTACAGCGGGAAGACCATCAGCACCAGAAACAAGAGGCACATCAGCCAGGCGATACCCGTTTGCCGTTTTTGCGTCTTCATGCGGCCTGCAACCCTTCCCGCCCCACTAGGCGTATATACAGTAGAATGGCTGCCAGTATCAGCAGGAAGAGCATCACGGCACTGGCTGCCGAAGCGGCTGCGTTCTGGTACTCGACATATTCCAGGTACGCATACGTACCCAGCACCTTGAGGTTTTCCCCCGTAAGAATCAGAGCCAGCGAGAATATCCGGAAGGCGTCAATCCCGCGAATGATAACGGCGGTCGTGATCGACGGCAGCAGCAGCGGCAGCGTGACATACCGGAACAACTGCACCGAACGTGCACCATCCATGCTCGCCGCTTCGTACAGGTCGCCATCGATGCCCTGTAACCCTGCCAGGAGAATCAGCATGACAAGCGGGGTCACTTTCCAGCTATCAGCCACCATGACCGCAAACACACTGCGCCCGCCACCAGCCAGCCAGCTCACCCCTTCCGAAAGGATGCCCAGATCCAATAGTATCCGGTTCACCCAACCGGATGAGGAGAACATGTAGGTCATCATCACGGCCGCCACAACCGTGGGAACCGCCAGTGGTAACGTGAAGATCGTCTTGAGCCAGGCACTGCGCCGCCCGATTGCAACCAGCGAAAGTGCCAGTGCAAGCCCCATCGAAAGCTCAAGCAGCAGCGAACCCAAGGCTACGAGCACCGTATTGGCAAAAGCCGCCCGAAAGGCCGGCAAGGACAGTAGCCGACCAAAGTGCATCAACGTATACCCGCTCCCATCAACTTGGCGCAGGCTAATCCGGAAGACCTGCAAAACCGGTAAAAACGTAAAGAACCCCAGATACAGCAGAAACGGGGCCAGGCACAGGCACTCGAACCGATGCTTCCGGATCCCTGCTATCACCCTACTCACAGGAACCGCTCCTTTGCCGCCTCCAGTTCCTGTTTGTACCGCGTCAAGGTCGATGCAACCTCCGCGCCTTCCAGCACAATCTCGCGATACGCACGAACCACCATTTGCTGGTAGGCTGGCCACCACGCAACATTGGTGCGAAAGACCCCGTGCGACAACGCGTCCTGTACCGCCGCAAAGTGCGGTTGCTGCCAATCCGGCACCTCGGCATATGCATCCGAACGGATCGACGGCCATCCGAGCTCGCGTACCAGCAGTTCCTGCACCGGGCGCGACTGCAAATAGGCAATCAGAGCCAGAGCCTCTTCGGTCTTCGGCGTATGGCGCGGGATGCCCAGCACATCACCGCCCACAACATGCGCCCGCCCGGCAGGGCCCTCCCAACCGCCGTAGGTTGCTATAAAATCCAGATCATACTGCTCGACCAGCACACGCACACCAAACGGCCAGTTCTGCCCCAGATACCCCTCCTGCCGCGCCAGAATCTCATTCATGGTGTCCCATTTCGCTCGTACGGACTCAGGCGAAAGGTACGGTTGCAGCTCCTGCAAAAAGGTGAACGCCTTGACACAGCCGGCATCATCGAATGCCAGCGGATCCCCACCCGCTTGCAAGACCCATTCGTAGAGCATCGTTGCCGTCGGATTGCCGCCATACCCCTTGCATACCACGCGGCCGATATCATCCGCCTCCGCAAAGGCTTTGGCCACCGCCAACAGTTCCTGCCAAGTACGGGGCACCTCCAGGCCATGCTGCGTGAAGGCCGCTTGATTATAGTAGACAATCTGTACATTCGGACGAAACGGCATGAAAACCAACTGCTCCCCAAAGCGTCCGGCCTCCACCAGCGCTGGCACAACCGCGTCCGGAACCGCAGAGGCATGGGCACTGAGATCCTGCACCAGGCCGCGATTGACCAGGGTCGCCAGACTCATGTTGTCCTGCGCAAATACATCAATCTCGGAGCGCTTCGCCCGCTGTAGCGCCTCCAACTGCGAAATCAACTGTCCGGATGATACCTGGAACGCCTCAATCGCTATACCGGTTTCGGCCTCGAACGACGGGAAGACTTGCTCCCGGAATACGGCCCATTCGCTCTCGGATAGATTCATAGCCACGCGCAAAGCATCCGGATTACCTCCCGAGCAACCCGTTACGCACGCCAGCACGCCCAGCACCATGGCCTCTCCGGCAAGTGCCGCACCGCACACTCTCAGCTTCCTGAAATACTTCACCATGCCAATCCCCCTTCCCCCACGCATACGCAGATCTCATCACCTTTTCATAAAAGGCTTTTTGCCGGACTGCTGCTCACTGCATCAGTAGCAGGCTCAAGGCCATTACGACCATGCCGCCGACCAGCCCGATCAGGCTGTCGTGTCCATGCCCATACGCCCGACTCGTGGGCAACAGTTCATCCAGGCTGATGTATACCATAACCCCCGCCACCCCGGCAAACAGCATCCCCGTGACCTCCGGCGGAATACCCTCACCTCCGCCCCGCGATAGAACCAGAATCACGACAAACCCCAGCAGCGCCCCGATCGGCTCCGACAGCCCACTCAAAAGCGAATACCAGAAGGCCTTTTTGCGGTTACCGGTGGCATAGTATATCGGAACCGAGACACTGATGCCCTCCGGAATATTATGCAACGCCAATGCCACCGCAATGGCAACACCCAGCGAGGGATCTTCCAGCGCCGTCAGAAAGGTCACAAGCCCCTCTGGAAAATTATGGATGCCAATGGCAAGCGCCGTAAACATCCCCATCCGCATGAGCTTGCGGTTCGACGTGCTATCCGTGCCGCGGTTCTTGCGCAACGTCTCCATCGCAGCAAGCCGTTCACTGCATCCGCCCTCCTCCAGATCCGAATCCGTTCCATTCGCAGCTTCATGCAACGGACGCGTTTCCGCCTCACTCGGGGTTTCGTGTGGATTATCGTGTGCCGGCACCAGCGTGTCGATCAGCCCGATCAACAACATACCCCCGAAAAAGGATGCGGCATTGACCCAGTTGCCCCAGTAGTCCCCGTAGCGCGCGGTCAGCGCTTCGGCCCCCTTGAAGAATATCTCCACAAACGACACATACAACATCACGCCCGCCGAAAATCCCGTTGCAATCGATAAAAACCGATAGTTCGTCCGTTTCGCGGTAAACGCAATGACACTACCGATTCCCGTTGCCAGGCCTGCAAACAAGGTTAACCCGAACGCCAGCCAGAAATGCTCCATGCCCATGATCTATATCCCTTCTTCCCTATATACCGATCCAATTGTGAAGGCCTCCATCTTTCCAACCCACACACCGGTTTCCATATCACCAGATTTGACATGCAGCGTAATCGGCCCCGCGCCCCGTTGCAAGCGTCTTTGTCTTCCTAT
>CAZRCN010000002.1:0-58009 GCA_964598575.1 uncultured Victivallales bacterium | reverse complement strand
CACATCACGTCAAGGAGGTATCTATATGCAGCACCGGAACATGCTTATTGCGCAGAGTGGCGGCCCGACCATGGTTATCAACCAGAGCCTTGTAGGCGCCGTGCTCGAAGCACGCCGTCACACCAACATCAAAACCATTCTGGGCGCCCGGCATGGCATCCAGGGCATCCTCGACCGGGACGTGGTGAACCTGACTCGTACGCCCGTTTCGGTCCTGCGCACCGTGGCACAAACCCCCTCATCCGCCCTCGGATCCGTGCGGCGCAAACCAACCCCCGCTGACTGTGCGGCCATCTTCCAGGTTCTTGGTGAACTGAAAGTAGGTTTCTTTTTCTACATCGGCGGGAATGATAGCGCCGAGACGGTCCATATCATCGCTGAGGCCGCAAAAGCCGCCGGATCGGACGTACGCTGCATGCATATTCCCAAGACCATCGATAATGATTTGCGCGAAAACGACCATACGCCCGGATTCGGCAGTGCGGCGCGCTTTGTAGCCAGCGCCTTCCGGGGGGATGACCTGGACAACCGCGCCCTGGGCGGGGTTAAGATCAACATCGTTATGGGGCGTCACGCCGGCTTCCTTACCGCCGCCGCTGCCCTGGCACGACAAACCCCTGACGATGGGCCCCACCTGATCTATCTGCCCGAGAAACCGTTTTCCCTCAATCAATTTGCCACGGACGTCCAGGCGGTGTATCGCAAACATGGACGCTGCGTCATTGCCGTATCTGAAGGAATTTCGGACGCGAAAGGCGTACCGATCGCAGCCCGTTTTTCGGCCGAAGTGGATTCCCACGGCAACCAGCAGCTCAGCGGGACCGGTGCGCTCGGAGACTTCCTGGCCAGTGAAATCAAGACTCGCACCGAGATTTCGCGTGTGCGGGCCGACACCTTCGGGTATCTACAGCGTTCCTTCCCGGGCATTGCGTCCAAGGTCGATGCCGAGGAGGCACGTACTGTCGGCGAGGTGGCCGTCCAGCTAGCCGCCGGTAAAACGGGAGGCAGCGCATCCATTGCGATCCGTCGTAAAAAGCAGAAGAAGTATGCGGTCACCTTCGAGCCGGTTGCCTTACGTAAGGTAGCCCGCGAGACACGGCACATGCCGGCTGCTTTCATCAACAAAGCCGGCAACAACGTAACCGCCGCCTTTATCCGGTATGCTGAGCCGATTGTGGGACCCCTTCCGGCTAGCGCGCACCTGCTGTAGGTGGACACAACCGGACCGATGCCTGCCGCGCTGACAGACAAGCCCGTACCGCACGGGTTTTTGCCTGCCACGATTCCGACTGCATGGATGCAGACAAGGTCTGCCGCGCTGCGCTGCTCCACTGCGCTTGATCTCGCAGGGCTGCGATCCATTCTTCCGGTGTATGGCAAATCCGGATGGCATCGCCGTATGCACGCAGCACCGGGACATCCGAAGCCACCACCGGCAGCCCCGCCGCCAGCAATTCCTTGGTTTTGACGGGGTTCACACTTTCCATGCGCGACTGGCTCATATCATAAGGAATGATAGCCACATCGAACCCCCGGCAATACGCAGGCAAATCGGCATGCTCCCTTCTCCCGAGCAAATGGACATTAGGCCGGTCCATCAATGCGAGGGGAGCCGCATAATTTTCGCCAATCAGGACGAACGACCAATCCGGCAGGGCCTCGGCCAACTCCGAGAGCAGGGTGAAATCCATCCAAGGGTGCAAATTCCCGTAAAACCCGACTACGGGGCGCGGCAAGTCGCGCAGCTCTGGCGGCACCGGTGCCTCGCGGTCAAGTGCCTGCCGGAATGCCTCATAATCGACCCCATGCGACATGTAGATCGGGGACGGATGATCCGACGCGCTTTCGGATTGCAGCGCCTCCAGCTTTTCCACGAGAAACGGCGATGTTGCAAACACATGGTCGGCCCGGGCCACCAATGCCCGTTCCCGGGCAGCCATCCAGTTCCCGTCCAAGTGGTGGAACGCCGTCCAATCATCCGCACAGTAATACACGACAAGATCACTGGTAGTCTTCGCCTCAGGCAGCAAATCCACAGCGTTAGGCACAAAGCACCAATACTCCGTCAAGATCGCCTTTGAAACCCCCATCCGTTTTCGGGCGCGGTGCACATACCAGCGGAATAATTGCCGGTTCAGCCAGCGCGCGCACCGACTCGTCGCTTTCGGAATCAAGACCGGGTGCAGGACATACAGTTCATGTTCCTTCCACTCGGGTGGTTGCACGCATTGGATCAACCGGCGCGCCATCCGCCCCCAGTCCTTGGTAGAACGGCCCTGCGGCTTGCGTGTTCCAATCGATCCAATCCAAAGAACAGGCATCGTGCGCCCCATCTCCCGCAGCAGGTGTGTGGTGCAGGTCGGTACATCATGCCAGTCCTTCGTAAATGCCACGACCCAATGGGGTTGATCCGGTTCATGCGTCATCATACCCCTCCCCTATTAGCGCCAGCAACCGCTCTGCCGCCCGCGACCAATCGTACCCCGCAACGGTTGCCGCGATCGCTTGTGGATTCCACCGTGTTTGCAACGTATCACGTAAGGCATCCGCGAGGGCCTGATCCAGCTGCGCCTCTGTGGCCACAACGCAAAACCCATTGAGGCCAGCTTGTATCACACGCCTCGTATCTCCTGCCGCAACGCTTACCACCGGGGTTCCACTCGCCAACGATTCCAATACGACGTTCGGCATGCCTTCCGAGTCGCTGGTGAGCAGCAGGCCCTGAACCCGCCGCATCGTTTCGGCCAGCACATCCGGCGCGATACTTCCCAGGAAAGAGACATCATCTGACAATCCCCATTCTCGCACCTTCTGCTGCATCTGCCCCCGTAACGGGCCGTCCCCTGCCATCAGCAAACGTACCGAATCCTGGGTGCTCGTTCCAGCACGCAGCAAACGGAATGCGCGTAAGGCACGCTCCGGATTCTTCACGGCCACAAAGTTCCCCGCCCACAAAACCGTTCGTTCGCGCTCCCTGGTTGCATCGGCAGGATGGAATCGTGTACGATCCACCCCGTTGGGGATCACATGAATATGCGCCGCGCGTATCCCGCGCTGCACCAGCTCATCGCGCATCGACACCGCATTCACACAAACCGCCTGGCTCTGCGCCAGACACATCTTGGCGGCATGCTTGCGCAACCGGGCATCCAGATGAAACCGGTCAGAACCATGCAAACGCGTCAGATAGGGACGTCCAACCGCCCGGGCCACAGCCCCAGCCGCAACACCATCCGGATAGAGCCAGCTACCCACCACCCCGACCGCCTCCCGAAAACGGGCTGCCATCGGCCGTAACGCCTGCCGGCACAGCCATCCGGCCAACGGTCGTCCCAGATATGGAATATGCAGATACGGCACATACGTAACCCGAGCGCCACAGGCCGCCGGAGCGGGAACCTGCCAACCGCGTACCGCGCCAAACCGGCACGGATTTCGCACAGCTACCGGCACGAGTACGTCTATGCCCAGCCCCCGTTCAGCCGCCACCGGAACCAACGCCCGGATCAGGGCCGCATTGAACAAGCCCCGCTGGGGCTCATCCGGTCGTGGATACAAATTACTTACGAAAACAACCTGCAAGGTTTTGCTTCCTCCCGGCCTCCTGCTTTGCATTACCGATGGGGCCACGTCGTGTACCCCCAGCGTCCGGCAAGCCACCGCCAGCCAGACGCCTTTTTCCTGCCAAGCAGGGTGGCACGTTGCCTCACGGCTTGTAAAGCCCTTATCCTGCCCGCGACCGGTTCCCCCTTGCACCCTTTTGCCCTTTTTGTCAGCAAAGGCTTTTCGTGAGCGTTTCCTTGCCGTATAGTGCCCTGATCCATTGATACAGGAGACACAACGGAAACTGCAACGACAAGGAAAAGCGCCATGACCACAGCAAGGATCGCAGGACACACCATCCAGGTTCAACATGAAACCCCGGGCCTGCATGTTACGCTCACGCCCCGCAAGACGGACACCGCCGGCATTGAGGAACTGGTATTCAGCGTGCAGGCAGACACGCCTGTCCGTCCGGAACCGATCACCCTGTATTGGGAATCCCCGGTCATCAATGCCCACCAGCGCACCTGCGCCGACGCCAAAACCAAACTCTGCGGGATGGGACGACCACGCATCCAAAGCAGTGCCGCACGAAATGCCCCGGTATGGAGCATGTTCAACTATGCCGGACGCAATGACCTTACCTTTGCTGTTGCCGATGCCATCAATACCTGCGAACTCAGCGACCAGCATGCCGAGGAAACCGGATGCCTGACGTGCCGCATCACCCTCTTCATGGATCCCGTACCCCCGCTGACCGAATATACCACAACCATTCGATTCGACTCTCGTCCCATCCCCTATTATCAGGCGCTCAAGGATGTGTCCGATTGGTGGGCAGCCATGCCCGACTATACCCCGGCACCCGTGCCGGAACCAGCCCGTCTTCCCATGTACTCGACGTGGTACAGCTACCACCTCGACATTACACCGGATGCCATCGAAAAAGAATGCCGCATCGCCAAGGAACTCGGCATGGATTCTGTTATTGTCGATGACGGCTGGCAGACCGATGACAAAAACCGCGGCTACGCCTATTGTGGCGACTGGGAGGCCGCTACAAGCAAATTTCCGGATTTTCGTGCCCACGTGGATCGTGTGCATGCGCTTGGCATGAAGTACCTGCTATGGTTCAGTGTACCCTTCATGGGCGTGCACGCCAAAAACTTCGCGCGCTTCAAGGACAAGTGCCTGACCCACCCGGACAAACATCCCGAAAAGAAATGGTTCACGCTGGACCCCCGCTTTCCCGAAGTCCGCGAATACCTGATCGGTGTCTACGAGCGCTGCATCCGCACATTCGATCTCGACGGCTTCAAGCTGGATTTTATTGATTGTTTCGGGACCAACGAGGAAACCAAGGATGCGTTCGGTGATGGTCGCGATTACCAGTCGGTACCCGAGGCGGCCGACCGCCTGATGTCGGATGTCATCACACGCTTGCGCGCCATCAAACCCGACGTCATGATCGAGTTCCGTCAAGCTTATATCGGGCCAGCCATGCGCAAATATGGCAACATCTTCCGTGTGGGGGATGAACCCAACAACGCGGCTGGCAACCGTGTAGGTTCCATGTTGCTGCGGGCACTCAGCGGCAATACGGCCATTCACTCCGACATGGTGATGTGGCATTATGAAGACACCGTCGAAAGCGCCGCGATGCAGCTCATCCACGCCCTCTTTACCGTGCCGCAGATTTCGGTACGGCTGGAAGAGATTCCCGATAGCCATATCGCCATGATCCGCCGCTATCTGGCCTTCTGGCGTGAACACCGCGATGTATTGCTCGACGGGACCATCGCCCCCCTCCAGCCGCAACATGCCTATCCCGCCATCATCAGCGAAACCCCACAGAAGGTGGCTGGTGCCGCCTATGCCAATGGGTTTATACCTCTGCCCGATGTCGCGGACCGCACCCTGGTGCTCGCAAATGGTACCCTCGAGGCAAGGATCGCCGTGGAACTTCCGGCAGATATCGGGCCGTGTACCCTCCAGATCTGGTCTTGTACCGGAGAGCTGATCTGCAACGAAACGCGCACCCTTGCAGCCGGACTCCACCACCTGCCCATCCCACCCGCTGGCACAGCCGTCCTGACGCCTGCCAGCACCAAATAGCGATATGTCATGCAAACGAATCGGTATGGACTCATTTTCGATATGGACGGTGTCATTGCCGACACCGAGCCCCTCAATGCGCAGGCATCGATTCACGTGCTGGAAGACCTCTTCCAGCTCAAGCATGTGCAGCCAACGGATTTTGCGGCGGGCATCGGCCGCGGGGCCGAGGCGTACATGCAGGCTGCCGCCGAAGCGCATGGGCGCACCCTCTCGCAACCGGAACTGCAACAGGCTGTAGCTGCCAGGCAGTCCTGCCTGCTACAGATGCTGTCCCTTGATCCGCTGCCTGCCTTCCCGGGGGTTCAGACTCTCATGGACACGGCACTTGCCGCGCCCGAATGGGGTGTAGCCATCGCCACGGGAAGCACACACGAGAAAGCCATAGCCGTGCTGCGGGCGGCGCGTATCCCATACGAACGGATGGTCCTGATCACCGGGTCCGAGCCACATGCCCGCAAACCAGCCCCGGATATGTTTCTTGCCGCCGCAACCAAACTGGAGATACCCACCGCGCGCTGCATTGTGATCGAAGATTCCATCAGCGGCGTACAGGCCGCCAAGCGCGCCGGCGCCAAATGTGTGGCTGTCACCAACTCCTTCCCCCGCCGCCAGCTTATGGAAGCCGACCTCATCGTCGATTCCCTTACGGCCCTCTCGCTCCCCATCCTATACAAACTACTGCAACCCGGCCCACTTGGGAACCCGGACAAGGACGCATAGGCCCATGAACAGCTCTATCCAGAACATTGCAATCCTTGGAACGGGAGCGGTAGGCGGATACTACGGTGCCCTGCTGCAGCAGGCAGGCGAACGCGTTCACTTCCTCCTGCACCATGATTTTCCCATTGTGCGGGATGCTGGCCTCCACATCGAGTCCCCACGCGGGAATATCCGGCTACCAAAGGTTGCCGCCTATGGCAATGCCCGCGATATGCCACGCTGCGATCTGGTCATCATTGCCCTCAAAACGACTGCGCAGGCGGCCCTGCCAGCCATCCTGCCCCACGTGCTGTCACAGGATGGCGTCGTGCTCACGCTGCAAAACGGCCTGGGGATCGAAGCATCGATTGCTGCCATCGTGGGTGCAGAACATGCCATTCTTGGCGGACTATGCTTCCTCTGTGCCAGCAAGCAAAGCCCCGGTGTGATCCGCCACCTGGATTACGGCTTGATCACACTCGGAGAATACCGACCCGACGGGCAACCAGCAGGCCTTACACCACGTCTCCAGCACATTGGGGCGCGTCTTGCACATGCCGGCATGGAAGTGGTGTGCATCCCCGACCTAGAAGCCGCGCGCTGGCGCAAACTGGTGTGGAACATACCGTTCAACGGTCTCAGTGTTGTCCATAACTGCCTGACAGACGTTTTGATGCAGACCCCGGAAATCCGTGCACGGGCGCGCTGCCTGATGCAGGAAGTAGCATCCGCCTCAGCCGTATGTGCGCGCCCGATCGAGGAGGCTTTCCTTGAGAAGATGATGACGCACACCGACAAGATGCGCCCCTATGCGCCCAGCATGAAGCTCGACTTCGAGGCCGGACGCCCCATGGAACTGGAGGCCATCTATCGTGCCCCGCTGCAAATGGCCGCCAAGGCAGGCGTATCCATGCCCGCAACCGCAGCCCTCTACCGGCAGCTCCAGGACTTGCAGCACGGCTGAACAAAACCATTGGTGTTGTTCAACGACAACAGGTATAGTTACCGCAGCGTATCAAGGCAGCAAAAGGAGATAAGATGCAGATACATGCCGCGCAACTCACCTGGCCGAACCGCATCACCCTGGCACGGCTGCTGTTATCACCGGCGCTGATCCTGCTCGGGGTACTGGCATATCCACGCCTCTACCTGCTGATCTTTGCCCTGCTGCTCCTGAGCGATGCGATTGATGGCTATCTGGCTCGTTACCTGCATCAGCAGTCCCAGCTCGGATCCCAGTTGGATACAGCTGCCGACGTAACCCTCAGCGGCAGCGTCCTGCTTGGCGGGGTACTCCTCTGGCCGGATCGGATGCTGACAGAAGCCCCCCTGATGATTGCCATCGTTGCCTTGCTGGCTATCTCCGGGCTGCTGGCACTCGCCAAATTTCGCAAACTACCCTCGTACCATACCTACAGCGCCAAACTATCCACAACCTTTCTGGGCATCGGGATCTGGCTGCTATTGGCGGGCATCACCCCCTGGATCTTCCGGGGAGCAGTCGGGCTCCTAGCCCTATCCGCGCTTGAGAGTGCCTGCATCACGTTTCTGCTTCCTCATTGGCAATCAGACACCCACACCCTCATCCAGGCGTGGCGGGGCCGCAAACAGCACAGATGACCAGGCGCTGATGTGGCACCATCAGGCCTCAGCTTGTTTGCGGGCCACCACCATAAGCTGCTGACTGATGAGCATGCGCCAGTCCAGCGACCAACGCAGGAGATCCTTGCCGCCCGCCCGTGAGCGGGATAGCTGATGCCGACACTCCAGCAGGGTACAAAGCGCAACCAGCGGATACAACCCCAGCAGCAGCCAGGCGGCCGCACGCACCTTGGTGAAGCCCAACCGGGTCACTTGCAGGCCCTGCTGATACAAAACCGTGTGTAGCGTCGGGAAATAGACCGGATTGTAATGCGTACTGTACAGATCTGCGGCCGGGGTCTCCCACCCGAAGCGTGCCGAGCGCAATTCATGCTGACCCGTCAATAGAAATTGCAGCCGCGATGCCAGCCGGTGTATATTCGGGGTCGTACCCACGAAATAGCCGCCGGGCTTCAGGATGCGCGCGACCTCTGCAATCAGCCCCACATGCTGCGGCAGATGTTCCATCACCTCGGTCGCTATCACCACATCATATTCCTGATCCGCAAACGGTAACGCAGCCGTCAGATCCACATTGTCGTGAATCTTCGAGACCTCCAGGCCGTGCGAGGGATGCTTGACAATATAATCGCCCGCAAAGTAGTGGGTGCCTTCCGTCCGGCACCCATCCGCTGCCAGTTCTGCCAGCAAACGCCCTTCACCACAACTCAAATCCAGCACGCGTAGATGCGGCCAGCCCGGTACCTCGCGAACGGCCTGTCTTACGGCTTGTATAACCTTGCGATGCGGCATACGTCCAACCCTTTGCTATTATCTTGCAGCGCGTGTGCCGCTTGCGTACTGCTAGTCCCGCAGGCAGCACATCCCTAGCGCCGCTTCCGTTTTGCCACCTGTTGAAACACAGCCAGCGGTTCATCACACCATACCGGCAACTGGAGGAAATGCGACAACAAAACCGCACTTCCGATTGCATCAAACAAGGCATCGTGCGGCTCGCCGCCCGGCATCAACTGATGCCAGCGATTCGTCAGGCCCAAGGCCGCCACCACATCCTCCAGCTTGTAGGAGGGCAAGCCCGGATAGATCCACCGGCTAAGCGCCAGTGTGTCCACCCAGGCTTGCGGAGGGTGCAACGGAAACGCCCGCGTCAGGTAGCGCTGCTCCGTGGCAATATTATGCCCAACCAGCACCTTGCCCTCGATGCGGGGTTTCATCTCCGGCCAGATCTCCGGCAGGGTCGGGGCTGACAGCAAGGCGGCCCGCAATTGGCGATGCCGCCCAGGCGCATACGGATTGAAAGGCCGGTCCCCCACCTGCAACAAGCGCTCGTAGCTGCTGTCAGGCAGAACCTGCCCATCACGCATCTGCACCAGACCTACCTGCCAAGGTTCATCCGGGTACCCGGCCACCGAACCCGTGCCTTCAAAATCTATGGCCGTGATCGCCATCTCCCGTAACGACTTTGGATACTTACCCCCCGCGACGCGCTCCGTTGCCACCATATCTCACGCCTCCGGGTGCCCTGCCAGACAGGTATCGAGCCGATCCATCACTTGGCGCACATACGCGCGTTTGCGCATGTAGCCATCAGCAAAAAAGCTGCCTTTGAATCCAGCCATCACAATATTACGGAGCTGTGCCTTGGTCAGCGGCACAGCCTGCAACAGGCGCGCATATTCTTCCGAAATACTGGTCCGGGACACCAGCCGGTTGTCCGTGCAGAGCGTCACCGAAAGCTCATGTTCTATCATGTTGAGAACCGGATGTTCCGCCACCGACTGCAAGGCCGGCGTCGTCTGCAAATTGCTGGTAATGCAAACTTCGAGGGCGATGCGCTGCGATGCCACATAGTCCGCCAAGGCCTCCACGTAGGCCTGCGGATCGGCAATTGCCGGGTCCCGGATCATATCTGCCGCAAACAGGAATGTCCCATGGCCAATCCGGTTGGCATGACAGTCCGTCAACGCCTGGAAGATCGATTCGGGCCCATAGGCCTCGCCCGCATGGACGGTTTTACGCAGAAAATTCCGGTGGGCAAACTGATAGGCATCCATGTGGTACGCGGCCGGATAGCCCGCCTCTTCGCCAGCCAGGTCGAACCCGACAATGGGTAGCCCCTTCCGGTCCCGGAGCGCAACCGCCTGCCGCACCATCTCCATGGAGGCCAAGGCGCCGAGTTCCTTGCGTGGTGCCCCCGTAAACAAGTCGAACAGACGTTGATAGTAAGGGCTCATGCCCGGATAAATCGATCGCAAGGCACAGGCAATGATCCCCGCATGAAACGGGACATCCGCGCCGGATGCAACCGCTTCACTCGCATTGTGAGTGCGAGCCCCTCGCTCCAGGCCGCGTGCCACCGCCTGCAGCACATCCTCCATCCCCATATCATCATGCACATGCAACTGCGGCGCAAAGCGTACCTCGATGTATCGAACCCCTTCCGCCAGATTGTCCTCTGCCAATTCACAGGCAATCCGCTCCAGGCTCTCCACATCCCGCATTACCGCACAGGTGTAAGCAAAGCCCTGCAGGTATTCCCCCAGATTCGCATAGCGCTCCTTGAATACCGTTTCGAACAGGCCGCTCTCGCTATAAGAGGGCAGGCGAACCTCCTGCGCCTTGGCCAGCTCAATCAGCGTAGCAACCCGAAGGGACCCGTCCAGGTGCAGGTGTACATCCGTCTTGGGAATCGCTCGCAGAAATGTCGATGTATATGGCGATTGCATACGCCTAGACTAGGCCCATAATACGACTTGCACAAGGCAACAATCGCCAGAAACGCTATCTGCTTGAATACCCCGTGATCGATTTCCCATCTTCCTTACGGGAGCTTCTCCAGTAGCAGGTGTGTGGATGATCACATGTCGGGCTATATTCTCACTTGTGTTGACTCCGATCTTTCCATCAATCTTGCGCCACCGCAGGAAGAGAGAAAGCGCACGTTGCTGCCATCATAGGCGACGATGCGCGAGCCCGTCTGTCGGTTTTTGCTGCCTCGGGCATTGACAACCATTCATGACGGCCTAGTATTTGCCTCGTTGTATAGTGCACACAACCTAACACAATGATTGGATGACTCGATCATGATCTGCGAAAAACGCCACGACCTCTACAAAACCAAAGTAAAAAAATGCATGAACCGGATCGGACGAAGCGTTCTGAGTGCGACGCGCGCGCTGGAAGCAACAGTAGCGGCCAGCAAGGACCCCGTGCCCTTTTCCGAGCGGCGTACCCTGACCTACCATCCGATAAAAGAAGGCGAAAAGTGGGGCGACGCGTGGGACAGTGCCTGGTTCGACCTGAAGGGCACAATACCGAGCGAGTGGAAAGGCAAGAAGGTCGTTGCCCAACTTGACTTCAATGGCGAAGGTCTGGTCTTTGATGAAACAGGATTACCTCTGCAGGGCCTGACAAATGGCAGCGTCTTTGACCCCGGATACGCCCGTGACCTTTTCCCGCTTTGCAGCAGTGCCAAAGGAGGCGAATCGGTGTCACTGTGCGTCGAAGCTGCCGCCAATGGGCTGTTTGGCATCAAGATGTACCCTAATGCCGAACGCGATTGCCCCACCCGACACGGCACCTACACGGGACAAGTAAACAAGATCCGAATCGCGGTTTTTGAAACCGATCGTTACGATCTCTGGAACGACATTTTCGTGCTCTACACACTACAAGGTTCGCTACCCGCAGATGATACACGCGCGGTGCGGCTGTTAGACGGCTTGAGTAAGATGGTCGACACCTACGCCGATAATCCCGATAATGTGCTGCGTTGCCGTGACCTACTGAAACCACTGCTTGACCTGCCGGCTCATGCATCCGCCGTTACCGCGACATCTGTTGGTCATGCACACATTGATACCGGGTGGTTATGGCCCGTCCGTGAAACCATTCGTAAATCTGCCCGGACCTTCTCCAGTCAGCTGGCTCTACTCGATGCATACCCGGAGTACGTCTTCGGGGCGTCACAACCCGCGCATTACGCGATGATGAAACAGCATTACCCTGCCCTGTACAAAAAGATCAAGCAAGCCGTTGCCGAGGGGCGCTGGGAGCCCCAGGGCGGCATGTGGGTCGAAGCGGATTGCAACATCATCAGTGGTGAATCGATGGTGCGCCAATTCCTGTACGGCAAGAATTTCTTCATGGATGAATTCGGCGTCGACGTCAAAAACCTCTGGATTCCGGATGTCTTCGGCTACTCTGCATCCATCCCGCAAATCATGAAGCGTGCCGGCGTGGACTACTTCCTGACACAAAAGCTGAGCTGGTCGCAATTCAACAACTTCCCGTACACCACCTTTATGTGGCGGGGTATTGATGGATCCAGCGTCCTGACACACTTCCCGCCCGAGAACACGTATAATTCCCGGCTGGATGCCGATCAGTTGCGCAAGGCGGAACGCAATTTCGGGGAGAAGGCAGTATTAGATGAAATGATGGTGCTCTTCGGCGTTGGTGATGGCGGCGGCGGCCCAAAGGCAGAACACCTCGAGCGCGGACGGCGCCAACAGAATATTGAGGGGGCGCCAAAAGTCAGATTTGGGCGGGCCGATGATTTCTTTGCGCGCATTTCGGCTGCATCGGATCAACTTCCGAGCTGGAGTGGTGAGCTCTACCTGGAGCTCCATCGCGGCACGCTCACTACCCAGGGACGGACCAAACGCGGGAACCGGATGTTGGAACAGGCACTGCGGGCAACCGAATATCTGCTGGCATGCCATGATCTGGAACACTATCCACAGGAGACGCTCGACAAGCTATGGAAGGTGCTGCTCATCAATCAGTTTCATGACATTATTCCCGGTTCCAGCATCAACATGGTGTATGAAGTGACGGAACGCGAACATCAAGAAGCACTGGCAACCTGCCAGCAGCTCCAAGCCGAAGCGGCCCGGCAGCTGCTCGCAGCAGATGATCAGTCACTCACGCTGATCAACACCACCAATCTTGCCTACGAGCAACCCGTGCCATTGCCGGAGGGGTGGCTGGGGGCAGAAGGCATTCCTTGCCAACAAGAGGCAGACGGCACGGTCGTTGCCCTTCCCTGCCTGCCACCACAAGCCGTCTGCAACCTGAAAAAACGCAGCACAGCGCAGACGGCAGACACAACCAAACACCGCGTTCTCGAAAACGATCTTGTACGCTACACCTTCGCCGGGAATGGTGAGATCACCGAAGCATTTGACAAAGAAACCGGGAACGCATTTCTCGCTGGCAATGGCAATGTGTTGACCCTATACGAAGACCAGCCTAACAACTGGGATGCCTGGGATATTGATATCTTCTATGAGGAGCAGGCGCTGGAAAACGCAACTGCCGTCGGTTTTGCATCACTGGGCACCGGCCCAGTGCGGCAAGGCCTTCGTTTTGCGTTGAAAATCGGCAGCTCTACTATTACCCAGAAAGCTTATCTTCCAAATCATTCCAAGCGGCTGGACTTCCAAACCGAGGTCGATTGGCACGAACGGCATCGCATGCTACGCGTCGCCTTCCCGACGACCGTACGCTCCGATGAAGCCACATTCGATATTCAATACGGGTATGCCAAACGCTCCACGCACCGCAATACAAGCTGGGATATGGCACGGTTTGAAGTCGTGGCACATAAATACGCCGACCTTTCAACCCTTGATTATGGCGTGGCGCTGCTGAATGACTGCAAATACGGTCATAAGATTTTGGAAAACACGATCGACTTGAACCTGCTACGATCGCCCACAACGCCAGACCCGGATGCCGATCAGGGCAAGCACAGCTTCACCTATAGCCTGTTCCCGCATGCCGGGTCCTTTATAGAGTCGAATGTCATTGCAGAGGCCACGCAATGCAATCAGCCGCCGCTGTGTTTTGTTGGAATGAAATCTGAAAATCTGGTCCCACCTGTAACGGTCAGCGGAAGCGGGGTGTCACTTGAAGTTCTTAAAAAAGCCGAAAAGCGTGATGATCTTATCATTCGCCTGGTTGAATCGTTCGGCAAGGAAACCAAAGCAACGCTAAAGCTGCGTGACGAAAACGCATCACTCGTCGAAGTGGACCTCATGGAATGGAATGATTTGCAAACGTTGAAAGTGCCAGAGGTCGCGATGAAACCATTTGAAATCCGCACCTTTGCGATCCGTTGCTGAACCGCATCCAGGGAACCATGGAATCGAACCGGATCATCTTGGACGCACCGGCCTTCTCATGGCATCACAACCGTTCACTGGAGCCGCGGCGCCCTCGCCTCGCTGTCCGTAGGCAGTGCATGCCAAGATCATAGTGCGTCCAGTGGGCCTGTGATGAACATTCTATGCGCAATAGGACGGGCTTGCGCGGCGAGGGCGTCGCGGCTCCAGCACGTGCCTCCCAAGTTTCACCATGCATTAGCTTGGCCGTCCAACAGACCACCCCCCCCTGTAACTCCCCGGTTTTCCTACTATTTTCGACTGCATGATGCGGGGCTCGCCGGGGCTCTTGCTACCGTATGCCGCTGATTTGCCGGTTACCTGCATCCCGTAACCTCAGGTACTGCCCAAGATGATCCATATGGATGATGCAGAAGTAAGATGCATTTGCCCCACACCCCATGCCAAAACTTTTTTGTGCTTTTTGACTTACGTCAAGGAAACCGCTACCGTCGTATTATAGGGTTGCGACGTTGATGCAACCAGGACCGGAGGGAACAAGATGCTACTCATCATGATCCGCGAATATGCACCAACAACAACTTTCCCTCGCATGGAGCGAGGGAAGAACCAAAGAAGGAGAAGAACATGAGTATGTTTTGTTATCAGTGTGAACAGACGGCCGGCGGAGAAGGTTGTACAGCATTCGGCGTATGTGGCAAAGCCCCGGATGTGGCAGCCTTGCAGGATGTCCTGGTGTATGCCACCAAAGGCATTGCTGCATATGCTGCACCGGCCCGGGAGGCTGGGGCAGACGTGCGTGATGTGGCGCGTTTTGTCGTGGAGGCACTCTTCACAACCGTCACCAATGTCAACTTCGACACGGCCCGCATGACCCAGATGCTGGAAAAAGCCGGGGACGTGAAGCAGCAGGCCGAGGCCCTATGCCGCGAAGCGGGTGCCGAACCAGTCCTTACAACCGGTCCGGCGACCTGGAAACCATCCACCCAGCAGCAGATGCTGGCAGAATCCGAGGAAATTGGCATTGCCACCCGGCTACAGGAACAGGGCGAGGATGTAACGGCGCTCCAGGAGTTGTTGACCTACGGTCTCAAGGGCATGGCTGCCTATGCCGATCATGCCCGCATCCTCGGGCAGGAGGATGACAACGTCTATGCCTTCTTTCTCGATACGCTGGCCAAGCTGGCTGTTGGGATATCGGATGTGGATGAGCTGGTCGCTCTGAATCTCAAAGCGGGTGAGGTCAACCTGCGCGTCATGGAGTTGCTGGACCAGGCCAACACCGGAGCCTATGGGCACCCTGAACCGACACCGGTTCGGATTCACCCCAAACAGGGGAAAGCGATTCTGGTTTCCGGGCACGACCTCAAGGATCTAGGCGACCTCCTGGAACAGACCAAGGATACCGGCATCCAGATCTACACACACGGGGAAATGCTGCCGGCTCATGGATATCCCGGGCTCAAGAGGTATCCGCATCTAGCAGGCAATTACGGTGGTGCCTGGCAGGATCAACAGAAGGAATTCGACGAATTCCCGGGTGCCATCCTCATGACGACCAACTGCATCCAGAAGCCGCGGGATTCCTATAAGGGTCGCATCTTCACAACCGGTCTCGTCGCTTGGCCCGGGGTCGAGCACGTACCCAACGGGGATTTCTCCGAGGTGATCCAGGCTGCACAGGAAGCAGAAGGATTCGAGAGTGATGGCCCTGATGATACGATTCTCGTCGGCTTCGGACACAATGCCGTTCTCGGCGTGGCTGACAAGGTCGTCGAAGCCGTGAAAAACGGTGACATCCGGCATTTCTTCCTGGTGGGCGGCTGCGATGGTGCCAAGCCGGGTCGCAACTACTACACCGAGTTTGCCGAGCAGGCACCCAAGGATACGGTCCTACTGACGCTAGCCTGTGGTAAATTCCGCTTCAACAAGATGGAATTTGGAGACATCGGCGGTATTCCGCGGCTGCTCGACGTCGGGCAGTGCAACGATGCCTACTCGGCCATTCAGATTGCGGTTGCCCTGGCGAATGCCTTCGAGACAGACGTCAACAGCCTACCGCTGTCGATGATTCTCTCCTGGTATGAGCAGAAAGCCGTCTGCATCCTGTTGACGTTGCTGCATCTTGGGATTCGCGACATCCGGCTGGGACCAACCCTGCCGGCCTTCGTGACCCCCGCCGTGCTGAAGGTGTTGGTGGACAACTTCAACATCATGCCGATCTCAACCCCGGAGGAAGACCTCAAGGCCATTCTCGGATAAGACGGCACCGATCCCCATCAAGGGGAGGCTGTAACAATCAGCCTCCCCTTTTTCTTGCCTCCCAACAGGTTTTCCCTGCCACCCGTTTACCGGTTACCTTGATGCAGCCGCCCGGGACGGGGACTTCGCCGCCCCCCGCCTGCAAGCCCTCTGCAAGGGGATCCACCGAAAACCGGGCAAAACCGGGCCGAACAGGCCGAACCCCTAGCACATGCGCAAAATAGATATATAGGGGAACTGCTGACCA
Organism: uncultured Victivallales bacterium; assembly: GCA_964598575.1. Taxonomy (GTDB): domain Bacteria; phylum Verrucomicrobiota; class Kiritimatiellia; order UBA8416; family UBA8416; genus T3Sed10-140. Next base: position 41,410 of record CAZRCN010000002.1, on the reverse strand, counting down.
GCCATGACACAGACTGCCGGCATCGTGGAAATCGGCAGCACCCTTCTGCGTTTCCCAGAAGGCAGTTGCCCCTTGCGCCAGCATTCCACCCCAGATTTTCTCGATCCGTCCAAGGACATAGGAACCATACAAAGGCTTCTGCAGCATCAGGGCCTCAAAGACATACAAGGATTGGCTTACGCTCGCACGAACCAACCCCGCATCGGGCTGCACGATACGAGCTAGCGCCTGTGCACGCATCTTTTCGTCCCCGACCCTTGCCAATACTGCCAACCCCTGCACCAGCTCCGAAAGCTGATGTTGCTCCCGCGTCGTAACAAAAGCCCCTTCTCCAGGATCCCAGAAGGAGGCCGCCACCTGGGTCCGAAGATCCGCAAGCGCTTCCACTAGCCAAGCCGCGGTACCATCCGGCACAACGTCCGCTTGCTCCTGAGACACCCATTCCACCATCTGCAGGGCAGCCTGCAAGGCAAGAATCAGAAAACAATTCAAGGGGGCGTCTGCCACCAGCCCATTAGCAAAGTCCTGTGGTTCATAGCCAGACATGCCTTCGGCCCAATCATAAAAGTGCCAGATCCCCTCCGCTTGACGCAGCGGCCAAAGCCCCTCGCGGCGTTCGGCGAGGTACGATTGGAGCATCGATAGTATCTGCGGCAGCCAGGTCTGCGCCAAACGGGCATCACCGCTGAACAGGTAGTGGTCATGGATTGCCAGCATCCAGACCAGCGAAAACGAGGGAATTGTCAGGGGTGGCCGGGCCGGGGCGGTCAGCGCGAGAAAGCCATCGGGCCGCAAACTATGCCCTAGCAGCGAAAAACTGGCGGCCGGAAACTGCGTCTCGCCAAAGGCGTAGTAGCCACAGAGCGCCTGGGTACGTGCATCGTTGGCATACAGGGCCTGTTCCCGCCAGGGGGTATCCTCATAATGATCGTGCATACATAGCTGCAGGGTGCGCCGGCAGGTAGCCAGGATCTGTTGCCCGGAAGCCTGCTGCAACGCGACCCGCCCTGCTGCTTGCACCGGATAGGCGCAACGCAACAGCTCACACCCATACAACCTGCAGGCATCCGATTGGATCTGCAGTTGCAGGTAGCGCCCCGCCCAGCGCAGAAACGGATGCACAAAGCGCTGTCGCCCGTTACCGCAGATGTAGCGCGAAGCAAAGTTTCTACCGCCAATTTGCGTACGTACCCGCAAATCATCCAGATGCTCACCATACCCGATATCGACGATGGTTCCGGCTGGTGCCTCGATATCCAGCGAAAGGTATCCCACCTCTTCCCGTCCTAGATCCAGCACCAGATAAAAGCCCGTGTAACCTTCCAGACAGGCCCCATCCGGCGTCAAACCCTCGGAACAATCGCATACACGCACCCCGCCGGGCTGCTGCAACAGGGTCCGCGTAGGAAACGCTCGCAACAGGTCGCGTTGCATGAGCTGGGCCGGGCTCTCCATCGTCCCATCCGGCAAGCAGCAGCCGGCGCTGCCCTCACATCCGCCGCGCGTATCGCGCAGGAACACCCCACAAGCATGCAAGCGCGCGGACGTTACGCCATCATCTACCATACGTGCCACCGGGCGCGGTGATAACGTCTCTCTTCCCTCTCCGATGTGCACCGCATGTTGATCCATCCGGCGCCACTCGCCGTCCGACGCCGCTGCCTGCGGTACCGCTAGCGCGCGGGCGTCATAGCCAAACGTATAGGAGAGCTGATGCGAAACCGTGGCAATGGGACCGGAGTGATAACAGGGATTCATCCGCCACTCCGTTTCGGGACCACTGGTCGCCAGAAGCTGCTTTCCCTGACAAACCGCAAACACAGCCCCGGCCTCACCCCGTGCATACACACTGCTATTGCGGCCATTGTAGAATACCGTCACGACCAGCAGATTGCTACCAGGCCGCAAGGACCCATCCAACGCAAACCTTTCGTACGTCTTGTGGTCGGGGTGGTTCGGGAACTGCCCGTGCCCCACCTGTGTGCCATTCAGCCAGACCACAAAATCCGTATCGGCACAGATCCACAGCGTGGCATGGCGGCCGGGATCTGCAACGGCAAATGACTGCCGGAAATCCACATACTGGTTTACGGCATCTGCTGCAAGCTGCGGGAATACCCAGGCAGCGCCGGGCCCCTTCGCCGACAGGGACCAGATCCCCTCGTTGTCCGGACAATGCCCCCCATCACATATTGTTCCGTCCGGCATCATGTTTCGGCTCCAATTGCTTGCAGAAAGCTGAGCGCCAACCGGGCATGGCCGGAACTGCTCGGGTGCACCCGATCCCACGCAATCGCCATCGGGTGCATCACCGCCAGCATCGGCGCAAACGCAGCTTGCGTATCGACCAGCTCCGCGGAATACGTCGCCGCCACGTCCTTCACCGCATCACCATAGGCATCCATTCTGGCTCGCATCGGATCCGAGCGGTTCGGCTCCAGGAAATACGGTGTCATGAGAACCAACCCCTTCAGCTGCGGGCGCACCTGCTCGATGAGCGCACACAACGTCTGCCGGTATTCCTCCAGCCCGACGTGCTGCTCCACCTGCTTCGGCGAATCAAACTGCCGCCAGACATCATTGATCCCGATCATGATCGAAAGCCAATCCGGATGCTGATCCAGAACATCCGCCTGCCAACGCGCCTTCAGGTCCCGTACCGTATTGCCGCTGCATCCCTTGTTTACCACGCGGATCGCCAGCTCCGGATACCGTGCATCGAGCCACGCCTGGACGATATTGACATACCCTTTCCCATACGGCTCGAACAACCCTTCCCCATCCGGGCGTTGACGCCCGCAATCCGTGATCGAGTCCCCGATCATCACCAACTTGGTCTGCTTCTCCAACTTCATTCCTGCCCCTCCTGTCTTCTTTGCTATATCCGACAATGCAACATTGCTTCCCCCCCTATGAGCCGCCGCCTGCGCCAGGAGATTGCAACGTTTGCCGCTGTCCCGCCTTCAGCGCGACGTTGACAGAACCTTGTTCCATATCTGCGGCTGCAACCGGGGTTGCATCGACACAGGCACTTTGAACGAATGCCGGCAGGTACAGACGCACGGTCTGATCGGTCTTGCTTTTCATTGTGGCCGTACATACCCCGGCCTCGACATCCCACGCCATGCCGACGGTGATGCCACCACGACAACAGAGCCCCGAAACCTTCCCGGTTTTCCACCGCTTGGGCAAGGCAGGCAATAGCTTCACGAGACCGGGTTTGCTGAAGACCAGCATTTCGAGCACCGCCGCTGTGAAGCCCAGGTTGGCATCAATCTGAAACGGTGGCTCTAGGCCCCAGCCCGCACTCAACCCCATCATCCGCCAGTCGTTGTGATACGTAAAAAGATTGGGCCCCACACTGCTGCGCATCAGAAGATCGAGACATTCCAGGGCACGATCCCCCATCCCCAATCTTGCATAAATGTTAGCCATATGTGCCATCGACCAGCCGGTCTGGCTTGTAAGACCGATCACCAGTCGCTTTTCCACCGCAACACGGCATGCTGCAAAGATTTCCGGGTTCGATTCCGGTGTCACCTCCAGTCCCGGAAACACCGGATAAAGATGCGATTGATGACGGTGATGGTAGTTGTCGTCAAACCCGGCATGCAACCACTCGCGCATCGCACCATCCTCATTGATCTGATATGCGGGCAGCTTTGCCAGCATTGCTTTCCAGCGCTTGACGCCATCTGCTTCTATCTCCAGAACCGTACAGGCATCACAGAGATTCGTCAGGACCTCCCGGCAAATTGCCACATCCATTGTGGCATTGATGGTAATCAAACTATTACCGTTGGCCGGACGATTTTCCGGGGAAACCGACGGATGGAATACCAGGGTGCCGTCAGCACCCTGATACAGGAAATCCTCATAAAACCATGCCGTCTCCTTCAACCACGGCACCACATGATCACGAAGAAAGTCCCGGTCACCCGTAAAAAGGTAGGTATCATAAAAATGCTGCCCAATCCATCCGGCCGCTGCGGTCCAGTTGGCATAGCCCATCGGCGTAGCGCATCCGTGCGTCGTCATGGCCAAAGGCAACTCGATCCCGCGGCACCCGAAATTGCAGCGCGCATTCTCGCGAAAGTCATCGATGTAGCTCTCAAAGTACGAAATCAGCGGCAGCACCGTCTCCGGCAAGGCCCCCTGCAGCGCTGGCCAATAATTCATCTGGATGTTTTCATCGGTATGGAAATCACAGTTCCAGGCTGGTGCATAGTCGCCGTTCCAAATGCCCTGCAGGTTCGCGGGCAGCCCCCCTGGACGACTGGAGCAGATCAGCAGATAGCGGCCATAGTCGCACATGCGCTTGATTAAGGCATCAGAGGGCGTACTATCGTACACCTGCATCAACAATGCCTCGTTGCTGGTGTCATCCTTCTCACCAAGATCCAGCACCACCCGATCAAACAGCTCGCGATGCAGGGCCGCGTGTTCACCAAACGCAGCTTCAAACGAGATCTGCTGCTCTGCAAGTTCCCGGCTCAACCGAGCTACCCCTGGATCCGGCTCTTCGCCAACAAAGAGGCGCACCTGCAGCACAAGTTCATCCGCCTCTTCAACCACGAGCGTGCCATCATTCTCAGAAACCGTTCCACCTGACGTGCTGACGCTCCCCACGGCTCCAAAGGAAAGTCCGTTCGGATAGGTACCAACAAACGACACCCGGCGTTCGGGGCCAGATGCTTGCTGTACGGTATCGATCTGAAATGATTCCAGCTTAGCGCCCGTATGCACCAGCGTTGCGTTGCTCTGCTCGCTAACGGGTTTGATCAAGGACAAGGCACCGGATACAGCACCGGGTTTATCAGCGCGTATCCGCATGAACACCGCATCCGTAATCCGGGACACAAACACCTCGCGTGTGAAGGCAGCGCGATCATCACACCAACGCACCCAGGCGCGTCCAGTATCAAAATCAACACCGCGGCGATACTGCCTGAACGGTCCATCCGTCTGGGACGTCAACCGAATCGAACAGAAAGGCTGATACGGGGCGGTCGAGCCAGCCCCCCCCTGTGCTCGTTCGGTGTAGGTATCCCGCATGCGTTGCGCAGCCTCGCGACAGGCCCCCTGATCCATGAGCTCCCGCATTTCAGGCAGCTTGTCCGATACATCAACCATCTCAGGCCGTGCCCTGGGATAATACAGTCGCTCGTGATTCAAAACCACGGTATCGCGCTGGATATTCCCATACACGAGCGCCCCAACGATTCCACTACCGGTCGGCAATGCATCCTGCCAGCGTGTCGCCGGATACCGCATCACCATCCCATCACCTTGTACCCCGCTCTTCATCGCCATGTTACCGGCATCCTTTCAGAAAGCGCTTCCTGATCTTTTCTTTGCTCCGATCCACATTATCTTGTTTCACTACGGCCCCACATGAAAGCAGAATCGCGCCATGCTTGAAAGCCAGAAACCAACCAGCACCAACAAACGAAAGGATTACAGTTGTTGTATGGCCCGATTGCTGATCCGCAGTTTGGGCAGAACCACCCGGGACGTTCACAGTGTGTAATGCATCGGTGGCAGACGGGGATTGCATGTCGCTCAGCTTCACTTTGTTGTCAACCGGTTTCGGTCGGTTTCTGCGATGCAGGCGCACGGTGTAGAAGCGGCGGGGCCATTATTTATACAAAACGCAAAAAAAAGACTGACAAACGGCAGATTAGGGGTATATTACACTATGTGTTACAGAAAGGAGTGTGGAGAAATTATGGTTGTAGCAGAACAAAAATCGACGAAGTTGAAACCGAAACTGCAGTTGTCAACGGCCGAACGTTTTGGCAAGCGGCTACGAGTGTGGCGGCGTGCGGAAGGCCTTCCGCTGAAGCGGGTAGCGCACGATCTGGATGTTTCCGTATCGGTAGTCAGTCAGTGGGAGCGGGGGTTACGTTTCCCCTCGGTCAGAAACCTGGACCGGATTGCCCAGTATATGGATGTGCCGGTCTGCAACTTATTGTATGAAGGGCGCAGCGAGTGCCCGCATCGTAACGACAACTAGATTGCCATTGGAACCAGCGGCACAACCAGCATGGTACGTGTCTGCTTCTTTGTCTGCGGAGACAGAAACCCGATGTAGGTCTGGTGGGCAACAAAAGACCGCGGCCGTAAAACCGCGGTCTTTTGCGTTATGTGGCATCCGTTTGGGTGCTTATGCCTTACGCTACCGGACTGTCCTGCCCCTCCCGTTTCTGACGCCTTTGTTCACGTTGCTTATGGCGCTCTTTCATTCTGCGGAGGAGCTGTTTTATTGTATGCAAGTACATTTTTCCGGGTCCGCAGGCATTAATCAGCCGGCAATCGTTCCACATACGCTTGCTCTACATGCAGGGGGACGGCTTGACCGATCATGTCTATCTGTAGCCGGACTTGCTCCTTGCCACGGATCTCGACAACCACACCTTCTACCCCCAAGAAAACCCCGCCCTTGATTCGCACGCGTTGTCCTGGATGCACACCGGAAACGGCCCGTAACCCCGGATCCACGGTTAATGCCTGCCGAATCTGTGCCAGTTCATGCTCTAATTGCTGCTCGTCCGCTGGCCGCAGTACCTTCACGATATGGTTTGTTCGTTTTACTTGAATCCGTGTTTCTTCATCCAAACAGGCAAATACATATCCCGGAAAAAGAGGCTTTTCCACCCGTATCTTCCGTCGCTGATAGATTTTTATCTCTACCCGCATCGGCAAATCGTAGCGAATGCCGTGCCGCGCACAAACTGTTGCCACCCGCTTTTCTGTTCGCGGTTTCAGGTGCAATACACACCAATTCATCTACTCACCTTCTCCATAATGTAGCCTTGCCTTTTTACCATATTCCCCGCAAAGTGCCTCTGACAGTAGCACGACTGTGTGAAATCGCAATAGTATCCGCAACCAGACGTTGAACCCGAGCTGTCCTACCGCGCAAAAACATAGGAATACGCTATGCATCGCTGCTACATTCCGCCCGACATATGGAGCGAGACCAGAATTGTCCCGCCTGCTGCCGAGCAGCACCATCTCCGACATGTCTTGCGTCTTTCACCAGGCACGAAGGTGATCGCCTTTGATGGGAAAGGGCGCGAGGCAGAAGCCTTGCTGGAAACCGCCCCCGACAACGGCCTACAACTGCGAATGCTGGAGGCAAACGTGACCAACACGACGCCGTCCCGCACTATCATTCTTGCTACGGCAGTGATCAAGGGCTCCCGTATGGACAGCCTCATCGAAAAAGCCACGGAGCTAGGGGTATCCCGGATTGAACCGATCCTGACCGCTCACACAGTCGTACAACTTTCGCCACGGGATGCAGACCGCAAAAGGGATCGCTGGATGCGGGTGGCAGTCAGCGCCGCCAAGCAGTGCGGAACGGCCACACTACCCGACATTGCCTGCCCTACCCCTTTTTCCGACTGGTTGGCGCAACAGGCAACCAACCCCGTCCCCCTGCTGTTGGCAGCACTAGCCCCAGATGCCGTCCCCCTCGCCTGCACCGCCCAAGCCCTGCTAGAGGCAAACTGCCCCGCAATTCGGTTTGCGGTAGGTCCCGAGGGTGATTTTTCGGCAGAGGAGTATGCCGCCGCCCGAGATCAGGGAACCCGATTTGTTTCGCTGGGCCCCTTCGTGCTACGCGCCGAAACCGCCGCCATCTATGGCGCTTCCGTCTTGCAAGCCCTATCCGCAGCCGCGTCTCACAATACCACTTCGGCTTGAGCACGAACCTGTGCCAAGGCCTCCCCGCCACGCAGAATGTCCGTGTAAAAGCCCCCACCTACCAAGACCTCATCCGCATACAAGGCACAGATTTGCCCGAGTGCCAGTGCCCGCTGGGGCACATCCCACTCTACGAGTGCCCGGTCTGACCCGAGCGGCGTATAGCGAATCGGTACCGCCGGGGCGCGGTACCGTGCCCGAGCCGAGAGCGCAACCGTCGCTGCCGGAGCGCCATTCACAAACGACACCCCCCCCAACACACAGGCTGATGCGTACAGCCCTTGTGTGTCCGGACGGTCAAAATCCACCACCAATTCCCGCGTGGCGATGCGCTTCTCGATCACAACATAATGTTCTCCCTTGACCGCCGACGCCAATCCCAAACCCCGGCGCTGCCCCCGCGTATAAAAATGCAACCCGCGGTGCTGACCCACCACCTTACCGTCCGGCAAGACGATATTGCCGGGGGCATCCGGCAAATACGCCTGCAAAAAATCCGCCATACGAATATTCCCGATAAAACAAATGCCCTGGCTGTCTTTTTTTTCTGCAACCGGCAGCCTCAGCCGGCGGGCCTCCTCCCGCACTTGGCGCTTGTGGTACGCCCCGATCGGAAACAAGGCATCCTGCACCTGATCCTGCTGCATCAGACACAGAAAATAGCTCTGGTCCTTCTGGGGGTCGCGACCCATCAGAACATCGGCGCGACCATCGGCGGCTTGCCGACGGCGCGCGTAATGCCCCGTTGCAACCGCGCCAAACCCCTGCGCAAGGGCCCAATCCCGGAAAACACCGAATTTGATCTCACGGTTACAGAGCACATCAGGATTCGGGGTAACCCCTTCGGCATAACCATCCAGCAGGTAATCGACAATGCGTTGTTTATACGCGTCCATGAGATTGACAACCTCGAAACCTATGCCCAATCGCTCTGCCACGGCACGTGCATCAGCAAGATCTTCCTGCCAGGGGCAATCACCAAGCACACCATCTTCATTCATCCAGTTCTTCATGTACGCACCCTGCACCCGGTAGCCTTGCTCTACCAGAATACCTGCCGCAACGGCGCTGTCCACTCCGCCCGAGAGCGCCACAACAATGGGTCGCGCCGAATGTCCAACGCTTACGTCTTCGCGCTTTGCTATCTGATGCTCCGTCATTCTCTCCTCTCACGCATCCAATCCCTATCCCGGTGCAGGGTTGCTGCTTGACTTCTACCCCAATCGTTTTACCTTTATTAGGTCCTCGCTATGCAACATAATCTTACGAACGCACGGAGTCCAGATCATGTCCAGTTCTTTTGGTACCTTATTTTCGATGACGACCTTCGGTGAGTCCCACTGCAAGGGGGTTGGTGTCATTGTCGATGGCGTACCGCCGGGCATGGAACTTACAGAACAGGATATCCAACCGCAATTGAGTCGCAGACGCCCCGGGCAAAGCGATCTGGCCACCCCCCGGGATGAGGCCGATACCGTCACGATCCTATCCGGTACGGAAAATGGGTTCACATTAGGGACACCCGTTGCGATGCTCGTGCATAATCGGGATCAACGCCCGGTGGACTATGGCGAGATGGCCAATATTCCCCGCCCTTCACACGCAGATTTTACGTACCAGGCAAAATATGGCATCCGGGCCTCCAGTGGAGGCGGCCGTTCCAGTGCGCGTGAGACCATTGGGCGTGTAGCCGCCGGAGCCATCGCCGAAAAATGGTTACGCCTACGCTATGGCGTGGACATTGTAGCCTGGGTCAGTGCCGCAGGCACCGTGCAGTCCGCACCGATCGATATGCTTACCCTGCAACGCGAGCAGGTCGATGCCCACCCGGTTCGCTGCCCCCATCCCGAAAGTGCGGACCGGATGGCCAGGCTCATCGCCGATATCCGGGATCAAGCCGACTCCACCGGTGGCATCGTCAGTTGTGTCTGCCGCAATCTGCAACCAGGCTGGGGCGAACCGGTCTTCGATAAACTGGAAGCCGTCCTTGCGCATGCCATGCTTTCGATTCCGGCCACCAAAGGTTTTGAAATTGGTTCCGGTTTTGCAGGTACAGCCATGCGCGGCTCCGAACACAATGATGCTTTTGTGCTGCGTAACGGCACGCTGGGAACCCAATCGAACAACAGCGGTGGCCTTCAGGGGGGGATTTCAAACGGGGAACACCTGTACTTCCGCCTGGCATTCAAACCACCGGCCACGATCGGACAGGCTCAACAGACGACCACCTTTGATGGAGCAAATGTAACGCTGGAAGCCAAAGGCCGGCACGACCCCTGTGTTGTGCCTCGTGCGATCCCGATTGTGGAGTCCATGGCTGCCCTCGTACTGGCCGATGCGGCCATGCAGCAGGAGGCGCGGATGGCAGCTATCGCCCCCTTCCAGAACACCGCTTTGCCCCGAAACCCTTAACCCTCCGTACCGCAACGGCAAAAAAACGACCCCAATGGAGAGATAACATGCACAAGATCAAACTGGATCGACCCCTCGCATTTTTTGATATCGAAGCCACCGGCATCAGCCCCCGCGCTGACCGCATCCTCGAGCTCTGCATCATCCGAGTTTGCCCCTTGCGGGGCCAGGATCGCTATAACCAGCGATTCAACCCGGACGGCATGAAAATACCGCCCGAATCCACCGCCATTCATGGCATCCACGATGAAGACGTGAAGGATTGCCCGACCTTTGCCGCGGAAGCGCAGGCGATCCTCGACTTTCTGGAAGGGTGCGATCTAGGCGGATACAACATCCTACGCTTCGACATTCCCATGCTGGCAGAGGAAATGAAACGCGCCGGACACTCCTTTTCTGTCAATGCGCGCCGCGTCCTGGATGTCCAGCGCATTTTCCATATCCGCGAACCGCGCGACTTGAGTGCGGCCCTGCGATTCTATTGCGACACAGATCATGTAGATGCACACGGCGCGGAAGCCGATGTCGTTGCCACGATGAAAGTATTCGAGGGGCAGTTGGAACACTACCCTGATTTGCCGCATTCCATTGAGGCACTCGACCAGGTCTGTAATCCCCAAAACCCGTACTGGGTCGACTCCACCGGACGGCTTCGCTGGCTCCACGGGCAGGTGACGATTAATTTCGGCAAGAATCGCGGCAAACTCCTGCGCGATCTTGTCGAGAACGACAAAGGTTTTATCAAGTGGCTTCTGAAGAGTGATTTTCCGCCCGACACCCGTGAAATTGTCGAGAATGCGGCCAGCCATGGCCGTTACCCCGACGCCCCTAAGCCTCCGCCCTCGCCGAGCAGTACGTAGCGAACGAGACGCATATCACGGTGCAGACGACCCGTGCAGCAGATGCTGCACGACAAGCCCTGCCAGCGTAAGCCCGAAGATACCGGTCATATGCGCAACGGTGCCATTGACAACCGCTTTCCTCGCGTTTCCACTCGGCTGCTGCGCCTCAGCCGCCGATATCTGTGGCCCCACGCTCTCCCCAACTACGCCCAGCGAATGTGCGGCCACATTCTCCAGCAGCTCATCCGAATATACCGCCAGGATCGATTTGGCTGGTACGCAGCCATCCCGCCGCATTTTCTTGCGCAGTACCCGTCCGAGCGGACAGCCTTGCACTTGCATGAAAGGCCCGACGCGGACCCGCGCCGGGTCCAGTTTCAAAGCAGCACCAAGCGAACTGAATACAGCCGCACGGGATTGCGAGGCCCGATACAGCAACAGCACCTTGCTGCTGACACTATCAATTGCATCCACCACGACATCATAGGCGTTAAAATCATATTGATCAGCGGTAGAGGCGTTATAGACGGCATGCAGGGCCTCTATCTGGCAACGCGGCGCAATATCCAGTAGCCTCTCACGCAGGGCCTCCACCTTAACCCGGCCAATCGTCGAATGGGTAGCCTGTAGTTGGCGATTCATATTCGTTGCGCACACACGGTCCGAATCCACGAGTGTCACATGCCCCAGACCCGTACGTACGAGACTCTCGGCGCACCAGCTCCCCACTCCGCCAACCCCAAACAGGATGACCCGTCCAGCTGCCAGACGCTGCATGCCGGCCGCCCCGACTAGACGCTCCGTCCGATTCCAGCGCGCCGCAGATGCGTTCCGTTCTGTTCCCGTATCCTCTTGCATGCCTCTTGCCCTATACCTGTACGGCGTATTTACCCTGTACCTTCAACTCAAAACCACAATTTTCAACACTACATATGCAAAGATTAAGGCGCACATTAAGAAAAAGATTAGGAGGTGAACGCTTTGAACCTTAATCTTTTGCCCTAATCGTTCGCCCTAATCTGCGCCTCCAGTCAGCCCCGAAGATAGCCAGAATTATTTTGGACAGCAATGCAAATACAGACCAAAGCGCGATGGCAGACTTTTTCCTGTTTCCTTGCAGCACAAGGGGCTATCATGCCGGCATGGCAACTGTAGCTGCACTGATATTCTTGCTGGTCGTGCTGGTTCTTATCCTGACAGGCGCGGGCATCTTTGCCTGGACGTTACAATGGGCGGCTATCCTGCTTGCAGCAGCAGGTGTGATGCAGCAGGGAACCGTTCCACGCCGAGTGGATATACGCCATCTGTGGTCGAACCCGATTGTACTTCTCTTGCTCTATACGCTGCTGATGCTGGTACCGCTGCCGTCCTTGCTCTATCGGCTGTCCCCGCAACGGGCTGCCGCCCACGAGCAGGTGATCGAGGCCCACGAAGTAGTGGAACATGCCTTCGATACAACATTCCCCAGTCCCAATGGGTTTGCGCTATCCCGTAACCACGCAGGCACGATCCGGTTTCTCTTATGGCTGATTGCCGGCTTCAGTGCCTGGACAATCACCCGGTATGCCCCTACTGGTTTGCGCACCTCTATACTCCAGTTCCTCTTACTCATCGCAGTCGGTATGGCACTGGCAGGTATTGCCGGCAAGTGGATCTTTCCGCAAGGCGATACGCTGTATTGGTATCTGCCTGTGCCACACGGACGCCCCGGCCCCATGGGGGGATTCATGAATCGCAATCACTTTGCGGGCTATATGGCTCTCTTGGCCCCAGCCGCCCTCGCCAGCAGCATACAGGCTCTCTTGGCGCACAAATGGGCTAAGATGCTTCTCTGGAGCACTCTTACGGCGGTCCTGGTGCTGGCGGTACTGCTTTCTTTTTCCCGCGGTGGCACCCTTGCGCTGCTGGCAGGTTTGACGGGCACGACCGGCTTCATGCTCCGCAAGACAACGCATACGCACAAAATCCAGACGGCAAGCCTGCTAGTCCTATTTCTTGTTGCTACCACCGCCACCATAATGATGACGCCCCGTCTGCAGCAGCGGCTTGCGAGTTGGCGAAATCCAGCAACAACCGCTAGCCTGCATACACGTATACAGGCGTGGGGGGATGCACTTGAGACAGCCAAGGCCTACCCCGTGCTGGGGGCTGGACCCAATGCCTACAAGACCGTTCTGCCGCAGCATCGGGTCAGTTCAGAGCGGGTAGCCCGAGATTTTGCAGAAAACGAATATGTGCAGTGGTTGGTCGAAACCGGAATGGCTGGGCTGCTCCTACTGGGCTTACTTGTTTTCCGTATCGGGAAGGCCTTGGCACGCCCCCCAAGTGAACAGCCGGTTTGCCGATGGCATCAGGCCGCGGCAGCGGGGGCCTTGGCTGCGGCGGCAGTCCATGCCTGTGTGGACTTCCCGCTTCGCCTGCCACTATATGTCGTGGTGCTGGGCGCGCTTCTCGCCTTGCTTTGGCCCGTGCCCCCGGCCGACAAGCACCTGTCCACCCTGCCAAAACCACATCTCATACCGCTTTTGCTGGGGTTCGCGTTGGCCCTGTGCCTGTTACCCATGCATCTACAGCTTGATGCACCAGCCCGTATCAGCACCGCACCGCCGCACGTTGCCCTGCGTGCCCTCCATGCCGCCCCGACATATCCCATCGTTTGGCGCCGCCTCGCAGCAATACTTTGGGCCCAAGACACGCCCACCAGCCGGAAGACGTCTGTCGGCCTGCTCTCCCAGGCCGTGCACTACGATCCCAACCACTATGTGCTTTGGCGCCTGCTCGGCGAGCGACGCCTTGCCATCGGCGACCGACAAGGGGCTGCCGCAGCCTACAGCCGCGCCCAAGCCTTACGCCACTGGGTCCGTATTCCAACGAGCCTGCAAAAGGAGAAGTAGCATGCATCAGCCATTATTCGGTGCAATCATCCCATTCCTGTGTGCGCTGGTGTGGTACCTATCCCGACACCAACACGCATCCTGGCGCTTCTTGCTCCTGACGCCAGCCGCCATGTTTCTCGGGGCCCTGTGGGCCGTAGTGCCCGATATGCCCAAGCTCTTAGGGCAGATGGACCTCTATTACCAACTCCAAGCTTCGCCCTGGATTAACCTGTTTTTCCTGCATCGCTATATTGACAGGATCGAAACCCAACACCTCGATGCGCTTGCACCACTCTTCCTGCTGGTGCTCGTCGCGATGATCTTATCGCTGCTGCTGGCTGCCTGGCGTGAATTGTACCGCATCGAGTACGAGCAGTCGGTCCCCCCGCAACACGAAGAGCAGGCATAGGTTGGAAGAGGAGAATTTCCATGGCACAATCAACGTTACACGTTTCACTAGGCATGCTGGTGGCAACGGCCTGGCATATCCGTCCGTTGTTCCAAAGATGGTCGTCTGCCCAGCCAATGGCCAAACCCATCGCACGCTGGATCACGTGCGCCTGGATCCTGGGAACCTATGCCGTCATACCCGCCCTCCTGCGACGGATCTTCGACCTGGATCTCTCCCACAGCGCCTGGAACATCTTTCTGCTCTACCCGCTGATCGACAAAATGCCCTTGCCGGGCATCCTGCTGGGCGAATGCCTCCTTGGCGCGACTATTGGCCTTCAGTATGCGCTCATCCTGCTACTCCTGTACCGCTATACCAAGATGCGGAAAAACGATTAGAATTGTGCACTAATGCCTGCCGTCGTGCGGTACTCATGGAAGTTTGCCGATTCCGTATAGGCCCCTTCCCAGTTCGCGCGCCAATACCGCCCCAGCGATAGTGTCAGCACCGCATTCGCGGCAAAGATGTTCTCCCAGTCCGTTTCAGGGGGGTCGCCCGGATCAAACCGGAACCGTTCGGCTCGCTCTACGAGACGATCATACGCTGCCTGCGTTTCCGGTCGAATCCGCTCACGCGCACGGCCAATCTTCACCCCAACATCATAAGAAAAACGATGTATATTGTTACGCAGCCTTCCCACCAGAAAATACTGTTGCAACCGATACGGCGTCCAGTAGTCATCCGCGGCATTCTTCGCATCGACATAGCCGTACTCCAGGCCAGCCAGCACCCCTGATGCCGGGACCAGCTCCCACATCGATGAGATATTGGCATCCACCCGGTTATTGTCATCACTCACATCCAGGTAATTGACGCGGGTCCAGATATCCCACCAATCGCGCAGGCGGAATGACCCGGCATAAGAGTAGCGATCCTGCGACAGAGACTCCGTCAAGGATCGTGCTGACGGCACAGCCTCACGGTTTACCCCCAGCAAGACATCAAACATCAGGAAGGGTCGCATGGCCGCTTGCACAAACCAGGCCCACATATCATAATCGGCAGAGTCCCGGAACGCATGACGCCGTGCCCCTGCCGCAAAGGTTACAGGCGAGGTGCGCGGATTCTCCGGCTGATACCGCAGTGCCAGATGCGCACCCACGAAGCGTTCCGTGACCGAAGCGCTACGGTCCTCGAGAACAGGCGTTTCATCCTCATCCGCCAGATTGATCGAGTACTGCTGCCGGTACCTACCATAGCCACCCCGCCCCTCCAGAGTGATAACAGGTGTCACATATAAACCCGCGTAGTAGGAGTTCTGCCAGTTCCGACGCTCCAGCGAATCGCGATAGTATGTAAAGTCACCCCCCAGAAACGGTTGGCCCGGCTCGAACCGCAACAGGTCTTCTTGTGTCGGCGGAATCGCACGCGCCACACCAAACTTCAGGGCCAGATTCTCATACACAAAGGCTTCTGTTTTTGCATAGGGTCTTTTGGGGTAGTCATCCCGACGCAAGAGTGCCAGGTTCCGACGTGCCGCATACAAGGCCCCCTGCAGGGCAGCAAGCTCCGCCCGCAATCGGCGTGCCATGAAGACGGGATGATGCGACAGCAGGTGATCCACCACATCCTGCCCATCATCAAATGCGCCCGGCGTATAGCGCTGATACAGCATCGGGTTATCTCTGCTTACCGCATGTCCGAACACGGTCTGAATGAAAGCCATCCGGTAGTTAACGGCTGCTTCGCGCACATTCTGTTTGTAGGCATCTTCGATATTATTCAGGACACCTAACCCGAAATCGCCATAGGGATAGGCCATAAAAGCCACGGTAGCACCTTCCCCTAACCATTCCCGCAGCTTTTTACGACTCTCCGCATACTCGTATTGCAAGCGGCGGGTAAAGTCGCTCTCGCTCTCATACATATCCTCTTCTTCCAGCCAACGCCGTGCAGCAAGCGTGCTTCCTAGGCGCCCATCCTCGCGCACCGGCTGGAGTTCAATCGCATCATACAACAGGCTACCGACTTCCCAATGCTCCCCGCGCAACTGATCGCGCATGGCATCCAACCGCTCTTGATCCGCATCCGGATCGAGGATGTCCCGCGCCGCCAGGTGTACCCCGAAAACCAGATCCAAATCTTGCGCCACTTTCGTGGCCAGCCGCACGGTCTTCTCGTCTATTCGATCAAACGTCACCATGGCAACCCGCTCCGGACGATGATCCCGCACATCTTCGGGTGGCCGCGGCAAAGATGAAAAATACGCTTCGAGCTCGGATGGTGCGATAAACCGATACCCCGCTTGTTTGAGTGCCAACAAATGCAATCGGAATCGGCGCGCCGACAAGGTCTCGGACCAGTCGCTCTCTGACAGCCCGTAATACAGCAGCACCGCCACAGCGCCATGTGCCCCCTGCCGCTCTAATCGATCCAGCGCATCCTGCGCCCCACGAACGTTTCCGCGCGACAATTCCATGCGAGACAACTTTTCGTTCAGGTAGGGATTGTTCGGGTCCACGTCCTGCAGAAAGGACCAGTGCTCTTTGGCATCCGCGTAACGCGTTGTGGCTTGGCCGATCTCAAACAAGCCTTCCCGCGCAGCCAGCACATTCGTTGTGGCATACGCCATCACACGTGCAAACACACGGCTGGCCTTGTCATATTGCCCGTTCATCAGCAACAACTCGGCATGCATGACGCGCCAATACGGTTGCTCCGGATCGATCTCCAGCAGGGCCCTGCTGGAGTCCAGCGAGAGCTCCACCGGATAGGCACGCGGATTCGTTTCCCGCAGTCGTCCATAAATCTGGATCAACTTCTCATGGGCCTGGGCACGCACATCATCGCTCACGGAACTCGCGACCAATTCCTGCAAATACGGAATCGCCTGCTCCGGCTCACCACTGCGAATCGGTGCATCCGCCAGCAACAGCAACAATTCGAGATTTGCATTGTCCCCGCGGAGCAGCCGCTGTGCCCGCAAACGCGCTTCGGTCAAGTTGCCTGTCCGCAGCAGGCAGAGCGCGTGCAGACGGGCTATCGACATGTTATCGGGTTGCGCACGCACAGCTTGCTCCAACAGCGGCAATGCCGCATGATAACTTCCGTTCTCAAACAGCGTACTGCCCAATTCATTCTGGATATCCAACCGGTCGGGATACTCTGCACGCAATGCCTCCAGAATGGCGCGCGAAGCACTATACCGCCCCGTCCAGCGGTAGATGGTGGCAAGCACCAGACGCGGCTCAATCTGCTCCGGATCAAGCTCCAGACTGCGCTTCAGATGATGCTCCCCTTGATCCAATTGCCCCGTCCCGACATACGCATTGCCTACCAGCAAATGCGCCATGGCATGATTCGGGTCCAACTGCAAAAACTGCTGCCACAGCCGGATGGCATCTTTCTGGCGCCCTACCCGCCAATAGGTCCAGCCTAATGTCGACCAGACCGGGATCAGCGTCGGCTCTCGCTTGATGACCAACTCCAGATACGGGATCGCTTCTTCAAACGCCTCATCCAGCACCAGATCCATTCCCTCGTACATGGCCGCCAGAATGGGATCCGTTTCCCGTAAGACGGGAACCCCTCCCCCGGGCGCACCCGGCGCAGGAACCGCCACACGGTCTTCAATCAGCATGGGCTGCACCGCCCGCTCCAGCTCGCGCGTGGCAACCGCCTCTGCCGCTGCTCGATCTATCGTCCCACCGCCGATGCCTTCGGAGGCGTCCGCAACCGTTTGGGCCTGCATGGCGCCGGCAAACGCCCACCCCACCAACACGACTGTAAGCAGAATTCGTATTCCCTGCATGTTACTTTCCATTCGTTTCGGGGGATGCATCCGACGTGTCTTGCGCTAGAAAGGTCTGAACGAGAATCTGGGAAAGATGCTCCGCCCCTTTGCGGCTAAGGTGTATACCATCCGAGGATCGCACATCCAGCGGCATCCCGTTCTCCTGGGTAATATAACTCTTGTACCCGTCGCCATCCGGACAGAAGATCTCGATCGTCGGGAAATAAACAACGCCTTCACGGGCCTCGGCCTGCTGTGCGATCAAGCGACCCATCGCAGCCACATCCTGGCTCAGATTCTCGTCCCGCATACAAGGGAGACCCACCCAGATCACTTGTCGCGCTCCACCCTCCAGGAGAATATCCATCAGTTTACCAGCCCGCCGGCCATATTCCATATTCCAGGCCTGCATACCAAATTCCAGAACACCAGCCCCTGTCCGCATGGCCTGATTATCATTGGCCCCCATCATAACAAAAACCAGACGGGGCTGATACCGGGCCATGGCGGCTACGCCCTGGGCATGCCAATCCACAACATCCAGACGGGCCAGTCCGGACCCGATGGAAACCTCGATGCCAACGTCTACGTCATGCTGGCGCAGTTCCCGCCGGAGGGTTCGTGCTACGGTACGCATCATCGAGTCCCCCATCACAACCACTTCTTCCGCCTGAACCGCAGGTTGATATCCAACCCCTATCAGCACCATCACCATCAACCACATCCACCGGGTCACATTGTTGCTCTTCATTACATCTTCTCCCGTTGCGCTTCCATTTTGGTTTCTACATATGCTCGAATACGGTCCGGTCCCCATCCACTGACCACTGCCAACGGCTGTACCAGCAGCAGGCATACACGACGCGCCGGGCCATAAGGCATCAGCCGCGCCTGACGCTCCAGCGCCCGCCCGTTTAACACCCCTGCCACAGCATAAAAAACGAGTACACCCGCAATCGCTGCCCGGACCCTGTACTTCCTGTCCTTGTCTATCATACTTTTTCCTGTCTTAAAACTGAAAATAAATAAAGGGGGCAACGCCGCGAGGCCCCATCCCGAGAATAACCGTCAGAACGAGTCCCGCGAGTGCGCCCTGCACATAGGGACTCCGTCGATTATACCATTGTTCCAGCCACTTGGCCCCTTCTCCATCCATGAACTGGATCAGGTAGGCTAATACCATGATCGCCACAATGGGCATACTCATAAGCGTCGACGGCGCTTGCCAATCTCCCAGGTTGCCCAACAGCATCCAGCCATCCGCAAAGGTTTCCGCCCGGAAAAACACCCATGAAAGGCAGACCCCATGCAGCACGATCAGGCGTGCGATCCAGCGTCCTGCCCCCTGCATCCAGCGTGGTACCGCCACCGCACTCACACGGGGACCCAGCAGATACACGAACCAGCGCTCTGCAACCAAGTAGGTACCGTGTAGGGCACCCCAGGCAACAAATCGCCAACTGGCCCCGTGCCAGAGCCCCCCCAGCAGGAAGGTCAAAACCAGGTTGCGCTGCGTACGCCACGTCCCATGCCGGGAACCGCCCAGCGGTATGTACAAATAGTCCCGTAACCAGGTAGAAAGGGAGATATGCCAGCGCCGCCAGAAATCGCGGAAACTGACAGCAAGGTAGGGGGCGCGGAAATTATCGGGGAAGGAAAACCCCAGCAAGAGCGCGACACCAATGGCAATATCCGAATAGGCGGCAAAATCGCAATAGATTTGCAAGGCATACCCATAGACACCCAGCAGGCTGTCGCGTGCCCCGTAGGCTTCCGGGAACGAAAACACCGGATCGGCCAGCACCTGCGCCAAGGTATTGGCCAGCACCACCTTTTTAAAGAGCCCCCCGAGGATCAGAACAGCCGCTCGTCCCGTATTGACCACCTCCACCCGCTTGCGCGGACCCCGCATCAGTTGTGGCAGAAATACTTTTGCCCGCACAATGGGTCCTGCCACCAACTGCGGGAAAAACGCGAGGTAGACCCCGAATTCCAACAGCGAGCCAGCCGGGGAGATCGCGCCACGGTAGACATCCATCACATAACTCATGGCCTGGAACGTAAAGAAGGAAATGCCGACCGGCAGCACAATATCCAGCAGCGGCAGATCCGGCACGACCCCGAAGCTCCCCAGCACACGATAAGCTGATTGTACAAAGAAACCGTAATACTTGAAGAACCCGAGCAGTCCCAGATTCACCACGACCGCGGCAATCAACCAGAGCCGATGCCTGCGTGTTGCCGTACCACCTGTTGCAATACCGGCTTTGCCTATTTGCACGGCAGCCAGGTGATTGCAAACCGTGCTAAAAAGGATCAGGAAGAGAAAGCGCCAATCCCACCAGCCATAAAAGACATAGCTGCTACCAAGCAGAAACCAGAGCCACGCCTTCCGATGCCGCTGCAGCAGCCAGTTGCCCAAAAACACAACCAAAAAAAACGCGGCAAAGACCGTCGTCGGAAACAGCATGCTTCTACCTCTATTTTCCTATACCTACCAAACGTCTACTGGAACCTCTACCTCAACCTCCGGCTCCACAAACGGCAGCATTGATGGAGTAGCCGTCCCGGCCTTGCTGCGGTCTACATGCATATAATAGGCAACGTTCTTCCCGGCCCCTAGTGCATCCAGATGTAGCCGCCAGCGTACACCGCTCGCCGTCAAACGGTCCGGTAGACGCGTCCCCAACGTCATCGACTCAAGCTCCAGATCCGGTTGCCGGTGCGGCATCTCTATAAAAACCACAATATCCTTCACTTTTTCCGTCCAGGTATTGCTGATACGAAGGGACGCCCGATCCTCCGATAGATGCCGCACCGAAATCTTGATATGATCCCACTCCTGCCAAATCTCGGTAGCGGCCCGGATCGTTTGTAGGGGAACACCAACCCGCGCCATCAAGTCCAGCAATACTTCCAGATCCTGAAGCAGCCCCTCTTTCGTGCGACTCGGTTGTATGGCCAGGCAATAAAACCCGCCTAGCGCTGCGACCTGGGAAAAATGCGCCATCAGGGCTTGTTCCCCAGATCGATTTTCTCTCGCTATGCCCTCCAGTGGCAGGTGCGGCACCAGCCACAGCGATCGTGGCCGGGTCAATATCGGGATAGAACGATATGAGCGCACCAAACTGGGAACGAGACGATCCATGTCGCTCGTTGAAACATAAAAATACCCTGCCCGCACCGCAGCATCGAGCGTACTTTCGTTATAAGCGATCCCCGCCGGCAAACGCAGTCCAACCGGCTTCCTGCCCGTGATAGCCTCGAAAGCAAGGCCGGATCGTACAAATTCCTTCCGCTGCTCTTGCATCGTTCTACCGGCATAGCCCCCCTCCCGATCCAGCAGAACCCCAACCTCTCCGACTGCTGCAAGCGCCTGCACCAAATCGGGATGCTCTTGCAACACGCGCGGATGCACAAACGATGCCAACGGGATCTGATGCCGCCGCACCAAGGCAAGCCATTCCGCCGGCACGTCTTCCGGCCCCTCCACATTCAACGACAAGGAAGCCAGGCTCCTGCGGGCATTCGGCCAGACAGGCTTGAAGGCATGTACTTGATTCCCCGTCCAAAGCAATGAACTGCGCAGCATCGCCGCAAAAGAGCTTTGCTGCTGCGGCGTGAGCTGCGGCGAGCCAATGGTAAATCCCATCCACGCAAAACGGCCACCGAAGTAGGACCCGTGGGCCAGGGCTACCCGCTCCCGAAGGCTATGCAAGGCGTAGCTCGAATCGTCAGGATCAATCCATACCCCATCGATCTGGGTTCGCTGCTCGCGTGCGATCCCCGCAACGGGCTGATCAAAGGCCGTGATGCGCAGCCGAATCCCGGGATACAGCGTCGCGGTAAGGGGGTACCCTCCAGATAACAAAACCGTACTGACGTCATCCTCGGCCCGGACAGGTGGGGACGGCGCCAGCTCAATGCCGGCAACTTCCTGCAACAGGGAGTAGCGCTGCCATTGTCCAAAGGCATCACGCGTCCCGACGGCCCATGTCATCATCACCCCTTTGCCCGCCCCCAGAAATGCCTTGACCGCCCGGCGGTCCTGTTCCCGTAGGCTACGGGCGGCCGGCAACAACAATAAATTGAACCGGTCTTGCTCTTCCCCGACCGGAACCGACTCAACCACCTCGTACCCGAAGCCCTCCCGCTCAAGAAAGGCTTGCCATAACTCGATCAGGTTGTAGTACCCCTCGCGATCCGCCCCAAAGGAAAGGGCCGTGGCTTCCGAACGTAGCACAGCAACACGCAACGCCTTGCCCTGCAAGGTGCCACCATCGGATGCCCCGCGCCCCAGGATCCGCTGATACAGTCCCGCCGTCGCACCATCCGAAATCTCAACCAGCAACCGATGGTACTGCCAGATGCCAAAGATCAACACGAGATTGACCGCCAGCAACAACCATAGAAACCCCAGCTTCCGACCCCGCTTCTTTTCAGGTTTTATTTCCATTGATACACATCACCGGATGGTTCTGGTTCTGACCCTGCCGGCGCCGAGGACGCCTCAGGATGCACACGCTTGAAAATGTTGGTTTGCGGAGCAGGTGCCGACGTGGGAAACTGGTCGGCGATATCCGTGCCAGAAGCATCGTCCGGTTCCATCACCCCTACCCCATCCCGATTTTTGCGTGAAATCACATAGGCACCAACGGCAAAAATCAATGTACAGACCGTGCTAACCAGGATGACCGTCGACAATACGCCTATCAAACTTCCCATCTTTCACCTCTTTTCATCGACCGGCTCCCGCTTGCATACCCATTTTACCGGTTCGGTTGAGTTTACCCCATGTCATTTCAATCTTTAACAATTCCTCGACCGATGCAATCACTTTACACACATCTGTCAGCACCACAAAGTAGATCCGGTATAGGATGGAATAGGGCACCAACTTCATGTTCTCCCGCTCCATGCTTAAGCAGAACATCGCCACCACGATATCCAAGACTGTTAATTGGCCCCACCAGAATATGACGAATTTGGCAAGATCAAAAAAGATCACCACATACAGGAAATATACCTGTGCAAAGATATTCATCACGGGCCACAGCAACGACTCGAAAGCCATATACCATAGCACGAAGGTGTTCACAAACCCACACCCGCTAAACAGGCTGCGGTGATGCTTACGCAAAGATTGTAAAATCCCCCGCGTCCAACGATACCGCTGCCGGAAAAAGTCACGAATGGTCTCGGGCGCCTCGGTCCAGGTAATCGCAAATGGCTCATATTCGATCTTGTAGCCCGCAACCAGTAGCTTGATGGTAATATCGCAGTCC
Source organism: uncultured Victivallales bacterium (assembly GCA_964598575.1). Classification (GTDB taxonomy): domain Bacteria; phylum Verrucomicrobiota; class Kiritimatiellia; order UBA8416; family UBA8416; genus T3Sed10-140. Next base: position 18,101 of record CAZRCN010000002.1, on the reverse strand, counting down.
TCGGCAAAGGTATCGAGCTCATACCCGCCAATTTCCTCCAGCACCTTGCGGCGGAATACCCCTAGCGGGCCGGGGATGATGTTGACCGCACTGAAGTATCCCTGGCTGCGGCGAACCATATTCAACCCTTCAATATATTCCAGGGCCTGCATCTTCGTCAGCATATTATGCCGGTTGCCCACCTTGACATTTCCAGCCACCGCCCCGACTTTCGGGTTCTTGAAGTGCTGCACCGCATAGAGCAAGGAGGCCGGCTCCAGACGTGAATCCGCATCCACGTTTAAAACAAAGTCCCCCGTGGCCAAACCAATCCCGTGGTTAAGGGCATCCCCCTTCCCCCCATTTACCTTCTTTTCCACGCGGACGACGGTCGATCCGTGCTGCCCTTCATACCGCTTGGCCCGCTCGTAGGTGTCATCACTGGAGCCATCGTCCACGACCAGAATTTCCACTGCCGGATATTGCAAATTCAACAAGGACCGGATCGAGCTTTCAATGACGACCCCCTCATTGTAGGCCGGCACGATAATGGAAACCGGCGGCAAATGCAGCGAGTCCGGACGGGCCAGATATTCGGCCAGATAGTCCGGCACCTTGCTGCGGTCGATGTGATGCAAATACGACAAGTAGATCAGGATAAAAAAACGTACGATCAGAATCACCAGAAACGCAAACAAGACCACCATGGATATATTCACGAACGTAGAGGTGATCTGGTAGTCTGTCCGCAGCACCGCCACATAGGTCACAAGCACAAAGGCCAGCAGCGTCAACACCAACAGCGACAGTAGCAGTTTGCGAATCATGGTTCTTCCTTTGCGCGGGATGCCGTTTGCGGAAGCGACTTTTCTTGTTCCAAGCGTTCGCGCGTAAGCTGTAGAAGCTCCACGACCAAGGGGTCCATCGGTCCTGCTGATAGCAAATACCGCAAATGCTCTTGCGCGGCCGCATATTGTCCACTTGTAACCAACAGCCGCGCAAGTTTCAGGCGCATCTGCCGGTCATCAGGGTTTTGTTCCAACCAGGCCTCGGCCGTCTCCCGCTCTTGTGCATGCTGCCGTTCCCGCGATGCCTGGAATCCGGCAATACGGGTGCGCACCTGCTGTAGATCCTTCTCCCGCAGACGGCGTAAGGCACGAAAGATTTCCTCCTGTTCGGGCAAGCGTCGATTCGCCTCTGTCAGCAGATCAATGGCTGCCCCCAACTGATCGTGCTGATCATACAGCGCTGCAAGCACAAGGTACACCTCGGCATCGTCAGGCGCCTTTTCGGCTTGCTGCCGCAATCGAGCCATTTTTAGACGGTCCCCCTCGCGCATCGCAGCCATCCGGGCTTTTGCTTCGAGATGCTCCGGCTCCCGTTCCAGAACCGCTGCATACAGCGCATGTGCTCTCAGGAGTTCGTGCTGCGCTTCTGCCAGAAGGCCCCGAACCATTTGCGCCTCCACACCGCTTGGCTCGCGCTGCAGAACCGTAGCCAGCAGTGCTTCCGCCTCTTCCAGCCGGCCTGCCCAAATCAAGGCGCGCACCAGTTCTAGTTGGGCGGGAATATGTTCCGGTGCAAGCCGTATATTGTTTTCCAGAACCGCAATGGCACGTTCAAAATCGCCGAGGGCAAGATACACGCGGGCCGCTTCACGCTGGATAGGTAAAGAGGCCGGATTGCGGCCCAGCACGAGGTCGTAGCGTTGCGCCGACTCTTCGTACGCCCCCGCCCAATAGAGCATTTTGGCAAATTCCAGCTGTACCGCCGTGGAATCCTCCAGCGAAAGCGCCAGGCGGTAATGGGCAGCCGCGCGGTCATAACTTCCGGGCCGCGCACAGATCCGGGCATAGCGCAAAACCGCCTCTGGATCCGTCCGGTCCAAGGTGCGCCCTAGGTTGTTGCGGATTCGTACCAGCAATCGCTGGGCCGCTCGGTGCCCGGCATCCAATTGCAAGACCCGCGTCAAAGACCACGCCGCACGCTCGCTATGCCCAACCTCCTCCTGCAATTGTCCCAGCATGAAATGGGCCGCCACATCCTCGGGAAACCGTTGTACATGGGCTTCCAGCTCACGAATGGCCTCAAACACAATCCCTTGATCATACAGGTATTGCGCACGCTCCATATGCGTCCAGGAGGCTGCAGCAACATCCCCCTGCTCAGGTTCGTCGGGCTGGCCCAGCGCCACCATCGGCACAATGGCACTTACAGCCACTGCCAAGATGTTCCTTACACCTTTCATACACCACCTGTTTCCGTGCTCGTTTCCCCGTCAAATTGCATGTCCGCCACAACCCGTTCCACAATGCGTTGATCCACATGCACCGCAGACTCCACCATGCCTAGATACAAAGCCATGTCTGCCACCCCATTTATTAACCGGGGAATACCCTGACTGTACGTATATAAGGCATCTACTGCACTTTCATCAAAAATCCAGGCATTACCCCCTGCAAGGCGCAACCGATGATCCAGATACGCTCGAACCTGATCTCTCGTCAGCGGCTTCAGGTTCCAAACCGTATGCATCCTCTGTCGCATTGACACATTCCGTGAAAGATACTGCACTATTTCTGGCGCGCCTACCAGAATTAAAGTTAAGAGCGGGTATCCTTTTTTATCCCGTATATTCATGAGCAGACGGATACGCTCCATTCGCTCGTCGTGAGCCAGGAGTTGAGCCTCCTCTACTATGACAATACCATGGCCCCCCTGCTGGTGTCTGCCGTTTAGAAGCGCCACCACCTGCTGGTAGTTCGCGTCCATATCATCCGATACATCCTGGCAGCCACGTAATTGCCGCGCCAGCTCACGCCAGAGACCTTCCGCACTCAGCATGGGATTCTCAAGCACTACGACCGAGAAACAGCCCACTTTGGAAAGGCGCTGCAGAAACATCTGACAAACCAAGGATTTTCCGGCCCCATACTCACCCGTCAGAACCGCACCGCTCTTGCGCTGTCGAGCAACATACAAGAGCCGGGCCAATCCTTCCTCATGCTGGGGGGTCTGATAGAAATACCGAAGGTCCAGGGCATCGATAAACGGCTCTTCCTGTAATCGCCAGTATGATACATACATTACGACACCCCGTCCTGAACAACGCTACTGCTTCCCCTCCGCATCCCCGGAGGTTCCATAGTCTGACAAATACTGCAACGCCTTATCGTACTCACCCATATCAAACAAGCTCATCACAATGCCCTGCTCGGCTTGTACATTGCCCGGATCGCGGGCAAGCATGTCCTGGAAAACAGCATACGCCTGCTCATGCCGACCCAGCATCCGATAGCATTCGCCTGTTTGCTGGAACACCGCCAACGGCATCATCGCATCCGGATCCCGTGCCTCAAACAGGGCAATGGCGCCCTCCACATCATTGTCCTGCACCATCCTCTGCATGGCCTGCAAGAGAGCATGGTCCTCCAGGCCTTTTTCTGCAGGACGTGGGGTGGGCGGCTCTTCGGCCATGCGACCTGCCGTAGGTATTGCCCCGTCCCGGTTGGCACCCGGGGCTGGCACATCGGCGGCTTGTTCCGCGTCCGCTGTCCGCTCTGCCTCCAGCGCCTCCTGCAGTTGCTGCACTTGCCCCTCAGTCGATGCAAGCTCCGCTTGCACAGCAGACAACCGTTGTTCCAACCGAGCCACATCGGCCGAACGCAAGCGCTCCCGCTCAGCCATCTCATGTGCTAACGCATCCCGTTCGGCCAACACATCCTCTAACCGATCCTGCAGTCTTTTATGTTCTTTCTCAAACTGTTTCCGCAAATTTTCTGATTCGAGATTGACCGTCTCGGTTGCCTCCGCCAATTCAAGAATCAAGGGCGAGAGCGCTGCAGGATCCGCGCCATCGTCGGGAATCGGAATACTGACCCCCGTTGCCATTTGCTGCCGCAGGGCATCATACTGCCTGGCAAGCGCCGTCGTTGCTTCATCAATCGTTGCATGGGCGCGCGCCAGATCCTTCTTTTGCTCTTCCAGCGCACCTTCCAACTCCGACTGTCGCGCCGTCGCGGCTGCCAAAGCATCTTCCAACAGGGTTTTTTCCTGACTGCTTGCATCCGAGGCCGCTCGCAGGGCGGCCAATTGCCCCAGCAATTCAGCCTGTTCCTGCTGCCATTTGCGCTCCATATCCCGGTACTCCTGCTCCAGCATCTCAATCTCGCGCAGAGCCACATCCAACACTTGCCCTTGGACATCATCCGCAAGGCGTTGCTGCAATTGCGTTACTGCCAGATCGCGCGCAGCGAGTTGTTCTTCCAACTCCTTTTGACCGGCCTCCAGCCTGGCATTTTCTTCCGCTTGTGCCTCCAGTGCAGCATGAAGCTCGGCCGCCAACGTTTCTGCTTGCTGAAAAGCTGTTTCCTTTGCCGCCAGCGCAGCCTCCAATTGGGCTTCAAGCTCGCTCTCACGTGCACGTGCCAGCTCTTGCTTCCGGGCCGTATCCCGCTCCTGCGCCTCTGCCAATTCTACCAAGGCCGTCATACGCGCCTGCAAGTCTTGCAGCGCCGATTCCAATTCCGCTTGTTCCGCCTCCACCGCCAGGCGACGCTCTTCGGCCGCTTTCCGTTCTGCTGCTCGCTCGGCCTGCAACGCGTCCAACTTCGCCCTAACATCTGCGGTACGCGCCTGCTCCGCCCGAACCGCCTTCACCAGTCGATCCTGAATTTCACGAAATGCCTGCTGCTGTTCCTGCTGTTTCTTTCGTTCTGCCGCCAACTGGTTTGCCAATGCATCACGTGCCTTGGCCTCAGCTTCCGCCTGTTCTAACAACTGTGTTACCGTCTGCTGGGCCTTTTCGTGCAAACGCTGGTGCTCTTCCAGCTCTTCCTGCATCGTCGCCTCTTGCGCAACCTTGGCTTGCTTAACCGCTGCCAAACGGTTTGTCAGGGTATCCCTTGCCGCCTCCAAGGCAGCAATCCGTTCTGAGGATGCCGTGATCTCCCGCTGTGCACGCTCCAGTTGTGCCGTACGTTCTTCCTGCTCCTGCGTGCGGGCAGCCAAGTCCTCTTTGAGCTTCGCCTCGCGCTCGGCAAATGCATCGCGGCGAGCACGGGCAGCCACCCGCTCTGTATCCAATTGTTCTTCCAGCTCTGTCAGCCGTTCCTGCCAACGCGCTTGATCGGCCAGGGCCTGATCCTTACGTGTCTCCATCTCGGCCTTCATAACCTGTAAAGCTGTCTTACGCTCGGCTGCCGTCGCCGTTTGTGCTGCGAGAGATTCCGTAAGCTGCTCCACGCGTTGGGCAGCCTGCGCACGCTCGGCCTGAGCTCCTTTCAAGGCCGATGCCAGATCCGCCATGCGCGCCGCACTTTCCGACTCTAACTCCTGATACGCATTCCGGAGCCGGGTAACGTCCTGCTCCAGATTTTGCCGCTCTTCCGTCCACTGCTCTTCCTTACGGGACATTTCGTCGGCTAGAGACGTCGATCGGCCATCCGCCTCGGACAGGGCACGCTCCATTTGATCGCGTTCCGCGCGAATGCTCTCCATCTCGCCCAAGGTCTGCTCGGTATGCCGCATAATAGTCAAAATCCGTTTTTCCAGATTCTGTCGTTGGTTTTCGCGTTCTGCTTCAAGCTCCATATACAACGCGTGCAATGCATCTACCTCGGCCTGCATTTCAGGAACGGGCTGCTCCTCCTGTCCGGCAGCCCCGGGCGGCGAGGGTACCCCCTTGGGCGCATCATCCTCTTCTGTCTGCGCCCCCCCCTTTTCAGGTATATCCGTCTCCTCCTGCGTCTGCACGTCATCCGCACCAGAGGCAGCAACCGCTTCTGTAACAACAGTGCCTGCTGGTGCTTGGTCCGCGGCAAGTCCAGCGGGAGGCTCCCCTGACGCAACCTGCTCGACCGGTCCATACTCGACAGCGGGTTCCGGCGCACCATCCTCTTGCAAATCGGCCGTATCCGCGCCAGATGCCACCTGTGCCGCCGATGCATTCTCAGGCGATGCGCTGGGCCCAATCATGGTAGCCAATGCCGGTTGCCTGCGCATGATATCCCGATACAAGTCACGCGCCGTCTCAAACCGACGTAAGCGCCAGTAGCTACCAGCTACCGCGCGCAAAACCTCCAGCGGTGCATCTTCTTGCGTATTCTCTTGCTCATAGAGGGCAATGGCAGCCTGATCCTTGCCCTCCGCCACGAGACGTATAACCTGTTCTGCTGCTGCCTCTTCCATCGCACCGACCGGACTGACCAGACCAGCCATCGCCAAAAACAGCCCTATCGTGTAACGCACCCATTCTCGCTGCATCATGCTTCATCCTCTCTGCCACTACCCGCTTTTTTTGCAACCAAATGCACAAACTATCGCCCCGGCTATATGCGCAAAGTATAACACATCGCGACACAACGCAAGTCTCGTGCCATGTCAGGAATGGTAATTTTCTCTGCAGAAGACTAAGCGGCGGACGCGTCTGCAACTTCCTTTCCGAGCTGGAGGCCGACGACTGAAGGGTCCTCAGGTTTCCCATTTTACGTTTCCACCCGCATTTTTGCTCACCGCAGGTAACGACCGACTTACCTGCCTATGCGCGGTAGCGGGTGTTACAATGCACGTCCCTGAGCAGGCGGCAATATGGCCGCATCCTGTTCACTGCGCACCGGGGCTGTACCCGCGTACAATTCCCAGGTTTCCGCATGCGTGGTTCGGTCGCCAGGTGCAAGGTCAACCAGCGGGCCCAGTGATTCCATCTCCAGAAACGTCTCTGCACTGAACGTCTCGAAATTGACACCACCATCCGGATAGCTGGCTGTGGCATCATACCCGAACCGCTTGACAAACAAATCCGTTCCAAGCTGATACGCGGCCCAGCCCTCCTTATTCACCAACCCCAGCTTTCCCGGACCGCAGGTCCGATCCTGGCGGAACAAAATGAAGTCGCGGCCCAGCGTCCAGCGTCCATCCGTAAAATCGGTATACGACCAGATGCTCCATTGCTGATTCGGCAGAAAGCACTCCGTGTGCGGCACCTTACGGGGCAACGGTATAATCGCAACACCCTCAGGTGCCATCACACTCAAAGCCCAGGGCGAAACACAACGCGACGCTTGCCCTGCATTCACAATGCGGTGCACCACCTGCAGCCGATCCTGCTCCGCATCCATTGTGACCTCCAGCTCCTTTGCACAGCCCGAGAGGGGCCCGGCCGGCTGCAGAATCCGTACGCCGCCCGCGATCGGTTCCGCCGTAACCGGCGCATTATCCGGCTCGTACGTCACGGGCATTTCTTCCGGTGCAAGCCAGAAACGATGGCCACCACGCATCTTCCACTCCGTCTCGCCGCTACCACCCAGATCTTCCGGTACTTGCGCAAAGAGGTTGGCCCCGCCGCAAAACCCGAGATGCAGCACACGGGGGCCAACGTCCGTCGTAAGAATTGCTTCAATCCGGCCATTCGTCAACCGGATACAGTTGTCCCACCCTGCATAGCGTATTCGTTCCATATTCACACCTCCTCTAGAATCTGTTGCTCCAGCCGCGCATAGCGATCCAGCATCTCCGTATACATCGCATGCAGGGCGGCATCCGGCTCCGCCGCACAGTGCAACGGACGTTCCTCACCTAATGCCTCCCGGAAAGATCGAAAATGCCCGGCCTCGGCACAGGCGCATCCATGCAACGCACGGTACGCCGCCCCTAGGGACGCCGTATCCGATTTTTCCGCTACAAACACCGGAACGCCGAACACATGACTCATGACCCGTAACAGTTCCTGATCTGCGGAAGCCCCCCCCGTTGCGAGAATCCGACCCGGCGCAAACCCCAGTTTCTCACCGTGCAACCGCATGGCAAGGCACTGCCCTTCGACCACGGCCCGACACGCGGCTGCATCCGGAAAAGCGTCCACCCGCTGATCTTGCCCATCAAAGAGCCGGATGCCGGTCTTCAGAACTGGTGGTGTAATCTCCGGCTCCACAAAAAAGAACCCGATGCGCCCCTCATTCCCGGGCGGGGTTTCGGCAACATACCGGCTGAATAGCGCCCAGTCCCGCTGCGCACTCGCATCCCGGATCTTATTTCGAATCAATGCGCCATTCATATAGCACAGCAGCGCCATGAATGCATCCGGTGCCACCGGATTGGCAAAGATGTGTCCTTCATCAGCCGAAGGATGTGCCTCTGCCAGAAAGCCAAACACGGTGTAGCTCGTACCGAGGCTAATGGCAATATCCCCGGGTTCCTCCAGTCGTAAACCAGCCAGGCTATTCGGGTTGTCTCCCGAAAAGGCAATCACCGCAACATCCGCCGCAAAGCCGAACCGCTCACGGTAATACGGATGCAACGCCCCGACCTTTTGATGCGAATCCACCAAGGGGCCCAGACGCCCTTGCAGGTCCGGTGCCGTACAAGCCAACGCCTCCGGGGACCAGTCCCTTGTGCGGATATCCATCAGATTCATCCCGGAACCATCACTCACATCGATCGGGGCATACCCCCCGATCAACAAACTCGCCATAAAGGAACTCACCAAACAAATCCGCTCGGTAGCCACATAGGCATCCGGCTTCTCCGCGGCAATTTTAGCAATCTGATTGCCCGTGAACCGCTCGTATGCTCGCGAACCCGTCAGATCCGCAACCGCTTGTGCGCCACCCAGGGCGGCCTCACGTGCCCGGCATTGCGCCCCCGTACTCGTGTCCTTCCAGATGGGGGAATCGGCCAAACTGAAAATATCCTCCAACTGCTCCGCCAACTTCCGGTCCGGCTGCACGTTCGACAACGTCTTTTCGGCGCCCACCCCCAGCCAGACACTGCCATGTTGCTGTCCCGACCCCGAAATGGCACATACCTGATCCAAAGGGGCACCATCCGCCTGCATACGGGACAATAGCAGATCCAAAGCAGCCACCCACATCCGGGCCGGACTCGTCACCGTCAATCCGTCTGCACTGGTGTGCGCACCACCGCTCGTACCAAATGAAGGCAAATCCGCATCAAAATTCAGCGCTTGCTCATACACAACCTGCAAGCTGCGATCCACAATCGTACACTTCAATCCTTGTGTACTAGCATCCAACCCCATGTATAATGATTCTGTCCCCATAATCCACCTTTCCTTCTTGCCTATAACTTCGCCGTTTTCTTAACAATTTGCCATTAGGGATTCGCGTGTACGAGTACGTGTACGAGTAAGAAAAACGACCATAATGCGTACTCTTACACATACTCGTACACCCAGATCTCCCCCTCCAACATCCGCCGCAACATATCCTAGAGTTCCCATTGCACCCCGGTAATCAGCGTCAAATCATTACGATCCTGGTCCGGTGCTGGCACACTGTCATGCCGATGCTGTACAACCAACCGCAGCCGCAACCGCTCCGTCATGGCCGCCTCCGCACCAACCTCCGTGCTCAGCAGGAACGTGTCAACATCATCCGCCTTCGGCACATATTCGGCGGTTTGCCATACGGCGGCACCGCTCTCAAACGCCATTCTGACACTCTCTGCTACCCGAAGCACCATGTAATCATCCTGCCCTTCGCCTGTCTGCTCCCACAGATAGGAAGGACCCACCTCGCCTTTGACCTTTAACCGCGCACCGTTTACAACATACATCCCGATCGAGGGTCCCACCAGAAACCGGTAATCGATCTCTGCCACCGCATCATAGAAGGCACTTGCATCCAATGCCGTAAAAAAACGTGCCGAAACATCGTGTGCGACCTGCGCATATATGTTCGCTTTTTCCATCGTGGTTTCGGTTTTCTCATCCACAACGCTTTCGCCATATAGGAATGCACCGCCGGTTTGCAATCTCGTTCCTCCGGGCATGACGACTTCCGACTCCAGCCCCAGATTCAGCAACCGCGTCTCACTATTGCCATCCGTGAGGGTCGCTCCGAGCTGCAGGCTGGTTTCCCGTCCAGCATCTTCCGCCATCCCCATCCCGGCCAACAAGCACCCCGCTAACACAATGCCCTGTACTCTCATCACACGCCTCCTGCTGCTACCATCATGCATACGCCTATACCACAACACAGCATACCATCCCCCAACAAAACAAGACCACATGGAATATCGCACCCCTGCCCGCCCTTTTCAACACGGAATTCAGCACCCCATCCAGCCAGACAGGCAAAAAAAGGGCGGCAGGAAAACCTGCCGCCGCTGTGCCGCTATGGCATCTGCTAGTATTTTACCGAACACCCATACGCGCGGGTCTTGGGCTCTTCTACCGGCTCCCCGGCCTGAACGGCCGCTACCGCCGCCTTTACGTAATTCTCCGCCTTTTCGATATCATCCGAATTCGTCGACCGAATACTGTCGATGGCGCCCTGATATACAATCTGACCTTCCGGGTCGATCACAAACATGTGCGGTGTCGTTTTCGCACCATAGGCATGACCAACCGTCCCATCCTCGTCCAGCAAAACCGGAACTGCTACCTTGGCTGCTTTCATCCGGCGCTGCCACTCCTCCTTGGTGAAATTGCCCTGTTTGCCAGGTGCAGAAGAATTGATACTCAGCCACACCACACCCGCATCAGTCATTTCACGCTGCAAGGCCTGCATGGCACCCACGCTGTAGTGCTTCTTCACAAACGGACAATCGTAATTCGTCCATTCCAATACCACCACTTTGCCGGCGTACTGGCTCAAACTGTGTGTCTCACCGCCGACCGACGGCAAACGGAACGCAGGTGCCTTTGTTTCCGCCATCACCATACCAGCCGTTCCCAGCAACAACACCGATACCATCAACCGCATCCCGAGCTTCATCATGTAGCCTCCTTCTCTGGTTCCTGTTTGGTCTTATTGTCCTCCACATCCCATCCACCGGATTTCAGCACCTTGTGCCAGCCAGCAGACGGTTTGGCCTCACCGGCCTGCACCACCGGAAGCGTAAGCGTCACCTGCTTCCGGAAGGGCAGGCACACATCCTTGCAGATCATCCAAACCGCATCCAAGCGAATATCAACCGTTTCGCCTTCGTAGGTAGCCGGCAACCGGATCTCCGATAACAACACAACATTGTGCTTGTAGCCATAATAGGTGCCGGCCTCATCCGAAAAGGTTGCATGCGGCGGAAAGCGCCAGGCACCCAGATGCCCGCCCTTCGGCTGCACAAGTTTGATCGAGGGTGGCATACCGGCATCCCCCGGATCTTGCGCATACGTATACCAACCATCTGGAATGACAACCTTCAAAGCAATGGGTACAGCCTTACCTGGCACGGCCGCCGTAGTCCCAGCATGCAACGACACAGATGAGTTCACAGAGCCAGCCATCACCGGGTGCGCGAAAAGAGCACATCCCAATCCGAATCCAGCCAGCAGAATCTTGGCTCGCATAACACCCCCCGGTTTTTACATTCGTTCAACTATTCTTCTCGGCGTGCAAGAACCTTACACACACAACATCGACTTCTCCTGAAAGCGTCGGCGAACTCACTCCTCTGCGGCAAGCCGCACAAACAGGGTGCGCGCCATCTGCTTGTACTGCGCAAAGTCGGGGTACCGTCGCTCAAACCGCCGGAACGTTGCACCATGATCCGACCGCCTGCCGTGAGTATACTCGGGCGGTACGGCAAGATGCAACATCTCATGGAACAGAATATAGCGCAAAAAGCCTTCCGGCACCGTGGCATCATCCAGCAAGGGGTGAATACGGATGAGTCCTGTATCCCGATTGCAACTACCATATCGGATCGATCGACGGCGCTGAGCCGTTACACGACGCCCCCACGCAACCTGGAATCGTAGTCCCCCTCGAAAATGCTGCTGGTTCACCTCCTTTGCGAGTTGACCCAAATGATAGACCTGTCCACGCCCCGTCCCAACCCGTTGCACCCGCTGGGTACCCGCCCCGACCGATATCGTCCGCGCATACGCACAAACCGTTTGCCAATGTCGCTTGCGGCGCGACCGCAAGTAGCCCGCCAAAGCATCCTGCACCGCAGCCGGTGCCTCCAGAAAGGCTTCATGTAAGCGCACGCGGGCATGCCGCTCCCCCACAAAACGAACCGACGCCATCGTAACCCGATTCTGCGTGAGCGTCAGTTCCAGACGTTGCCCACTGCGCTCCGCCAGACCCCGTCGGAGTTGCTCCACCGTACGCGGTCCGACAACGGCAAACAAATCTCGCACATACTTGCCCATATCCTTTGGGTATCCCTCCTGCTATATCCCATCAATGCCGATAAAAAATGCCCCACTTATGCTTTGCCTTGTACCGGCTCCATTTGTAAGATGCGCAGCTATGGCTACGGGAAAACGATACCAATCTGCATCCAACACAACCGCCTCCGCAGTTCGTATCCCCATCACGGTGGAACGGCTCGTCAACTGGGGTGGCCAGCAAGTGCTGCATGAAGCACGCCGCCTTGTCGAGCAAGGTCTTGTTCTCCAAGCGCAATACCAGCCCCCCTGGATCACGGGTACCTTACTGCATAGCAATCGGTCTTTCAACACTCGGTTGCGTGTGCTGCCAGACGGAAATGTCGAAAGCGAATGCCCATGCTACGCCAACCGCGAGCGGGATATCATTTGCCCGCACGTCATTGCATTGGGCCTGGTCGTTGCCAGCCGCTGCATCGATCCCATGCGCGAGCAAAAGCGGCAACAGGAACTACAGCGCGCCAGCAACATGGCCCAAATCGATGAAGCCGCCCTCATACCGCGGGTGCCTGCGGGCACGCCTGGCGCCCTTCCCGCCGCGGTTCTGCTATGTCTGGATCCAGGATGGATCGACGGTATCCAGGAGAATGCCATCCCCCTGCAGCCCTATATCCGGATACAGGACCAAACCATACCCATTGACCAGTGCCCCCATACCCCGCCCCTCATTCTCGACCCGATGGACGAAACCCTGCTCTTTGCCCTGGAGGATATTGCCGCGGGCCCCGTCCCGGCAGCCCTCACGGTAACCCGCCGCGATTGCATATCCCTGCTCGCCGGACGTGGCGGTGGCGAAATCTATGACTGCGAAAGGAGCCCCATCCTGATTCATCGCAAGAAAGTGTTGAGTGTGCTTTCCCTGGAACTCGATCACAACGACGGCACCCTACGCCTTGCCGTTGCCACGAGCCCACCCTTTCTGCCACCGGGTGATGAACCCGTCTACCTCGTGGATACCCATACCGCCTGGGTATATGCCGCCGATCATCTGTGGCCCCTCGCCAATGTCCTGCCCGAACCCTACCAATCCGTCTACCAGTCCCCTCTCCGCATCAACCGGCCTGATGTTTTGCGTTTCCTGCATGGGGAAGTACCCTTGCTGCAACGCAAAGTCGGCCTACATACCGATGTAACCCCGGATCTCTTCCGTTGTGATCCGGGCGAACCGGATCTCCGGCTCGAGGTTCGCGGTAGCCCCGCTTCCCTCGTGGCGACCCTCACAGCCCATTATGGCGAACATACCTGCATTGCCGGCAAACCCACAAAGGACGAGCACTTCTCCCTGCCGGATCCCGAAGATCTCCTGCGCTACCTCGTTCGCAATCCCGATGCCGAACAAGATGCCCTTACCACCCTTCAGACCTATGGCCTGTCCGGCGCAACCGGCGATGATCTGTCCAGTCTGGTCGGAACCAGGCACGTCCGCAACTTTCTGGGAGCAGCCATGCCCGCCCTCCAGCGCAAAGGCTGGACGATTCAATTGGAAGGACGGATCAAGCAGCTAGCAGAAACCTTGTCGTCCGTCATACCCATCGTACACATTCTCCCTGCACCCGACGCAAACGGTTTCGACGTCTCCTTCCATTTCGAACATGCCGCCGGAGATCCCCTTCGATCCGATGCCATTCACGATGCCATACGCAAAGGCGATGCATACATCGAGCATAACGGCGAACCGGTACTGATCGACACCGGATCGGTCGCCGCCATGCTCGAGGTCTTCGAAGACTGTGCCACCGGCAAACAGGCCCATCCAGGGTGTTTCCGGCTCCCCGCAGTCTATACCCCGTTCGTGGCCTCTGCCTTGCAGGAACTCGAAGGGGTGCGGTGCGAAGACAACCCGCAATGGCGCCAGCAAGCCTTGCGCTCGAACCGCCTGCAGCCTCTCGAATCCGTCGACCTCGCCCCCCACCTGAAAAACATTCTCCGCCCCTACCAAAAGGAGGGCGTCGACTGGCTCCGGTTCCTCGAAGCCAATGGGTTTTGTGGCCTACTAGCCGATGAAATGGGGCTGGGCAAGACCCTGCAAGCCCTCGCCTGGCTCCAGTTGCCACGCCTGAACCCCGCCGCAGCACAACAACCCGCCCTCGTCATCTGCCCCACCAGCCTCGTCCAGAACTGGGCCGAGGAAGCCGCCCGCTTCGCGCCGGACCTACACACACTGCCCATCTCCGGTTCCCAGCGCGCCCATCTCTGGGAACAGGTACACGAGGTAGACCTCGTCATTACCTCGTACGCCTTATTACGACGCGATATCCAGGAATGCCTCCCCTTTTACTTTTCCGCCGTCATCCTGGACGAAGCCCAGCACATCAAAAACCACAACACGCGCAATGCCCAGGCCGCCAAACAATTGCGCGCCCACCATAAACTCGTCCTAACCGGCACCCCCGTCGAGAATGGCGTTGCCGACCTCTGGTCTATCATGGATTTTCTCATGCCCGGCTATCTTGGGAGCCAGCAGCAATTTCGCGATCGCTATGAACGCCCCATCTCCCGCAACGAGCAAACCGCCCCGGAACTGCAGCAAAGACTGCAACGTAAACTGCACCCGTTCCTGCTCCGGCGCCGTAAGCGCGACGTCGCTCGCGACCTGCCGCCAAAAATTGCACGGATGGCCACCTGCCAACTGTCCCCCGATCAGCAGCACGTCTATCGCGCATTTCTGGATCGCTCACGCCGGCGGATTCGCGACATTGTATCTACCCGCGGATTCCAGCAGGCACGCATGGAGATCCTTACCACACTCCTGCGCTTGCGCCAGATCTGCTGCCACCTCGATTTGCTGGAGCACACCCTGCACAGCCCCGAACGGCCATCCGCAAAACTCGAACTCTTCGCCGAGCTGGTCGACGAAGCTATCGATAGCGGCCACCGGATTCTGGTTTTCAGCCAGTTCACCTCGATGCTTCACATCCTGCGCCAGCACCTGCAACAGCGGGATATTGCCTACTGCTACCTCGATGGCTCCACGAAGAACCGCATGGAGCAAGTCCACCAGTTCAACACCTCCCGCACGATCCCCATCTTCCTGATCAGCCTCAAGGCCGGCGGGACCGGACTCAACCTAACCGGGGCCGATATGGTGATCCACTACGACCCCTGGTGGAATCCAGCCGTCGAAAACCAAGCCACCGACCGCGCGTACCGGATAGGACAACACCGCACCGTCTATAGCATCAAGCTGATCACGAAAGGGACCGTTGAGGAAAAGGTACTGGCCATGCAAAACCGCAAGAAAGCCATCATCGAGGCTACCGTGGAATCCTCCGACAACGCCTTGCCCAATGACCTGGATTGGGAAGACGTCCAAACCCTCCTGCAAATGGATACCTGAAGCGCCGCCTACCGGATCTGCCCGGCCTGCGCCAATGCACGGGCCTCCACACTTTGAATCTCGGCAAATCCCTGTGAGCTAACCGGGTTCAACCCCTCACTGGCCTCCATCGAGGAATCCTCTTCATGATACAGCGAAGCAGGGCAATCCATCAGTTTTCGAAACAGGACATTGCCTTTATACAAACCTAGCTCCACGGTTGCGCTGGCGTGCTGCGCCAGCACGCCAATCCCCGCCAGCGCCGCGCTCGTCGCCGGATCAAAGTAGCGCCCATCGTACACTTGTCCCGCCACAACAGCCGATAGCCCCTCAAACACTTGGCGCGCCTTACGGTCCATCGTCGCCTCATACACAAAGGCAAGCGCCCGCCCCAGCAATTCCATGCCTGGCGCCTCATACACCCCACGACTCTTTGTGCCAATGATCCGGTTCTCCAGTGCATGCTTGAATCCGATGCCGTTGCGGCCTCCAATCTCGTTGGCAAGCTGCATCGCATCCATCGGTGTCACATCCGCACCGTTGATCGCAACAGCCCGACCCCCTTCGAACCGGATCTGCACAACCTCCTCCTCGTCGGGAGCATCCATCGGCCACACGCCCATCGTCGGCGTCACAATCGTACAGGCCGTCTCCAGACTCTCCAGATCTTCGGCCTCATGCGACAGCCCGGCCAGATTCGAATCCGTGGAATACCGTTTCTGCCCCCCGGGGAATGCCTCGATTCCGACAGACCGCAAATACGCCACCATTTCGAGGCGGCCTGGAAACGATGCTAGCAGCGTAGCATCGCGCCACGGGGCATACACCGCCATATCGGGGGCCAGGACATTCGTATAGCGCTCGAAGCGCATCTGATCATTTCCACGCCCGGTAGCCCCGTGCGCCAGCACCTGGCACCCCTGCGCTTGCATGGCCGCAACCAGCCCCTTCACCGTTACAGCCCGGGCAATCCCAGTTGAATTCCAGTAGCCGCCATCATACATGGCCTGCGCCATCACAACCTCGAAGCAAGCCTCCGCCATTTCCGGTTTGAGATCCACCACATGCGTCGGCGCACCACAAGGATCCATCTTCCGCACCACGTCGTAGATATCAGCCTCATCCGGCTGCCCGAGATCTGCCGTAAAACAGACCACGTCCAACCCATCCTCCAATAAGCGCTTGGTGACCGTGCGGCTATCTAGCCCGCCCGACACACACATACCTACCCGCTTACCCTTCAACTCATGCAGATTCATGTTCGTCTCCTCCATGCATTGCTTCCAGTGCATCATCCAACATATCCAATGCCTCTTCCAACTCATCGTCCTTGACATTCAACGGCGGCAGCATCCGAACCACATTGCCGGCCGTCGGAATCACCAGCAAACCCATCTCACGCAGACGATCCGTCAGGGGCTTGGCATCCTGATCCAGGACCAGCCCCAGCATCAACCCCTTCCCCCGTACTGCCGTTACATGCTCGAAGCGCTCCACAAAGTCTTCCAGTCCCTCGCGCAACAAATCACCTTTCTCGCGCGCCCGGTCCACGAGCCCCTCTTGCTCGATTACATCCAGCGTCGCCAAGGCTGACGCACAGGCCAAGGGGCCACCCCCGAAGGTTGTGGCATGGTGCCCCGGCTGGAAAACATCGGCCAGTTTCTCGCCTGCCACCACGGCCCCGATCGGCATCCCGCTACCGAGGGCCTTCGCCAGGGAAAATGCATCCGGCGCAATGCCGGCATGCTCAAACCCGAACCATTGCCCCGTCCGGCCCATGCCGCATTGCACTTCATCGCACAGCAGCAGAATCCCGTGCGTATCACATAATGCCCGCAAGCCCTGCAGGAACGCAGCTTCTGCCGGAATCACGCCGCCTTCGGCTTGAATCGCCTCCAGCAACACCGCCGCCGTTTGGTCGTTCAACAGCGCCTCCACCGACTCCAGATCGTTATAGGTGGCATGCAGGAACCCTTCCGGCATCGGGCTGAAGCCCTTTTTTACCTTGTCCTGGCCCGTAGCAGATGCCATCGCCAGCGTTCGGCCGTGAAAGGAATTCTGCATGCAGATCACCTCATGCCGCCCCTGCGGGTTGCCCCATAAACGCGCCAGCTTTACCAGCCCTTCATTCGCCTCTGCTCCCGAATTACAGAAAAAACTCTTGGAGCCGGCAAAGAGCTTTCCGAGCCGCTCCGCCAGCAGGGCTTGGTTTTCATTGTAGTAGAGATTGGAAACGTGGAAGAGTTTGGTGGCCTGCTGCTGAACCGCCTCTACCACATGCGGGTGCGAATGCCCCACATTCAAAACCGCAATCCCTGCCGTAAAATCCAGATAGACCTTGCCTGTCGTATCCCAAACCTTCGTTCCGCGCCCACGCGTCAGCACCAGTTGCGGCTTGTAGGTCGTCATGACATGTTGCCCGTATAAACCTTCCGTATCCAAAACATCTTCCGTCATCCCGACTCCCTTTCCTTTCCGGCCAGCAAGGCCTGTCGATGCGATCCCCCAGCCAATCGTCTCTCTATGGCTGTACCATACCGGAGCTCTTGTATCTATTCCTCTTCAAAGCGCAGCACCTTACCCCACATGCCACGAAACCGTCAACTGATCCATATAAAATTAGGCTCTTCCGCAGAATCTGTGGGTTCGTTTTAGTCATTTCGTGGCACATGG
>CAZRCN010000001.1:62640-67907 GCA_964598575.1 uncultured Victivallales bacterium | reverse complement strand
ATACGCCTTTGCTGTTGTGTATTAACCATTTAAATCGACAAAAGAATCAGTCCTATGCCGCCGGGTACCGTCCGCTGCAAAGGTGATGCGGCGGGCCTTGTAGAGAGCGCCGACCGCTTGCTTGTAGACTTTCTTGCTGACGCCGAACAGCGCATGGATTTCCTTCGCTGGCGTCTTGTCGGTTATCGGCATAAAACCGCCTTGCTGGTCGAGATAAGCGAGGATGGCATCGGCTACATCACCGACGCGGCCATAGCCGGGCGGGTCAAGGCACAGTCCGATCTTGCCATCTTCCCGGACCTGCTGAATATACCCCTGGATTCGCTGTCCGCAGGCGATAGGTTGGTAGACATTGTTGTGGAAGATCATGCCCCAGTGGGTGCCGTCGACAATCGCCTTGTAGCCTAGATCGGTTTTGGCACAGATGAACAAGTCAACCGGTTGGCCGACCGTGAAATGCGCTGGTGTCTTGTCGAGAAAGCGATCCAGTCTGGCCGTGGCGGCAATGCGGTTACTGACTGGATCCAGGTAGATCCGTACCATGTAGGAACGTCCAACCAGCATCTTGACCGTCTGCTCCCGGAATGGCACCAGCAGGTCCTTGGGCAGGCCCCAATCCAGAAATGTCCCGGCACCGGAGTTCGATACCACTCGCAGCCAGGCAAACGAATCGACCGTGGCAAGCGGACGGAGTGTGGTCGCCATCAGGCGGTCCTCCGAGTCGAATAGCAAAAATACCTCGATCCTATCGCCGGGATTCTTCTCGCGTGGGGCGTACCGCCTCGGCAGCAGGATATCGCCGAGCTCGCCCCCATCAAGAAACAGCCCATGCGCTGTGCTGCGCAGGACCTCCAGTATATTCATTTTTCCCATTTCAGCCATCAACGATATCCTCCGGTTTGGTATCGACAGGTATGTATCGTAGCATGATTTTCATGCGACTGTCATCTCTTTTGCCTTGCTTTCATGGTTCCAACTTTCCACCCTTGCATTATTTCATGGAATTGCAGTGAAGGTATACAAAAAATGAAGCTACGTGCCCCTCACCTCACTTTATAGAGAAGGAACCCTGGTAAGAAAGGAGGTCACCGATGACGGATCCCGTTCTGCTGCAACAAGCGCCATTTCACATTTGGGCGGTACCGGTATTGCACGATAATTTTGTCTATCTGGTCTGCCGCGGGCGGGATGCCGTGTTGGTGGATGCCGGGGCAGCGGGGCCGGTGGAAACCCTTCTCCAGAAGGAAGGGCTGGCCTTGCGACGGATGCTGATCACGCATCGGCATGGGGATCATACGGCCGGGGCAGCGCGGCTGCAGGCTCGGATCCAGCCCGGCGGACAAGTACCGGAACCGGTTGAAGCGATCGCCCTGCCGGGCCACACCGCGGATGACCAAGGGTACTATTATCCATCGGCAGGCGTCGTGTTTACAGGTGATTGCCTGATTAACGGAGCGTGCGGACGTGTCATCGGCGGATCCATGCCGGCGTTGTTCGAGAGCATCCAGCGCATCAAACAACTGCCGGGCGAGACGCTGGTGCTGGGCGGACACGATTACCTGATGGACAACCTGCAGTTCGGCTTGCAGCAGGAGCCCGGCGATCCAGCCATCCAGGCACGCATGGCACTGTACAAGCAGAACCCGACCGCCGCCCTGTTTGCGACACTGGCCGAGGAGCAGCGCACCAATGTATTCCTGCAAGCCCCGGATCTGGCCACATTCTCCGTCTTACGACATGCCAAGGACCATTTCTGACCGGATACTATGCCGTTGGCAGTGGAGTTGACGATCGAATACATGATGACGCCGTCAAGGCACGCGTGCAACAAGCTGGATTGACGGCAAGGACCTCTTTCTGTAAACCAATCTTGTCACTGCGTACCTTCTACCGGCAGGAAGTGCACGATCACATACGTGGACCCTATTAAGAGGCGCAAGGCGTGGCCACGACACGATGTTTATCAGGCGTAGGCCACCTCTGCCGCGCCGCATGCCATGAGGTAGCGTGTCAGGGGGACGATGTGAACAGGCATACCTGTTACGGTAACAACGAATGAAATGAGGACGATATGGTAAGCAGGATTACGATCATCATGCTGGTTTTTGTGACCAGTCTCACCGTTCAAGCCCGGGATCCCTACTATACCGAGCAACAGGTTTATCAGCTGCGTCCCCGCGTGGATAAAGAAATGGCGCTCGATTGCATTGGCACTACGGGCATCAAGGCCCGTTTCTATCCGGGGGTTGTTCTGAGAGTTGAGGGAACGATTCCGGACTCTCCGGCGGACGGCACATTCACGGCTGGCCAGATCATCGTGGGCATCAATGGCGTCAGCCTTGACGGTATCAATCCGATTGTGGCGTTAGGGAAAGCGTTAACGGCGGCAGAAGCAACGGACGGCAAGCTGGTATTTGATGTAAAGGATGATGCCAATGCTCAATCCAGAAAAGTGCGGCTTAGCATTCCTGTGCTCGGTTCCTATAGCGGCACATGGCCACTTGATTGCAGCAAATCCGACCGAATCATCAAACAGGCGGCTGCATATTATGCCACAGACCGTGATTTCAGGAAGAAGTACTTTGATGATAAGAGCGAAAACGGGGGGATGCCCTCAGCGCTGGCTTGTCTGTTTCTGTTGTCAACGGGCGATGATCAATACCTGTCGGTTGTTAAGGACTATTTTGATGGTTTTCCCACGGATGTAAACAAGATTGGCGACCACACCTGGAACAACGGCTACAACGGAATCGCCTGTGCTGAATACTATCTTCGTACAGGTGATAAAGATGTTCTGCCTATTCTGCAGTATTACTGTGATAATGCAAAGGAACGCCAATGCTTCGAAAGTGGCTGGGGGCATTGGGGTAGGTCCATCAAGCCACGATACGTTGCGGGTGGGTTAATGAATCCCGCTGGATGCCAGGTGCTAACGACATTGCTACTTGGTAAGATATGCGGCGTACACGTGGATGATGACACACTGTTGCGTGCACTACGATACTGGTATCGATTTGTTGGGCATGGAACCGTTCCCTACGGTGATCACCGTTCTGAAGGTGGACTTGGTTCTAATGGTAAAGATGGTATGGCGGCGGCGGCGATGCGGATTGCTTCACGTGCGCAGCGTGGGGCGGCAATATACGAGCAGGCGATGCAGCATCTGAGTATGGCTACACTGACGAGTTATCCATCACTGGTTCGCGGGCATGCCGATGAAGGGCGTGGTGACGGGATTTGGCGCGGTGTGGCATCTGCATACATGCTTGATTATGATGCCTCTGCGTACCATTCGGCAATGCATGACCTGACATGGTGGTATGATTTGAGCCGCCGACCATCAGGCGCTATCGGGATGGCGACTAACCCACGGTTTGATGACGAGGGATCCGGCGCAGGTGTGGCGCTGGCATATACGGCGCCTTTGAAAACATTGCAGATAACAGGTGCACCGCGCTCCCAGTATGCCGTTGATTTTACGTTGCCTGAAAGAATCTGGGGCAACGCTGCAGACCTGGCCTTTTTATCCATCGAAAATGGAAAGGCATTTGATCGATATGGCAAGGAAGACCCGATCCATGTTCCTTTCTTCCGATATGGTAGTGCATACAGCCAGGCAGACAACCTGGGTACGGAAGCTCGGGAGGACATGCTGAAGAATGTGTACCATAAACGCTATATGATCCGTGCCCAGGCGGCAAAGGCATTACGGAGCATTGGCGATCTTGAAACGCTGGAAACACTCCTTGGCGATGCCGACCCAAGGGTACGGCGGGCGGCATTGGATGGGCTGATGGACTATCGCTATTGGTTTCATATTGGCAAGAACCCCCTCCCCGCAACACAATATACGGCAGGCATGATCGAAGCCGTGTTGCAAATCCTGAAGAACCCTGACGAATCGCTGTATGTGATTGATGGTGCGCTTTCCGTTGTCAGCTTGATGCCAACCGATGTTGTGGGAGCGAACCTTGAGCTCATTTTGCCGTGGACCGGTCATGCGGAATGGTGGTTGCGTCAATCTGCTTTTGCTGCACTGATGACGGCCGCTCGCGATGAAACACACACACGTCAAGTCCTGCCGACCATGCTTCAGATGCTATTAGCCGAAAAACATACGATGCCACGCGAGGGGATGATCAGGGGACTGAATCAGTTGGTTCGGCAATGCAAGCCCACTAGCGAGATCGGGCAGCAAATCGTGGCTGCGCATATCCGGGCAGTGAAAACACGCAACATTATTCCCGGGCCGCGAGCGGGAGAAGGGGAGTGGGATATACAAAAGTCGACCGAAGTCGTGCTGAAGCAATCTCCCAAACAGGCGGTGCGCGTTGCACAAATCGCCAGCAATCGACTGGATGATTTCTCGACAGGATGGCTGGTAACACTGACGAGTCAACTGGTGGATGCCCTGGAGAAGGTTCCAAAACAGCAACAGGAAGCATTACAAAAACTACTGCGTGCCGGTTTCCGCGCGTCCTTGATTGCACGCATGCGGGCAGGTGACGATCATTTGGGCGTCCTCGATGCCATTGCAACGCTGACATCATTGAATCATGAAGATGTGGGGTGGCATGCGTTAGGTGCCCCGCATACAAAGCGCGTATGGCGTTTTCGTTCCATTGAGCCACAGGGAGAAGACAAGCTTCATCCTCGTGAGAAGAAGCGTTTCAGAGCACTACACTTGCCTAAGGACCTGGCCGGTTGGACGGAACCGGACTTTGATGATAGCGCTTGGCGCGAAGGGCTGGCCCCGATCGGCGTCGGAACCTTCAAGCAACGGGGTGCCGCATGGACCAATGCATCCGATTGGGGCAGTGGTGAATTCCTGCTGGCGCGCACTACCTTTAACATCAAGTCCCTCGATTATGATTACTACCGCATTTTGATTTTGGCCAATCAGGGGTTTGATATATATCTTAACGGACAGAAGGTACAAACCTACATCTGGTGGAGAAACGATCCGCATTACCGCAAGATCATGTTACGTGCCAGCGCTGTCAAGCATCTGAGGGAAGGCGTCAATCATCTGGCTGTTCGAGCCGGAAGTGACTATGTCAAAGGAAATCATGTGGGGCAGGTTGACCTCTATCTCGAAGGCTTGCGCAAAAAAGAACTATTGGGTGAATAGTATTGTGTATGGTAATAGATGGGTTATACCCATCCTCACAGTACTTTGCCTAGAAATTCGCGCGTGCGGGGGTGTTCGGGCTTATCAAATATTCATGTTTCCCCCAGACCACCGTATGTATGGCCGCTGCAGACTT
>CAZRCN010000001.1:0-62540 GCA_964598575.1 uncultured Victivallales bacterium | reverse complement strand
AAGGGTATAACGGCCACTCTCCGTCCCCAGGGCACGCCATTGCACCGGCGCTACGTGAAGGGAACCGCACCAAACGAGCATACCCCAGGCCAGCAAGCCTACACGCATGGCGCGAATGGAGCGCAGAAATGATTACCTGCAGAAATTCCGCTATTGCCAACAGCTTGGTTATCGTGAAAGATTGTGTGCATGAGTGAGGAAGTCCAACCCGATCCGGAAGCCTTTGTCAAGCTGTCGAAGGCCGTCATGCCCTTTGGGAAATATGCGGGGCGGCGGCTGGTGGATCTGCCAGAGGCGTACGTTGTATGGTTCAAGCAGAAGGGATTGCCGAACGGCGAACTCGGTAGAATGCTTGACACCGTTCACACAATCAAAACCAATGGACTTGAATATCTCTTCCATGCTGGTGCGGACACCCATTTCCATCGGTAAGTGTTTCACCACAACCGGTATGCCCCTACGCAATCTGAGTACGAATGGGCGCCCAGACGCAGACGCGCCCATTCGACAAGCTCAGGGCTATGGCGGGCACGCTAAACACAAACTGCCAAAAACCCACGCACGAACCTCTTCCAAGAGGTGCCTTGCATGTATGTATTTTCCAGTGGATTCCTGAAAGAGGCTAAACAAGATGAATGCAGGTTATTGCCGCTCGCGTGTCAAGGCCGATTCACAACGTTGTCGACTTGACAAAGACAATAGCATCCTGCATAGTATCAATATACATGAGGAGAAATTTCCATGCAGGCAACAGTAGTCGATCTCAGGTACCACATGCATGATGTCCTGAAAGCCTTGGACCGTAACGAAAATGTAGACATTCTCTACCGGGGCAAAACCAAGGGCGTCTTGATGGCAAATGCGAAATGTACCCATACAAAGGTGTCTGAGCACCCTTTTTTTAATATGCGATCGTCACGGCAATCCGTTGAGGCGGAAATGGATGCACTTCGCGGAGGCCGCTATCGTGATCTTTGATACTGATATCTTTATTTGGATTCAGAAAGGCAACCGCAAAGCAGCCCGCTTGGTCGAGCGAGAAGAAGCTCGTTTCCTTTCAGTACAGACCTATCTGGAACTGCTTCAGGGGGCGGCTAACAAGCAACAGCATGAATATACCAAGCAATTCCTGCAGGACTTCGGCTTCCGGACTCTCCCGCTTTCCGGCAATATCGGCCACCGTGCCACGGTCTACATCGAAGCGTATTCATTGTCGCATGGAATCAGAGCGGGGGATGCGCTCATCGCGGCGACTGCGGCAGAGAATAATATGGTGTTATGTTCGAGCAACGCAAAACACTTCAAACCTATCAAGGATCTGAAGCTGAAGGTATTCAATCCATAGCGGGACTGCCAACAAGCGCAAGCACGGAATCGACTTCGACAAGGCGCTTGATTCAGGCGAAGATGTCACCCAACATCTTGACTTCTCCAAGGCATGTTGCCCGGACCAACTCCTTTCCCTCAAGATCCCGAATCTCTTGAGCCCAACCTATAGACGACTGCATCCGTTGGATTGCCGCAATGAGCCAGAGCGAGCAGGCGCAAGAGATGGACGGAGTCTAAGAGATGGAATCGGCGATAGACCTTGAATGACTAATGCCTTGACGCGGCGGTCGGATTGCGCATGATGATTTTATGACAACAACAGTGAGCAGCCGCATCCTGCGTGCGGTCCTTGTATTGACAGTCGCGGCAGCAGAAACTGCCGCGTCACGGGAGACAGGAACATTGAATATTCTGTTCATCGGTAACAGCTATACGGAAAACTTGCGCAACACGTTCAACGGCTTCATGGCAGAGGTCGCGCCGGATGCACACCTTGCATACCGGACTGCTGGCGGCTGGACGCTGAGCCGCCATGTGGCGGATCCCGCCGTCGAACGTTTGATTGCATCGCGCAAGTGGGACTACGTTGTGCTCCAGGAGCAGAGCCGGCTACCAACGTTTGACGCCGGCAGCGCGATGTACCGGGAACACCGTCGGTCGATCATGACGCTGGTTCGGTGGATTCGGTCGGCCGGAGCAACCCCGGTGCTGTATGAAACGTGGGGACGACGTGACGGAGACCGTGCGGCGCTAAAGCGAAGTCCCGACTTTGATGCCATGCAGGCGCATCTGACGCGCGCCTACGCGGATGCAGGCCATGAGGCGGGTGCCAGCGTTATCCCGGTGGGGCAGGTGTGGCAGGCTGTACGCCACCGCGATATCGAACTTGGCCGCGCGCTCCATGCGCGAGATGGATCGCACGCCTCTGAAAAGGGATCCTACTTGATCGCCGCCACCTTCCTTCGTGCGCTTGTACATGTCGACCTTGCATCTGTGTCACCCCCGACTACTCTCACAAACGCAGAGATCGCGACGATCAACAAGGCCATCAGCCAGGTCCTGTCATCCAACCCGTTTAGTGGGACGCATCTCGAGGATCGAGAATAGCTTTTCGATCTCTGGCAGCAATGTCTATCCCGGCCCTAGCTTCAGTTCGTTCATAGCTGCATAATCGGCCAGGAGTATTTCCGGCAGGTGCGTTCTGCCTACCCTATTTCTCTGCATATAGGCGGTATAATGCCTGGGTTCCGTCGTCATCATGGCCTTGCTCAGCCAATGCTTGATACAGCGACAAGGCGAGAGACAAGCCGGCCGCATCCAGTCCCATCTTTTTTTGCGAAATCTGCTGCTATCGACATATCCTTGATAAAGTGCTTCACATAGAAACCGGGCGCAAAGTCGCCCTCTAGCATACGTGGTGCCAAGTTGCTGTATCCATGCTTCCATCTCTCCTTATACCTTGTTTTGAAACTACACGCATTTGCATTGCATAACGATAGCACGAATTTATACTGATTCCTATTGCGGAAAGTTGCTGTCAGCGACAAGGAATGACCGCCGGTTTCAGGTTGCAGGGAAGAATAACCCATCCGCTGCACGTAGGTTATACAACATTGATTAACCCGACTGTCGGGGCAGAGTTCTGGACAGATCAAGACAAGATAGCGCGAGAAGAATATGAAAACGTGTGCCATAGGGACAGCAGCATGCATGCCTGAACGAGAAAGGTGCGAAGATGAAACATGGTATAGGTAGGGCGGGCTTGGTATTCCGGTTGATGGTATTCGTGGCTTTGTTCTCGGGGTTGATCTTTCAAACTGGGTGTGCCACGCAGGCGATGAAAGGAACGCCATTCTATACCGGGGAGTGGACAGAACGAGAAGGTAATGTAGAAGATCGGGTGGCATTATGGCCACTCGCCTATTACCGTAAACCTGCCCTCTCTGTTTTATGGCCGATATTTGAGAAATCACCTGATCATCTTGCCATACGGCCGCTTTACACGGTTCGAGGGTTAGAGCGTCATCACCCCGTGCATCATGTCTTGTGGCCGTTTGGACGCTTTGACTTCCAGCGAGACCAATATTATTTCTTCCCCATATTCAGCGGAAAGAACCATTTTGTACTATTTCCACTCTATTGGCACTTTGATGACCCATTTTTGGGTGAGGATGGCAGTAATGCACTCTTCCCGTTATGGATCTATGATAAGGCATCCAGGAAAAATGAAGCTTCGCGGCATATCCTGCATCTTGCTTGGCCCTTGGCACGATTTGCCTATGGTCCCAATGTTAGCGCAGGGCGTGTGTTCCCCCTGTATGCGACGCGCACGTATGAAGGGAAACGGCAATACTTTATATCACTTCCTTTTGGGTGGTCGCGGGAGGGCAAGGATGGTGAAAAGTATGGCTGGCTATTTCCGCTGTATGTATACAGCAAAGATGTTGATCGGTCTTTGCTCATCACGCCCATTTACCAGCATGGCTCTGCTGGCGCAGATGACAAAAAGTGGAATATGATTTTCCCTTTGTATTATCGCTGGAGCGCTTCGTCGGGATTCGGGTTTTACACGTTATTAGGCGGCGGTTCGCGCCAAAATAGTGGTGCCAGTACCTTTACAAGTCCGTTATACATGCGAAAGAAAGATGGCGATGGGTACGGATTTGATGCGGTGCCTCCTCTTTTGTCCTGGCGGTCTCGAAAACCAGCGGTCACGAACTGGCATGTTTTGGGGCCGCTTGGCCGACTCAGTCAAGGCGAGGGGCGCAGCGCAAGCTATTTGTTTCCGCTTGTGTATAGTGATGCGGCATCAGGAACCCTGTTGACACCATTTTTTCAAAAAGGCGGGCGGGAAGGCGAAGCTGTTTGGCATTCTGTGATACCGCTTTATCTGCGAAGGACGTCACCAGAATCCTCGGCCTGGATCACCCCTTTGGGTGCAGTAACACGTTATGCAGATGGTAGACACAGAACAATAACGCCCTTGTATGTACATTTGGATGAAGGCGATGACACATCATTCTTTGCCATTCCGCCCTTGCTTTCCTGGCAACTACGTGATGATGCCATTCGAGACTATTGGTTCGCTTTGGGATTGGGGCGTTTTGGTCTTGGCGAGAACCAATTGCCGTCGCATCTCATTCCTATCTATTACCGGAATCCTGAAAAGAATACGACACTGACGCCACTATGGTCCACGTGGACTAAAGGTTCAGAAAAATGGAAGGCGGTTCCGCCGCTCTTATCGTGGCAACATATAGATGCGAGATCCAACCGCACGACGCGCGTTATGGCTGGCTTGTACGGACACACGCGCACTCCCGACGACGAGCTGTCGCAAAGTCATCTTGTTCCATTGTATGCCTACAAGCGCAATCAGTATTTCTATACGCCACTTTTAGGGCAAGATGCGCCTGAGGATGGAAAGTTCAGGTACTGGTTCACGCCCTTGATTGGGTCGTATCGCAATCGGTTTGCTGGTTCGTGGGTGTGGCCTTTTTACACATATCAACGTAACAGGAAAACCGGACACCAGAACGCGAGTTTTCTTCTTTGGGGCTATCACAAAAAAGGAGAGACGTATAGTCGCTCTGGTTTCTTTCCTGTGTTTTCTCGTTCAAAGCAAGAGCGAGAACCGTGGGCGTTACAGGAGGATGAAACAGATCAGAATCGTGAATATATATATCGGCAACTTCAGCATGACGTCCTTTCGCTACTGTTGCTATATCGACATCGTTATGAAGTCACACAATATGGACCACGAAATGGTCCGGTTGTGGAGGGAACGCGGTATTTGCAACGAGAGCTGGAGACCAATCGCTTTTTCCCGCTGTGGCAATATCGCAAGGAAACGTTTGGGCAACATTCTGGCCCGGTGAAAAAAGAAGCATCAATCCTTTGGAGACTGTATGATTACCAGCAAGAAGTAGGCACCGAAGATCAACCGCACGACTATGTCCGACATCGCATTCTCTGGCGTGTATGGCACTACGAAAAACTACAGGGGCAGGTAAGTATCGATAGTGTCCCTTTTATTACATATGACAGTAAACCTAATGGATTCCGTAAATTTTCATTTTTCTGGCGTGCGATACGGTATGAGTCTGACCCGGAGCGCGGCAAGAAAATTGACTTTCTCTTCATTCCGTTCTGGCGTGGTGTCACATGAAGATGCATAACGAATGCTCCGGGGAGCCGCAAGCTAATTTTGGGCATTTGACGCCGGACCACGTCCTTGACTGGGTTGAGGCAGCACTGGGGCAGCGTTGTACGGGTCTGTGCCGCCCCTTGACCAGCTATATCAATCGCGTCTACGAGCTGGAGCTGGATGACGGTCGTCGGATTGTTGCCAAGTTTTACCGGCCGGGCCGGTGGAGTGCCGATGCGCTTCAGGATGAACAGGATTTCCTAGCCGAACTTGCGGCCGACGAATTACCGGTGATCATGCCGCTTGCCGGTATGGAGGGGAAGACGTTGCACTGCCACAACGGCAACTATTTCTCCATCTTCCCGAAACGCGGGGGTCGGGCACTCGATGAGCCGGACGAGCAGCAGTGGCGCGAGACCGGACGCCTGCTCGGGCGCGTTCACGTTGTCGGCTCGCGTCAACGGACGCGCGACCGCATCGTGATGCGTCCCGATGCATCCACGGAAACCCACATCCAGTATCTGCTTGATGTACACCTCACCCGCCCCGACCTGCACGATCGTTTTGAAGCCGCCGTTGACGAGGTGCTTGATAGGATCGACCCCCTCTTCGAGGATATCGAAATCCTGCGCATCCACGGTGACCTGCACCGGAACAATATGCTGTGGCGACCAGGGGAGCCGTTGGCGCTGATTGATTTCGACGACATGGCCGAAGGGCCCGCTGTGCAGGACCTGTGGATGCTGCTGCCCGGCCGTGTGGCCGATGCAAGGCGGGAACTGGAATTCCTGCTCGAAGGCTACGAGACGTTTCGTTCTTTCCGGCGTGCTGAACTGCGTTTGATTGAACCCTTGCGGTTCATGCGCATGATCCACTATCTGGCCTGGTGCGGTCGTCAGGAAGAGGATGGCGGCTTCTCGCACCTGTCGCCGGACTGGGGCACCGAGCGGTTCTGGCAAACCGAAATCCATGATATTGTACAGCAAGGGCAAGCCATTCGTGATGCGCTGGCGCGGGACCGGTAAGGGGGGGGCGGTTACAAGGGTGCAGAGAGGTAAGGGTTTCATGAGCAGTGCAAGAAACAAGGATCGATTAGGGGGACGTGATCCGTCCGACAGGAGGGTCTATCATCGGCCAGATATGCATTGGTTGGCGTCTTGTTCGCTTGGCATGGGGGTCCATTGGACGGCACAGACGATGCCGCGCAGTGGATCGGCGTGCTCTTTTGAGGATGCTGTCGACCGCTTTCGCCTAGATGCTTTCTTGGCGGATGTCGAAGCAAGTGATGTGGATTATGTGATTTTTACGGTAACACATGCACTGCAGATGTTGCCATGTCCGCATCCTGTTGTTGATATGATTCTTCCGGGACGAACCAGCGCGCGTGATGTACTTGGAGAAATCAGTGATGGACTCGCGGGTCTTGGTAAGAAGCTGATTGTATACTATAATCATTCTTGTAACCAAGGCGATGATCCGCCCTGGGAGCAGGCGGTTGGGTATCATGACCAAGACAAAGCCCGGTTAGCAGAAAATCTTTGTGCCATTGTAAGGTGGATGGGGGATCGATATGGTGAACGTATCCGGGCCTGGTGGTTCGACAGTGCATTTTCCCTGGATGCATCCGGGCCCTATCATTCTGTAACCACCGATCTGCGCGGGTTTCAGTTTCCGTGGGAAGACTTTACGGTTGCAGCAAAGAGTGGGGGCAAAGACCGTTTGGTGACATACAATCCTGGCGCAGGGCATACGCACCTCTATACGGAACATCAGGACTATCAGGCCGGGGAAATCACAAATCTGGATGCACCTCCTACGCGGCAGTTTTTGGAAAGCGGATTGCTATGGCATGGCTGGACATTTTTAGACGATCATAGATGGGTATATCTGGACAACAGTCATCCTCCTCATCCACCTATCTATTCCGACGCGCACATCGCGCAATTTGTTTCTACATGCCGCAAGCACCATGTTCCCATGGGCTTCAACGTCGTGTCTTTTCAAGACGGTTCGCTGGCGCAAGCATCCCTTCAACAGCTTAGCCGGGTCTCGAAGATCTTGCGGAAACAGGAATAGGGACTGACACGGTATCGCGTATGCAGGTACAACCTAGCCCCAGCCCCGAGCGTTCGCGTCGTCCGGAAAAGGAAGTCAAACTCGTGTCCACAGGAAAGCAAAACCACTATATCTTGTGGTTTTGCGTGAAGGTATAGAGAAGTCTTCGGTCCTTCCCGGAGGGGAGCAGCTAGCGGGAGGTGACGGCTGCCACTTTTTGCGGGTCGAGTTCGACGCCGAGGCCAGCCGTCTGGGGCACAGGCAGGCAACCATCGGCATCCAGTGGCAAGGATAGTTGTGTATCGGCTACGCCTTGCAGCAGGGGGCCGTGCTGGCCGAGCTCGGTGAATTCGACGGCACCGGTAAAGCGAGGGAGTGCGGCAGCAAGCTGCAGCTTGGCAGCAATTTTAATGCCTGTACCGAATGCGGTTCCCAGGACGCACTGGAGGCCGGCCTCTTCGGCAATGGCGGCAATTTTCATGGCATGGTAGAGGCCGCCTGCCTTGGCAATCTTGATATTCAGCACATCCGCAGCGCCAGCGCGGACAACGGCTTCGGCGTCGCGGGGGCCGAAGCAGCTTTCGTCGGCCTCGATCAGGGTGGCAACGTGTTGGCGCACATGCGCCATGCCGGGCAGGTCCCATGCTTCGCAGGGTTGTTCCAGAAGCTCGAGCCCCACGTTATAGGATTCGGCCCACTGGCAGAGTGCAATGGCTTCCTCGGGTGAATAGCCCCGGTTTGCATCTGCACGGATAGAGATGTCGGGGCCCACCGCCTCCCGAATGGCCTGCAGCCGCTCGGCATCCTTTTTCGGGTAGCTGCCGATTTTCGGTTTGAAGGCACGCACGTTTTGTTTCAAGTATTTTCGGCATTCATTGGCCATGTCGTCGGGGCTTCCGCCGGGAATCTCGATGGCAACAGGAATGCGCTGGCGTCTGGTCCCGCCGAGCAGTTCGGATATGGATATGCCCTGGTGGCGGGCGACGAGGTCGTGCAGGGCGATGTCGATGCCGGACTTGGCGCTGGAGTTCTCGCGGTAGTCGATCAGATCCATGAGGTAGGCGATATCAAACGGCTCTTTCCCGACCAACTGGGGGCCCAGATAGTCTTCGATGGCAAATTGCACACTTTCGAGGGTCTGGCCAAAGAACCCGATATCGGCCGGTGCTTCCCCGACGCCCACGGCACCTTCATCGGTTTCAATATGTACGAGTACATATTCCAGGATCGGATCGGGGCGTTTGGGGGTCACGCGGCTCAGGCGCCCCCCCCATTCGCGCTTGGTGCCGGCATTTTCGGAATTATAGAAGAATGCGGCTAGCGGAATGCGGATGGGGGTGGCGGTGACGCGTGTTATTATCATGGGACTCCCTGGCATGCGGGCTGCTGGGCAGCCCATATGGTTGTCAATAGCGGACAGTGTTATTGTGTGATCCGAGCAGTATCAGGACGGCAGATTCTGCCAGAAGATATGTGCCGTTTCGAGGAACCGGACCAGAAGGTCGACGGTGGCGTCCATATCGTCGGCATGGCAAAGTTGGACGGTGGAATGCATGTAGCGTACGGGTGCACCGATGGTGGTGGTGACAATGCCGCCAACGGATTGTTGGATGGCAGCGGCGTTGGTCCCACCGCCAATGTTGCGTTGGTAGGCAATCTTGTGCTCATCGCATACGTCGCAGAGGTATTGGACCAGTGCGGGATGTCCGATGGTAAGCTTATCGGCAACATAGATACCGGTGCCCTTGCCGGGGTCGCACAGGTTGTTATGATCGGCGACATAGGAGCCGCGCGCCATACTGCCGTCGATGGCAATGGCGATATCGGGTGCAACGGAGAAGGCAGCCGCACGGGCACCCCGCAGGCCAACTTCTTCCTGAGTGGTGCTTACGGCAATGACATCGACCTGGGTGTTGTCGAGCTTGCGCATGGCATCCAGTAGGCAGTAGGAGCCGATCCGGTTGTCAAAATTGCGTCCGACCCACATTTTGTCGTTCAAACGGGATACATCGTCTTCGAAGGTAATGGTGTCGCCGGGGCGGATGCGTTTTTCGAGTTCATCTTTCGGCAGGCCGGTATCGATCAGCAAATCGGTTAGATCAGGGGTTTCCTTGGCGCCCTTGGGCACAATGACCCCGCGCGTGGAGGTCTTACCGTGAATGATGACGCGCTGGGACTGCAGGACGGCGGTGTTCAAACCGCCTAGCTGAATGAAATGAATATAGCCGTTCTTGTTGATGTGCTTGACCATCATACCGATTTCGTCGACATGGGCTTCGATCATGACGCGCAGCGGTGAGGTGCCCTTCTCGGGCGTGCGGGTGGCTTTCTTGTAGGCAATGACATTCCCAAGGGCATCGCGTTTGACTTCGTCGCTGCAGGCAGACAGAACCTCGCGGGCCACTTGTTGTGCGTCTCCCTCGAAGCCGGGAATGCCGGGGGCGTTGCAGATGCGTTCGAGTAGTGCTTGGTCCATGATGTTTCCTTTGTGTTGGTCGTACTTACTCCTTACGTTTTTCTCCGATGCCGGGTAAATGTAGGTCAAAACGACCGGAAAGGAAACTGTAAATTGCAACGGACAATGGTTGCGGGTCGACATGCGGGGCTGTAGCTGGTAGGGTACCGCGCGTTGTTGATCCTGTGTATCGGCATGTGTGCCGATGCGCCTGGCATGTATACGAAGCCGTGCGAACGGGAAAGAGAGATGAGGAAGCATATGAGACAAGCAGTGATGGAGAAGCCGGGCACGATTGTTTTCCAGGATGTTGCGGAGCCGGTGGTGGGCGATGGTCAGGTCCGGATTCGCGTGGAGCGGATCGGGGTATGTGGTTCGGACATCCATGTATTCAAGGGAAAGCACCCATTTGTGACGTATCCGTTGATCCAGGGGCACGAGTTTGCGGGTGTTGTGGAATCGGTTGGTTCCGGTGTGACGGATATATCGGTTGGAGACAAGGTGACGGCGACTCCGCAGGAAGTGTGCGGTACCTGCCCGGCTTGTCGGCGTGGCCAGTACAATGCTTGCGAGGAACTGAAAGTCCGCGGCTTCCAGGCCCCCGGTTGCGGGCAGGATCTGTTTGTGACAGAGGCGGAAAAGCTGGTGCGACTGCCGGCGGATTTCACGCCGGAGCAAGGGGCGTTTATCGAGCCGGTGGCCGTGGCAGTGCATTCGACGGGGCGTGCCGGAGATATGCAGGGCAAGAATGTGGTGGTTGCTGGTGCGGGTACGATCGGGAATCTTGTGGCCCAGGCATGCCGGAACCGCGGGGCGGCCAAGGTTCTGATTACGGATGTCAGTGATTTCCGGCTGGAAGTAGCCCGGCAAGTGGGCATGACCAATACCTGCAATGTCGCAAAGGAACCGCTGGAAGATGCAGCGGTCAGGGTATTTGGTCCTGACGGGTATGACTTGGCGATCGAAGTCAGTGGTGTGGAGGCAAGCCTGACGTCTCTGGTGGCCGGCGTTAACAAAGGTGGAACCCTCTTGATTGTTGGGGTATTCGAAGATAAACCCGTGGTGGATATGTCGGTTGTGTGTGAGCACGAGCTGGATGTAAAAGGTTCGATGATGTATCGGCATGAGGACTGGGTGGAGGCTGTCCAGTGGGTGGCGGCCGGGGACATCCGTACCGAGCCGCTGGTTTCAAAACATTTTTCGTTCGAGCAGTTTCCGGAGGCCTACAGCTATATTGCCCGCGAAGGGGCGCGTTCGATGAAAGTCATGATCGATCTGTAAAGGGATCTGGATTTATATGTTAAAGGAGATGAGATGAAAGCAGAGCAACCGCGAATAGAACCAGTATGTTTTGATACGAGCATAGAACCTTTGGATCCGTCGGAGGTACGATCCTTGCGCTTGTCGAGCGGGGTGGACATGCCGGCAGGTGCCTTCGGGACGTTTCATTCCGACTGGGCACAGGATTACATGAAAGATGCCACGATGGAGGCGATCCGGCTGGGGTGGCGTCATCTGGATACGGCCCGGGCGTATGAGAATGAGGATGTGGTGGGCGAAGCCATTCGCGGTGCCATCCAGAAGGGGTATATTGCTTCGGCAGATGAGCTGTTCATTACGGGCAAGTTATGGAATGGGCACATGTCCCCGAAGGATGTGGCTCCGGCCTGTGACGAAACGTTGCGTGCGCTGGGGGTAGAGAAGATTGATCTGTATCTGAATCACTGGCCGTGGCCGAATGTGCATACGCCGGGATGCAGTGGGGAGCACCGCAATCCGGATGCAGTGCCCTATATTCATGAGCAATTCCTGGAGACTTGGGCGGAATTGGTCAAACTCAAGCAGGCTGGCAAGGTGGTGGATATCGGTACTTCGAATCACACTGAGCTGACGATGAAGCTGCTCATGCGGGACGTGGCGCAGTCGGATCGACCGGTGGTAAACCAGATGGAAATGCATCCGCTGATGCAGCAGACGGATTTGCGGGCGTACTTCGAGTCGGAAGGCATCGTATGTACCGGATACATGGCGTTGGGGTCTCCCAACCGTCCCGCCCGCGACACCTTCAAGGAGCAGCGGGCCGATATGATGGATCCGGTGATTCAGGCCATAGCGAAAGAGGCCGGTATATCTCCGGCCAAGGTCTCGCTGGCCTGGGCCACGCAGCGCATGAACGGCAGCGGTGGCTTTGTGGCGATGGCGACGCGCTCGGACTGGATTCGCGATAACCTGGATGCGGCAACCGGTGGCGTGTTGACGGCTGACCAGGTTCTGCGGATATCCGGAGATGATACAGACGCGCATCCTGGCATTGATGCGAACAACCGGCTGATCTGGGGCCAGGTATTCCTGTGGCCGGAAGCGGATGGGGATTGGCGGGTGCTATGGAGCGACAGCCAGGTTTTTGAGACACGCGAGGCCTATCAGCGCTTCAAGGCGGCCTACAATTCGTATGATGCCGTGCGGCAGGCAACACGGGTGGATCCCGGGCTGTAGACTATGTGTTGTGTGCCGCGCGGGGACCCGATGAGGGCTCTGCGCGGCTTTTTTCTTTGATTTTGGCATTTTTGAGGCAGTGGCCTTGCTTTTGGCGGGGTGGTTCGATAAGATGCCTTGTCTCGGCGCACCGGATATTTTGCCTTTTTATTGTGGCACGGATGGTGCAGGGTACGAGTTGGTTATGCCTTTCCGGTTCGGTTTGGGGCGAAAACAGGATCGTGACCGGATTGTAGATGAGGAGCATTATGCGAGAAGTGTTATCTACCAAGCGGGCTGTGATTGCAGCCTTGCTGGGGCTGGTTGGTTCTGTACTGGCATGGGTTCTGGTTCCGTACAACAACTTTGTCCTGAAAAACACGTATCTGGCAGACAACTACCTGCCTGAAGTGGTGGTTGGTTTCCTGATGTTGCTGGTCCTGCTGGTGAATCCGCTGCTGGGGTTGCGGAACCGCCGCTGGATGCTCAATCGGCATCAAATTGCGCTGATAACCGGGATGATGTTGTTTGCGGCGATTATTCCGAGTAATGGGTTGATGCGGATGTTCCCGCGCATGGTTGCCCAGATGAGCCGGGACATGAACAGCAACCTGACGACCTCGCAGATTGCGGCAGAGACGGATTTGCGGCAGTCGTTATTCCCGGATCCGGTGCCAACGCTGGATGAGGAAGGTAACGTCGTCCGGTATCAAACGCCGGTTTCTGACCAGTTTTTGGAGGAGTTATATGAGGGGGAAGGGATCCCGTGGGGAGATTGGCTGGTGCCGATGGCCTCCTGGGGGATGTTGCTGCTAGCCCTCTGGGCAATGATGATCGGGTTGGGCGGGGTCGTGTATCCCCAGTGGCGGCATAATGAGCGGCTGCCGTTCCCCTTGCTACATGTATATCATGCCTTTATCGGGGATGAAACCGATGCGGAACACAAGCGGCTCCTGCCGGGCATTTTCTATAGCCGTGCCTTCTGGATTGGGTGCGGGGTCGTGTTCGGGATCCACCTGTTACGTGGCTTGCATGAGTTTACGGGGGCGTTTCCGTCGATTCCGCTGCGCTGGGAGATGCGGCAGTATTATACGGATAATATCCTGCGGTATGCCCCGCAGGCCTTTAATTGGCAGGTCATCTTCTTTTCGGTGGTAGGGGTGGCCTACTTTATCCCGAGCCGTTATGCCATTTCGATCTGGGGCTGGGTCTTTGGCTATTCGTGGTACCTGACGTTGGGAAAAGCGTATATTCCCGCGTTTAAGGAAGGCCAGGTGGGTGACCAATCCTTCGGGGTGCTGCTGGCCATTGTGGGCTGGGTCTTGTTTCTGGGGCGTGCCCATTGGTGCAAGGTGGGCAAGGCGATGTTTGGCAAAGCGGGCTCGGATGCCGAGGCCCGGCGCAACTCGTTTGCGGGCTGGATGTTTGTGCTGGGGTGTGCAGGCATTGTCTTCTGGTTGCACTGGGCCGGGTGTCCGCTCTGGTGGAGTGTGGTGGCCATGCTCGGTTGCGCCATGGTTGCCCTCTTGATGGCGCGCATTATTGCGGAAACCGGTTTGCCCAGCTTATGGGTGGGACGGTTGTCTATTGCACATATAACGGGCTTTTTCCCGCTCACGTGGCTGTCTCCCACCATCCTGCTCTTTACGAATGTCTTTTATGCCTTGATCACCCGTGCAACGGCTGTGAGCGTCTCCGTCATGACGACGCTGGCATTGGGGGCCGACCGTGAAGCGGGGCCCAAGCATCAGCGGCGCTTGTTGCTCGGGGGATTGGTTGTCCTGTTGATGGGATTTGTGATCTGCGGGGCCGTACATATCTTTATGCATTATGAGAATTTTGCGGTCAGCACAAATGCAAAGATGAGCTCCACGGCCATGAATGAGTGGATGCGTGTAGATCGAACGAACTTCCAATTCTGGGATTCGGGGCGGATGCATCAGGTGATTGGCGTTGGGATGGGGTCCG
This sequence comes from uncultured Victivallales bacterium, assembly GCA_964598575.1. Classification (GTDB taxonomy): domain Bacteria; phylum Verrucomicrobiota; class Kiritimatiellia; order UBA8416; family UBA8416; genus T3Sed10-140. The sequence continues at coordinate 48,111 of CAZRCN010000001.1, read as the reverse complement.
GGTTGCTGTGGTTGTGCTCGCGGTTCCCGGCCTGGCCCATTCATCCGGTCGGCATCATCCTGGCGCGCATCTCCATTGGCAGTCTCCTTTGGTTCAGCGTATTCCTGGGGTGGCTACTCAAGACCTTTATTACGCGCTTGTTCGGGGGCGGCGTATACCGCAAGGCGCGACCGCTGTTTCTGGGGCTCATCATCGGGGAGTTGCTGGCCATCATTACATGGACGTTGGTGCCGGTAGGCATCGTGCTCCTGACGGGGGCCGACCCGGAGACGGTGCCACGCTACATCCTGATGCAGTATCCCTAACGGACGAAATTGGAGAGAAGAGTGCGAGACAAACCATTTGCAGGCGGCGTACGATGAGAGACAGGCATACAGCGAGCATAATGATGGCGGTGATCCTGCTGGGGCTGGGTTCAGCCGGGATTGCCAGGGCTGACGAGACAAACTCGTTTGCGGCGCGTGTACAGGCAGATACGGCATGGCTATCCTCCTTTGCGACGCGGCAAGTGGGCACCGAGGAGCACCGTGCGGTACAGGATGCCCTGCTGGAGAAGGTCAAGGCCATCCCCGGCACGGAAGTCTGGGTGCACGAGTTCCCGGTTGTGGTGCCGGTGTATGAAGAAACCTATCTGGAACTGGACAGTGGCGAGATGGCCGGGCAGCATACGATCCATCCGATTTGGCCGGATGTGGCCCGTCTGAATACAACGCCCCGGTACGGGATTAGTGGTCGGTTCCGGTATATCGGGGAGGCCGAGTTAGCCGACATGCCGGCCCAGTCCTTGCGCGGGAATATCGCCGTGATGGAGCTTTCTGCCTATGGCAACTACCGCCGGGCATTTGATTTTGGTGCGGTTGCCGTGATTCTGCTGGAATCGGACGAACCGGGCAGGAGCCTCATGAGCGGGAAGCAATCGCTCTACAAGCCGCGGTACTACGTGCCGGAGGGGCCGTTGGCGGATGCGCTACGGTCCGGCGCATTGAAGGAGGGGCGGATACTCTGTCGCGGCAGTTGGCAGGAGAAGCAAGCGCGCAACATCTATGTAGGCGTGAAGGGCTCGGGTGCCCAAGGGGACAAACCGTATGCGGTGGTGGCACCATATGATTCGATGAGCAAGGTCTACGGGGTGGCGCCGGGTGCTGATATTGCACTGGATGCCGCTACGGTACTGAACCTCCTGCGGGATGAGGCGGCCGATCCCTCCCGTTCCCTGCTGTTCGGTTTTCTGGATGCGTATCACCTGAACCATCTGGGCATGCGTTACATGGCCGCCATGCTATCGGTAACACCAGATGGCCGAACCCGCAAAGCATATACGGAGATTGAGCAAGAGCGTCTGGAGGCGTATCAGGCGGCATTAGAAGAGTTCCAGTCATTTGAAAGTGCCGATGCGGGGCTGGCCATCATGCATGACCGGAGCCGCGCCAAACACATTCGCCGTCTCTACAAGGATGCGGTAGGGCCGGAGGTCCTGCGCCTCAAACAGCTCCAGGGCGAATTGCGATTGGCATCCCAGCGCCGGGCGGAAGAGAATACCCTCGTGACGCGGGAGGAGATCCTCGGGATTCTGGAAGAAGGGCGCACGTGGTTGCTGGAGCATCATGCCCAGGAGCTTACAGAGGAAGACCATGTGACGCTGGAGGCTGCGGCCGCGTTTGTGGAGGAGCAGCGGCTGCGGATGGTAGAGGAGGAAGTAGCGCAACCGACGGGAGACGTACTGGCGGATGCCTGGGATGCCTTTGAGGTGGGCAAGCAGTATGCGGCGCAGATGCTGGCTATCTATACCGACCCGATTCGCATCCGGAATCGGGTATTGGAAACCGTCTATCGGGACGGGAGTTCCCTGCAGGAGCAGGATGTGCCGGTTGCCCGTATGCTCTGGAACCGCATGGCGGATCGCATTGAGCAGCAGCATGCGGAGCAACTGGATCGATTGAACTTCTTTACCCCTATGGATGCAATTCGACGCCAGATCGTGACGTATTTCGGGGTGGAAGGGGATCCAGAGCTTACCTCGGCCACCGCGCTGGTGGTGGGGTTGGATCTGTCAGACTGTGGTTTGATGGTCGGGCCGGGACTCGAGTGCCCGATGAACCGAATCCCAGGAACCGACCGACGCCTGGAGCGTGCGCTACGCTTTGCGGTTCGCCGGGGCGATATATGGCCGGAGGGGTCCGACATGCGCCGTTCCGTGAACCTGCCGGCTCTTTCGGGCCGTCCGAGCGGCGGGGGATGGATTGGGGCTCGCCCCTTGGTGACGTCGAGTGTATTCAGTTTCGGATTGCAGGGCATTACGTGGTTGACGGATGATGCAGATCGCCTGCGTCCGGATTCGCCACTGGATACATTTGACCGACTGGATTGGGCGCGAATCACACCGCAACTGGCCCCATCATTGGCCTTTCTGCAATGGTTGTTCACGAGTGACGACTACGAGCCGGACGTGCGCCCGGTAGGGGAATCCACGGCGAATTGGCGGCACGGGATGGGGCGGGTCGTGGCCGTGTCGGCGGGTGAGACGGTGCCGCGGGTACCGCGCCCGGGGTTTCTCTGCACCTTTGTCGGGGGTGGGAGCTCTCAAAGCATGGATGGCATTCGCCGGCATAACTTTGGCTGGACCGATGCTGATGGGGCCCTGCGTATTCCGTTGATGCCGGCGAAGATAAACCGCTACGTCCAGTCGTTCGATCTAGTGGCAGTCCTGGTGGATGAATGGGGCAATCTGGTGGAGTCCCTGTCCACGACCGAATCCATGGTCAGTACCCGGCTGACTACCACGTTCAACCTGGGGAATAAACCCGGTGATCAGCTTCCGCGGGTGGTTACCTTCGGTTCGACAGAACTGAACGGACCGTCCTTTTTTGATGTACGGTTCCTGGAGCCGCTGCAGGAGGCATCCCTGCTGGATGCGCTCCGGGGGGGCAGTCCGAAGCAAGCCACCTTCAGTATGGATGAGCATGGCCAGATGTGGGGGCTGGTCGAACCTGATATTCGCTGGCAGATCATTCTGCGCGCAGGCGCTACACGTATCCGGATGGCGTTGCTCAATGCCTTGGAGAACGGTCGCGAGCTCGGTCTTGATCTGCGTGGTACCTTCCAGCGAGGTTTTGCGGTGGAGGAGACCCTGGAGACGATTCCGGAATATATTGCGGCACGCGATTTGTACACGCTGAATGAATGGCGGTTGACGGACTACCGATCAGCGGGAATCGAAAGTGGCAAGATTGATGAAATCCGGAAGGCGACCCGCACCGAGTTGGAGGTAGCAGACGGCTATCGGGAGGCTGATGACGGGGCCGGGTTGAAGCGGGCCGCATCCAAGGCGCTGGCGAACGAGATCCGGGCGTATCAGGCCGTCAAGGAGATGGGCATGGACATTTCGCGGGGCGCCATATTCCTGATGCTGATGCTGGTGCCGTTCTCGATTGCGATGGAGCGATTGCTGTTTGCGGCGGCCCATGTCGGGCGGCAGATCATTGGTGCCTTGGCGATCTTCGCGGGGATGACGGCGTTGCTGTGGAGTTTCCATCCGGCTTTCCGGATCAGTGCGCAGCCGCTGGTGATCGTGATGTCCTTTGCCATCCTGGCGATGAGTCTGGTGGTGATCAGTATGGTACTCAAGCGCTTCAAGGCGTCCGTGCAGGAGTTCCAGAGTTCGCTGGCGGAGGGTAGCGGGGCGAACATGGGGCGCGGTGGCGTCCTGGGCAGTGCAGTGTTTCTAGGGATTGCGAACATGCGTAAGCGCAAGGTCCGCACGTTCCTGACTGGCTCGACCATTGTGCTCGTGACGTTTGCGCTGTTGTGTTTTTCCTCGGCGAGCAGTTATATCGACAAGAAGGATTTCAAGCTGGAGGGGGTGACAGCACCCAACGCGTCGGTACTGATCCGGCGTCCGACTTTCGGGGAATTGAACTGGCATGCGGCGGCAGCCGTGCACAACCTACTGGGACATTATGATGTGAAAGTGGGGGAACGCGCCTGGCTGGGAGGGGGTCTGGGGGAGATCACCTATCGGTTGCATCTATTGAATCCGCAAACGGGTGAACAGCTTCCGGTGCAGGGCGCGTTGGGGGTTCCGCCCGTGGAAGATGCGTTAAGCGGGATCGATCGTGTATTGCCGAACTGGGAGCAGTTTGCTGCGGACGGGGGCTGTTATCTGCCGGATGTCGTTGCGGAAGCGATGGAGGTGCAAGCGGGCGATACGATTGTTCTGCGGGGGGTAGCGTTCGTTGTACGCGGTGTGTTTGACCCATTGGTGCTCGAAGATGATATTCGCCTTCTCGATGGTCAGCGTATCACACCGTATGATTATACGCAGCAGGCGCAGGACTGGATCAACCGGGATTCGCAGGATGTAATCGAGCAGGAAACCTCCTCGGCAGCAGCGATGCAGCCCACCGGCGATGAGTCCGAAATCTTCACGCCGGCCCGCTCGTTGATCATTCTGCCGACTGCAGTAACGCGGGAATTTGGTGGGACCCTACGCAGCATCGGCATCGCCTGCGCGGATACCGACCAAGCCGTCGCCGTTGCGAACGAGTTGATGAAGACGATCGTGTACCCGGCGTATTACACCAACAAGGACGGCGGGGTTAGCGTGGTGGTCGCAACGCCCCTGGTGGCGATTCCACCGAAGAATCTTGCTATCCCGCTCGTGATTGCCGCCTTGATTATCTTTACGACAATGCTGAACTCGGTCAGTGAGCGGAAGAAGGAAATCTATGTCTACACCAGTCTGGGCCTGGCGCCCACGCATGTCGGGGTTCTCTTTGTGGCGGAAGCACTTACTTATGGCCTGATGGGGGCGGTATTCGGCTATATCGCGGGGCAAGCAACCGCTACCGTACTTTCCCATTTTGATTTCATGACAGGCATTACGCTGAACTACTCTGGTACGGCTGTCATCAAAACGATGCTGCTGGTGCAGGGGGTTGTGGTATTGTCGGCCATCGTGCCAGCCGTTGTGGCGGGACGCATTGCGGCACCATCGACGGAGATGGACTGGAAGGTGCCGACGCCGGAAGACGGGGTGATCCGCGATATGCTGCCCTTCACGGTGAATGAGCAGGCAGCGCCTGGACTGATTGCATTCCTGTGTGAGTATCTGGATGCACACCGGGATGGGGTTCTGGGCGGATTCGATGTGGATCAGATCCAGGTCCTCCCGCCGGGAACGAAGGGATCGGTTGCGGCGTTGGAGGCACGACTCTGGCTCGAACCCTACGATATGGGCGTGCGGCAAAAGTTACGGATTCTGGTGAATCTACCGGAGGACGAAACCTGCTCGATATCGGCCGAAATTGTGCATGAGGCGGGTGCTGAAAAGGTCTGGTGGCGGTTGAATAAGCCCTTTTTCAGCGATGTGCGGCGTCAATTGCTGGGCTGGCGGAAGCTGAGTGCTGATCGAATCCTCGCATATCTAGAGGAGGCGGAAACGCTGGAAAAACATGTTACCGAGGACAGGCCACCTGCGTAGGGGATGGGCACGGACACGTTGCTGTTAAGAGGAATAAACCGGAACAGGGAAAGCTGAAACATGCGCGAAGACAAAGAATTCCAGGAATTTCGAAACCTGATGACGGCTCCCGATACGTTTGAGGAGGGGATCAGTTGGGGCACAGTACTGATGGGGCTGTTTGTGGGCCTGATCATGGCACCGGCGAATGTGTACATGAATCTGGTTGCAGGGCTGCATATGGGTGGTGCAGCCAAATGGGTTACCGTACTGCTATACGTTGAAATTGCGCGGCGGGCGCTGGTGAAGCTCAAGCGGCCACAGATTTTCATCCTGTTCTACATGAGCGGCGCGGCCATGGCTGCGGGGGGGCGGGGCTGGCTCTGGCGCCAGTTTTTTGCGCAAAGCGAGGAAATTCGCAAGATGGGACTGACGGAGTTCCTCCCGTCGTGGTATGTGCCAACGGATCCGGCGGTGCTGGCCGAGCGTAGTTTCTTCATGTGGGAGTGGATGTGGCCCGTTGGTATTGGGGCCTTGATGATGTTCCTGACGCGGGTAGACAACTTCGGGTTGGGATACATCATGTACCGGTTGACCGCCGATGTCGAGGAATTGCCGTTCCCGCTGGCGCCAGTGGGTGCCGCCGGTATGACGGCACTGGCGGATTCCTCGAACGAGCGCGAAACCTGGCGCACCAAGGTTTTCTCGATGGGCGGTGCGCTCGGCATTTTCTTTGGTGCCATCTACATTGGTTTACCGAGTATCACGGCGGCTGCCTTCGGGCGACCGATGCGAATTATCCCTATACCTTTTGCCGATTTAACGCACTATACGGAGGGGGTGTTGCCGGCGATGCCGATTATGATGTCCTTTGATCTGGGCCTCATGGTCACGGGTATGGTGATGCCCTTCATGGCGATCATGGGTAGTCTCTTCGGGGTGCTATTCACGATGATTGCCAACCCGATCCTGTATCACTATGGCGTTCTTACGAGCTGGGAACCCGGCCTTAATGCCATGGAGGTAGTGCGTGCCAATCACTTTGACTTTTATTTCAGTTTCGGGTTGGGGTTGATGTTTGCGGTGGCCGTTATCGGGTTCCTGCATATGTACTCGAAGCTGAAGAAGCGCAAGGAGGAAGCGGATGATGTGGGGGCGACCAAGGTGGAGTGGAAGCGGTTGCTGCACCGTAACCCCGAGCGCGGGGATATCCCGATCTGGCTGGGCGTGATCATTTATATTGTATCGACGATCTCGTATATCTCGATTGCCTACTACCTGATCAATCACAAGTCGGGGCCGCTTGCGGGGGATCCGTTCCCGTTGTGGTTGCTGATGTTCTATGGATTTGTGTGGACGCCCTTTGTGAGTTACATGTCGGCACGCATGGAGGGCTTGGTCGGGATGCAGCTCCAGATCCCATTTGTCCGGGAAGCAACCTTCATGTTGTCCGGGTATAAAGGTGCGGCCATCTGGTACGCGCCGATTCCCCTGCATAATCATGCGCAGCAGGTGCTCGAATTCCGGACGATGGAATTAACGGGCACCAAATTCACGGCGTTGATCAAGGCGGAAGCGATTACCTACCCCCTGATGATTATCAGTACGCTCTTGTTTGCGCAGTTTATCTGGTCGATGGGACCGGTTCCGAGCGAGATGTTTCCGTATGCAAATGAATTCTGGGAGCTGCAGGCCTATCAGCAGGGCCTGATAGCTACGTCGACCTTGCCGGATGCAGGTGTGAGTCCGTTCCAGGAAGCATTCCGGCTTGATTATATCGGGGCCGGTCTCGGGGGGGCATTGTGCCTCTATGCGGTTCTGGCCCACTTCAATTTGCCGGTGTTCCTGGTCTATGGTGTGGTGCGTGGGCTCGACCAGTCCTTGCCGCATTCCATTATCCCCACGATTATCGGGGCTTTGCTGGGCCGCTACGGGTGCCGCAAATGGTTTGGTGATCGATGGCCCCAGTATCGTATTGTGTTTGCCGCAGGTTTCGGGGCTGGCGTAGGGCTTATCTCGATGCTGGCGCTGGGGGTCGTCTTTATGATGAAGAGCGTAAATGTGGTGTTGCCGCTATAAGGGTAAGGGCAGCACCCCATCGGTACTGTGCTTGTAGGCGTTGTGGGTGATGCCGCCGGAACGCCGATACAGCCTGAGGCAAGAGGGTAGACAGCCGAAATGAGACGACAGAGATGATAGGACAGGAACCATACCCGGAAGAGGTGCAGCAGACCGGACAGCCGGCTGTTTCCGAGGCGGGAGAGAATGCCTTTTCTTTACTGGCCTGGGCGGGGTGGCAGTTTTGGATGCCGGAAAGCTGGCAACCGTTGAAATTGCTGGGGACGACCGACAAGGGCCAGATGATTGTGGGTAACCACGATGTTGCGATTTTCAGCGTAAAATGGGCGCGTCCGCAGAACGCGCGGATCACGGATGGGTGCGAGTGGGTTCGTTCCCGGTTAGGGCAGCACGGAGCGCATCCGCAGCCGAACCCACCGGCCGCCGAGCATTTTACCGCGGTGGGATGGGCGCGTGATCTACAGACGGAAGAAGGCAAGGAGACGACCTACTGGTATGGCTATTCCGAGAAGGCAGATCTGCTGCTCGGCATTACCCTGAACGGGGTTTTGGACAAAGAGATCCGGCGGATCGTGGTTACATCGATCTTGCCGACGCTGCGGGCGACCCCTTTGGACACGCAGCGACTATGGTCGATGTACGAGGTGCAATTTACGGTTCCAGCCGGATTCGAGCTGATGCAACGCCACCTGTTTGCTGGCGATGTGGCATTGCTGTTTGCCAAAGGGAGGCAGGAGACCTTGCTGGTCCGACAGGTCTATCCGGGGGATCTGGCTTTGAAGCGGCGTTCGTGGGAAAAATGGTTGAATGTGGCACCCTTTAAGGAGCATCGCCGGTTGCGTCCGCGCTCGATGCAGGCACGGACGTGGCGTCATCCTGGCAAGCCCGATTTGTCCGGTATGGTACGACGCGGTTGGAAACGGATTCCGGCACCGTTGGGATGGTATGCGCCCCGCAGTACGGCGGCACTGGGGGTGCACGACCAGCAACGGAACCGTTTGTTGATTGCCGAACATGCCGCCCGTGGGCAGGCGCAGGAGAGCATGTGTTGCACGTTGATTGATGGAATGAATCGATTCCCGGCTGCCCCGCAGATGTAAGCGCGTAGGTGGCGGGATAGGGAGCAAAGGAGCAGGATGGCTGGTAGGAAAAAAAGGCATGTGGCAAGCCCGGCGGCACGCCGGGCGGCGTTACGTGGACGGCCCTTTCCGGTTCCACCGGTGCGGACGGAGGAAAAGCAAGAGAAACTGTTAGTGACGATCCGGTTTTTGCGTCCGCGCTGGCAGCGTTGGCTGGGGGCCGCTGAAACGGCGGAACGGACATTTGGGCTGGATGCCTATGGGCGGTATGTGTATGAAGGTTGTAATGGGAAACGAACGGTGCAGGCGATGATCAAGCGTTTTGCCCGCGATCAGCATCTGAGTGTTCCGGAGGCAGAGATAGCCGTCACAAAATTTATGCAAACGCTGATGACTAAAGGGTTAGTGGTGATGGATATGGAGAAGTAATTGTTATGGCTGAAATGCAAAAAATTGTTGTATTACCCTACCGCAAGGTGCTGCAAGTGGCGTGGCGCGGGCTGCGGGTGCGGTTGTTAAAGACCTTTCTGGTGACCTGCTGTATTGCGCTGGCGCTGACGTTTCTGACGTATATCAGTTGCTCGAACGAGATGGTTTCGCACATTGGGGATCGGGTATCGGAGTCGCTGCTGCAGGAGTTGGCGCGGGAGGGGCTTTTGGAGCAGATGCTGAGTCCGGAGCAGCAGGCGCAGACGACCTGGATGCTGGCCATTGCAATGCTGATCAGCTTTGTGGGGATTGTCAATGCGATGTTGATCAGCGTGACCGAACGTTTCCGTGAAATCGGGACGATGAAATGCCTGGGTGGGCTCGATTCCTTTATTGTGAAGCTGTATCTGCTGGAGAGTCTCTTCCAGGGCTTGGTGGGCACGGTTCTGGGTTTGCTGCTGGGCGTATTTCTGGCCTATCTGGAAGGGTGGGGCCGTTTCGGGCAGGAGGTCTGGACCTTGATCCCGCTGCTGTCGCTGCTAAGGATCATGGTCATCTCGTTTCTGGCCGGCGTGTTTTTGAGTGTGTGCGGTGCATTATATCCGGCATGGCGTGCGGCCAAGATGGAGCCTGTGGATGCGATGCGGACAGAAGTGTAATGGGAGGCACCGGTGAGTGAAAAAGAAGTAGAGCAGACGGGCGGGGCGGAAGTGGCCATTCCCCGCGAAGGGAATGAGAATGCGTCCTTCATGGCCACGAATATTGTGCGGGCATTGGGGGTGCGGCGTACCTTCAAGATGGGCGATGAAACCGTGCATGCCCTGAAGGGGGTAAACTTCAAGGTGCAACGCGGCGAGTATGTGGCCATCATGGGGCCTTCGGGTTCCGGGAAAAGCACCTTGTTTAATGCCATTGGAGGTCTGGATAAACCGAATGCGGGCAAGGTCTTTATTGATGAGGTGGATATAGCGGCGCTGAATACCTTCGAGCTAGCTTGGTTGCGTTGCCACAAGATCGGATACATCTTCCAGACGTTCAATCTGATTCCGGTGGCGACAGCCCTGGACAACGTGATGTTGCCGATGCTGTTTGCCGATGTGGCCCAGACCGAGGCGCAGGACCGGGCTGTGGCACTGCTCAAGAAGGTGGGGCTGGGTGAACGCATTCTGCATAAGCCGGTGCAAATGTCCGGGGGCCAGCAGCAGCGGGTGGCGGTAGCGCGTGCACTTGCGAATAATCCGGCCATTGTCCTGGCGGATGAACCGACCGGGAATCTGGACAGCCACACGGGGCGTCAGATCATTGATCTGCTGCGGGAGATCAATAAAAACGAAGGGGTGACGGTGATCAGCGCCACGCATGATTACAAGATGTTGTCGGTGTCTGACCGGATCGCCTGGTTGACAGATGGAATGATAGAGCGATATGTGGCTCGCGATGAGCTTGACATTCAGGAGGGACAAACCAATGTCCGATAGCAACACGATTGTATCAGCCAAGGGCGTGAAGCGGCGCTATATGATGGGGGAAGAGGAGGTCTGGGCCCTGGCCGGCGTTGACTTGGACATCAAGCGAGGGGAGTATCTTAGCATCATGGGGCCCTCGGGTTCTGGCAAAAGTACGTTGTTTAACATGATTGGCGGGCTGGATCGTCCAACGGAAGGCGCGGTCCTGATGGATGGATTCGATGTGCGCCAGATGGATTCGCGCCAGATCGCGTATCTTCGCTGTCACAAGGTCGGATTTATTTTCCAGACGTTTAATCTGATCCAGGTGATGACGGCAGAGCAGAATGTAATGTTGCCGATGACGTTTGCGGGGGAAGAGGATGATGTTGCCTCAAAACGGGCGCGTATGTTGCTGGATATGGTGGGTCTGGGGGCACGGTATGATCACCGCCCCGAGCAGTTGTCGGGTGGACAGCAGCAACGGGTAGCGATCGCGCGTGCGATGGCCAACGATCCGGACATTATCCTGGCGGACGAGCCCACGGGCAATCTGGACTTGAAGACGGGGGAAGAGATTATCATGATGCTTGACCGCTTCAAACGCGAAGCGGGCAAGACCATTATCAGTGCGACGCATGACCACAAAATGCTGGCAGCGTCGGACCGGGTGGTGTATCTCGTGGATGGAAAGATCACCGATATCAAGTTGAAGTCCGAGTTGAACATTGATACGGGCACAATCTCGGATCGGAAGTAGCACCGGCCTTGCTTTGCGATCAGGCAGTAGTGGGGTATTGTTCCGGGGACACCAGACGAGGAAGGGGGGTATGTATATGCTGCCAGTGGAGAAAGTGATCGGGCTAAGCGGACGGGATTTACGTATCACGCCGGATTTTTCGGGGGAAGAGTTACAGGAGCGGCGAGCGCGCCTTGCGTCTGCAGTCGGGCCGGATGCCCATGTGTTGTTGCCGTCAGCCCCGCCCGTGCCGGAAGATCGGGTGGTGGAAGATGCCAACTTTTACTATTTCAGTGGTTTGACTCGCTGTCATGCGTTTGTCCTGATCGAGGGCGGTACAGGGCGCAGTACGCTGTTCCTGCCATCCCGTGATACGATGGATGGGGAGCCCTCCAGTCGCTTGGGGTTTGAGGATGCGGACTTGTTGTGCTCGAGGCTATTGTTTGATGCTGTGTGCGATCTGGCGCAATTGGGGGAAGCATTAACGGCAGTGCGCTGCACCTATATGCCGCACGCGGAAGTGGAGGGAGGCGGTGCAACCAAGTTCGGGGCCAACACGTGTGCCAATACGCGGGCCGCGGATGAATGGGATCAGGTGCAGCCGCGCCACAAGCGGCTGATACAGTTGTTGCAGGAGCGGTACCCTGCAATGACCATCGAGGATGCCTGCCCGCTGATTAACCCGATGCGAACGATCAAGAGCCCGGCGGAGATTGCGGTCATGCGCCAGGCGGGGCAGTTGTCGGCCCGGGTCATGATCGAATCGATGAAGGCTACACGCCCGGGGCTGTGCGAGAATCGGTTGCAGGCGATTGCGGAGTATATCTTTCGAGCCGAGGGGCATTGTGGATCAGGGTACGGGGTAATCGTGGCCGGGGGAACCCGCACGATGGATGGACATTACCACTTCAATAATGCCTTGCTGGGCGAGGACGAGATCGTACTGATGGATTGTGGTCCGGATCTGCGGCATTACAGCAGCGATATTGCGCGCTTATGGCCGGTAAATGGGGTGTTCAGTCCCTGGCATCGTCGGATGTACGGGTTCATTGTGGCGTATCATAAGACCTTGCTTGCGCTTGTGCGTCCCGGTGTGTGTGCCCCCGATATCTATGCGGAGGCTGCACGCCGTATGCGGAAGCTCTGCGAGGGGGAGAATGCCCCGTTTGCGGACATGCGTCCACGATTAGAGCAGATGATCGAGGCGGGGGTCCGTTATCTGAATCATGGTGTTGGCCTCAGCGTGCATGACGCCATGGACCGCAATTGGAAAACCGAGCCCCTGCGAGAGGGATTTGTCTGTGCGCTGGATCCCATGATCTGGTGCCGGGATGTGGATCAGTATATCCGGGTCGAGGATACGATTGTTGTGACGGCTGATGGCTGTGAGCGCCTGACGGGGGACGCCCCATTCGAGATCGATGAAATCGAGGCCGTGATGAAACAGCCTTCCGCGTTTCCGCTCTGATATGCTGCTTCTCATCATTAGGCACGAATGCACTTGTTCGGTAGGCTGCAGGGCTGCTAGTATTCCCTATTGTGCACATCGGAACACCTGAAACAGGTGGTGTTTCGGAATCGTTGTGCGGTGAAGGTAGGAGTAAAAGGATGAACAAGGTAGAAAAGCAGCAGCATCCGCGGTTATATGTGCCGACCGATGTGGTAGAACATTTGTCGCAAAAGCTTCATAGTCCGTATTTGCAGGATCTGGCGGGGCGGGCGCTGCAGGAGGCGGATCGGCTGGTGCGTAGCGCTCCGATCCGGGAGTCGCAGGCACTAGCAGCAACCTATCAGCCCTTTACGCGCCAGATTGACCAGCGCTTGCAGTGTCTGGCGGCGGCCTGGTCCCTGTCGGGAGACATGCGGTACCGCAAGGCGGCGCTGCGCAACTTGGCCGCATTGGCGCAATGGAAGCAAATCAGTTGCGAGGCGAACCGTGCCACCCCGGAGGATGTGATTTTGCCCTTCTGCTTGAGCTACGGGGAATTGTCGGCAACGGTTGGATTCCTGTACGATATCTTTCATGCAGACATGACCGAAGACGAGCGCAAGGTTTTCTTTGCGGTGCTGGATCGGTTCTTGTTGCGGGCAGCGCTGCGTTGTCTGGAGCATCCGCCGTGGTGGGCCAACAAGGCCTGGTCGAATTGGAATGGCGTATGCGCTGGCGGGATGGGCATACTGGCATTGGCGGTGTGCGACGAAAAGCCGGAAGCCCGGAAACTGCTGCCGTTTGTGGAGCAATCGCTCGCCCCGTATTTCCAGTCGTATGTCGAGAATGATGGTGGTTGTCCGGAAGGAACCGGATACTGGAATTACGGGATGAATTATGCGATGCGCTACGTACTGAGCTCGGAACATGCGCTCGGCAAACGTCACCCGGCCTTGAAGATTCGCCAGCTTAAGAAGTCCCTGCTGTTCCCGCTGGATTTTACGGGAATCAGCTTCGGGGACAATGATGGCTGGGGGCCCACGGCTTTCTTTTTTCTTCTGGCAAAGCGCTTGAAGGTACCGGAGGCGGCCTTGCATGCCTCGCTGTATTTGTCGGGGGATCAGCCGTTGCCCCGCAAGCCACAGAAGCGACGGCGTGGCGAAAATGGTGGGCTGCTGTATGCCGCCGATGCCCTTCCAACGGAGGCGCAAATCCAGCGGCTGCGTGCCCAACATGCGAAGCAACCGGATCCGGTAGTTCGCATCTACCGTAACATGGGTTGGGCGGCATTGGCGGATGATAGTGCCATGCCCCGTCTGCGGATGGCCGTACGGGGCGGGTCCAGCGAGGTTGCCGGTCATGGCATGATTGACCTGCTTAGCATCCGCTGCCGGGTCCAGGGAGCGCTCATGATTACGGATCAGCAGGACGGCGGGTATATGCCCAGTACCTTTACCAGGCGTGGCTCTGATCTGTATGGCCGTAGTAGCGCATCCAAGAGTACGATTTTTGTGGATGGACTGGGCTGTGCGGAGAATGTGAGCTGCAAGAAGACCGAGGCCGTTCGCGGGGATGGCCTGCTTGGGGTGCGGATTGACGCAACGGGGACGATCCTGCCGCGCTGGAAGGATGTCTTTATCGGGCGTCTCGTGTTGCAGGTGGAAAACAGCTATTGGCTGGTTGTGGACCAGGTTCTGGCAGCAAGGGAGGTGGAGCGCCACTGGCTGGAGTCGCGTTTTCATACATCGGCGGAGAGTCGCTGCCAGCGCCATGGTGTTGCGCTGACGGCAGGGAAAGAACGCATGCAGATGCGTTTTGCGTCGCTCGGGGGCGGCATGTTGCAGACGTCTCTTGGCATGCCGTCGCAACCGCAGGTGCCTCGGACAACGATCTTTCGTTGGATGGGCAAGGAATCGGCCCCGGACAATCTGCATGTTACTGCGCTTCATCCGGGTCGTTCGGCCCTGAAGCTTGGTGTGCGGCGTGCCGACCGCGGGTATTTGATAGATGTGCAACGGGGTAAGGACTACCGGCGGCAGATACGGCTGCTGCCGCGCCTGAAATTGGCCTAGCACGGCATACCCTGCCGCGGGCCATGGTAAAGGGATACGGAGACAAAGCCCTTCCGGGAGAAACAACCGGCAGAGGGTTTACATACCTAGACAGGAAGGGTGATGATATGATGAAGTACATAGGTGTTTCTTTGGGTGTGGTACTGCTGGCAGTGGGTGCGGTCCGGGCCATGGAAGAAGAGGAAATCTACGGTCCGCGTCCGTCCCGCGAGGAGGACGTGCGCGCGTGGGATGAGCAGAACCAGAAGCAATACGGCGAGAACCCAGACGTTCTATTGTTGCCGGGGTTGGTTGCGGATCGTTCGGATCGCCGGGTGGAAGTCCGTGCCGAGAGTACAGGGCTTTCCCCTTCCGAGGCGATTGAGTTCCTGTTGATTGATACTGGTAGTAGTCACGGTTATGAAGCGTTGCTGTGGTCGTATGCCAAACCCAGTCATGTGCACGAGGCACTGGAATTTATTGGCTTGCAGCCCGGGGACCCGTACAACCCGCAGGCGCTGCGTTTTTTTCCAACGGGGGATCGTGTGCTACTGGAGGTCCAGCCCGAAGGCAGCGAAGAAACATTCCCGATTGAGCGTCTGGTATGGGATGTGGAGGCGGAAGATACCTTGCCGGAAGATGGGTACGTGTTTACGGGCTCCATTCGCACGCAGGGGCCAGATGGCGATATGATCTATGTGGCAGACGAATATGACCCGCGCTCGGTAGCTTCGATCTTTAACCAGCCAGGTGCCGTACTGGATGTGCCACGCCAGGTGAGCCAGGGAGAAGCGTTTGGCAACCAGATTGTGAATCCGGAAGAAACCCTGCCTGGCGGGGAACTTGTTTCCATCATGATGGAGCCGGCTGAAGAGCAGGGGCGCCCGCCGCCGCGGAAGTTGCGCCTGGCCATCACCGCTACGACGGGAACGAATCTGCTGTACCAGCTACATGAGAAGGGTGAACCGCTGGATGAGGGGCAGACTGCCTTTGCGGCCGTGATGCAGCCGTTTTTCGATGCAAAGGAGGATCGGGTGGCGCGGTATCTCCAATTGGATATGGGCAAGGAAGTGCCCTTGGCAACCGCCTCGGAGGTTTGTCGGCAGCTTGCGGTGCTGGAGATGATGGGTATGATTCAGGTGGAGCCGCCGCCCGAGGGGCAGCTATACTATCGCGCCTTTTTGCCGGATCCATCCTGGGCGGAACGCGAGAAGCGACCGAGCCAGCCGTGGGAGTTATACTTGCGGTCTGGCGACGATGG
Organism: uncultured Victivallales bacterium; assembly: GCA_964598575.1. GTDB lineage: Bacteria > Verrucomicrobiota > Kiritimatiellia > UBA8416 > UBA8416 > T3Sed10-140. Next base: position 32,141 of record CAZRCN010000001.1, on the reverse strand, counting down.
CGTGGCTGGGGACATGGTCTGGCACGAAGAGATTTGGGAAGAGGATGCCCTGCGACCGCGCTTTGACGTCCATCAGCATGCGGTGGCAACGCCTGCGGATGTGCGGGAACGGCTCGATATACATGCGCAGCAGCGCGAAGCGGCAGGCAAGTCCGCCGCCCCCAAGGTGCTGTTGGTTTCGGCGGATCCTGACATGCGGTATGGGTCGTTGCTGGCCTTTCTGCGACCGGCCATGGATACGCATGGAACCGTATATATCTTTGTGGAAGAACGTGAACAGGAGACGGAGCCGGCAACGGCAGTCGAAGGGGAGGAAATGTGAAAGAGTTCAGCGTAGCGTGTGATGGCGGATTTTTATGGCAGCGACGGCATGAGCAGGTATGGGTGATACCCTGGGGGCATAATGGCGTCCGGGTACGGGTGACGCGAAATGCCGATTTTCGGGATGTGCCGCAGGGGCTGTTGGCAGAACCGCCAGCCGCCGGAGAAGCAGATGTTACCTTCCCGTCAGGGGGGGCGAAGCTGGTGCATGGCTCGTTGACGGTGACGTTGGATCGGATACAAGGTCGACTGACCTTTACGCGCACGGCAGATGGACGGGTCCTGCTACAGGAGCCGCTCAAGGGGACTTCGGAGCATTATGCCCGAACCTTTGCGCCGGAGGGGGCCACTTGGCGGATTGCACAGCGATTCTTGGCTGATGAGGCCGAAAAGCTGTACGGGTTGGGGCAACGCCAGCACGGCTTTCTCAACCAGAAAGGTTGTGCGCTGGACTTGATGCATCGGAACACGGAAGTATCCATACCGTTCATGGTATCGAACAAGGGATATGGTTTTTTGTGGAATCATCCGGGGTTGGGACGCGTGGAGCTGGGGCGTAATGACACGCGCTGGGTTGCCGATGCCGCCCACCAACTGGATTATTATGTTGTGCAGGAAGATAGCCCGGCTGAGCTGCTACAGCGCTACGCGGAGGTGACAGGGTTCCCCAGTGCGTTCCCCGAGTGGGCGGCAGGCTTCTGGCAGTGCAAGTTGCGCTACAAGACGCAGAAAGAACTGCTTGAGGTTGCCCGCGAATACCACCGCCGGAAGTTGCCTGTCTCTGTCATGGTCATCGATTTTCATCATTGGTCAAAAATGGGGGACTGGTCTTTCGATCCGACCTGCTGGCCTGATCCATCGGCGATGGTACGTGAACTCAAGCAAATGGGTATGGCGTGCATGGTTTCGGTTTGGCCTACCGTGGATTGGTCCTGTGCAAACTTTTCCCAGATGCAAGAGCAAGGCTTGCTCCTGCGCAATGAGCGGGGGATGCCGCTGCAGAACGGTGCCAGTGTGCAATCGTTTTATGATGCTACGCACCCGGAAGCACGGACGTTCCTGTGGGAACAGATCCGGAAGGGCTATGTCGAGCATGGCATTCGCCTGTTCTGGCTCGATACGATGGAGCCGGAACTGATTCCGTTGGAATTCGACAACACGCGGTTCTATCTCGGGAATGGCCGTGAAGTTGCGGGACTGTATCCGCGTTGCCATCAGCAGGCCTTTTATGAAGGGCTTATCGCGGAAGGGGAGACGGCCCCCCTCACACTGGGGCGCTCCGCCTGGGTTGGGAGCCAGCGCTTTGGTTCGGCCGTCTGGTCGGCCGATATCCCCTCAACCTTCGATTCGCTCCGCCGGCAAATTGCGGGTGGCCTGAATATCGGGCTGAGCGGGATCCCGTACTGGACAACCGATATTGGTGGTTTTCATGGGGGCGATATTGACGATCCTGCTTTCCATGAGCTCTTGATTCGTTGGTTCCAGTATGGCGTGTTCTGCCCGATCATGCGGTTGCATGGTGTTCGAAAACAGGCAACCAAACCCGCAGAGGATCCTGGGAAAGCAGATCCCAATCACCCCAATGTACCCAATGAGGTATGGTCATATGGGGAAGAGGTTTGTGACATTCTCAGCGAGCAGATCCGGCTACGGGAGCGCTTAAAGCCTTACATTATGGCGCAGATGGAGGTGGCAACTCAAACAGGTGTCCCCCCCATGCGGCCCTTGTTTGTGGATTTCCCGCAAGATGCGGTTTGCTGGGACATAGAGGATGCCTATCTGTTCGGTCCGGATGTATTGGTGGCACCGGTGGTAGAGGCGGGGCAGCGCCAGAGGCGCGTGTATCTGCCGAAGGGCCTTTCCTGGCGGGAAGCCTGGAGCGGCACGACGCATTCAGGGGGTGAGTGGGTCGAGGTGGAAGCGCCCTTGGAGCACATCCCGGTTTTTGTGCGGGCAGGCAGTCAGGTGCAAAAGTCCTTGGGGGGATCCGGCGCAACGTAGCATGGAATAACGGGTTTGTTTCCGTGCAGCGGCTATGCTACCGTAGTCGGGCTCGTGTGGGATGTAGGCAGACGAGCATCCAAAGGCTGTGAATCGCTGTGCCCCTTTGCGTGATCGCTAGCAATGCTGCGCGGTTGTTGCGAATGGGGGTTAGGCAGAAAAGAAAGGTTACATGATGGAAGCAGGTAGGTTAACACCGGTTTTGATCGGGGGAGAATGGCGGCAGGCCCAAACGTTTGATTCGTTTCAAGCGGAAAATCCCGCTACGGGGGAAACGCTGGAAGCGCAGTATCCGAAAAGTGATTGGTCCGACCTGGATGCGGCATTGGATGCGGCGGTACAGGCATTTGATGCGATGCAATCGATGCCGACCGAGAAGATAGCCGCTTTTCTGGAGGCGTATGCGGATCGGTTGGATGCTGCCTCTGATGCCATCTGCGAGCAGGCATCGATGGAAACCGGCTACCCGGTTTCGCCGCGACTGAAAGACGTCGAGATGCCGCGAACCACGGGCCAGCTTCGTAAAGCCGCTGCGGCAACACGGGACCCGGCATGGCGTTTGCCGACTATCGATCGGGATGCTGATATCTGTTCGATCCTGGAACCCTTGGGGCCGGTGGCGGTCTTCGGACCGAATAACTTTCCGCTGGCCTTCAATGGCGCATCCGGCGGCGATTTTGCGGCGGCAATAGCAGCCGGGTGTCCGGTAATTGCCAAAGCGCATTCCAGCCACCCGGGCACTTGCCGTATGCTGGCAGAGCAGGCGCGGCTGGCTGCGGAAGAAACGGGTATGCCCGCGAGCACGGTGCAACTGCTGTTCGGGATGCGGCGTGCGGATGGCGAGCGGCTCGTGGCCGATCCACGGCTGGGATCTGCATCGTTTACGGGGTCTAAAGCGGCAGGCATGGCACTGAAGCGTGCGGCTGATGCGGTGGGCAAGCCGGTGTTTCTGGAGATGTCGAGCGTGAATCCGGTTGTCATTCTACCGGGGGCGCTGGCGGAGCGTGCTGAAGAAGTGGTGGAAGAGTATGTAACGAGCGCCCTGATGGGAACCGGTCAGTTCTGCACAAATCCCGGGTTGGTGTTTCTGGTGCAGGGAGAAGATACGGAGGCGTTCCTGCAGGCGATGGCAGCCAAGTTTGATGCGGCGCCCTGCGGGACGTTGCTGGGCAAGGGGACCCAGCAGGGCTTGTGCCAGGGGATCGAAACGTTACTGTCAGCCGGTGCGGTTGCGGTGACAGGCGCAAAGCCGGCAGATCGGGCAGGCTATGCCTGGTCGAATACCCTGTTGCGAGTAGAGGGGGCGCAGTTTGCCAAAGCGGCTGAGGCCTTGCAGACCGAGGCGTTCGGCAATGCCATTCTGGCTGTAGTGGTGAAGTGTGTGGAAGATATACCAGCCTTGCTTAGAGCGTGCGAGGGCAATCTGACGGGCTGCATCTACTCGGCCAAGGATGGTCGCGATGATGCGCAGTACGACCCGGTGGCCAAGGTGCTGCGGCCCTTGGTAGGGCGTCTGTTGAACGACAAGATGCCGACGGGCGTCGCGGTGAGTCCGGCCATGAATCATGGCGGTCCGTTCCCGGCAACGGGACACCCGCACTTCACGGCTGTGGGTTTGCCGGCTTCGATGCGTCGGTTCACGCGACTGGCCTGCTACGATGCGGTGCGTCCGAATCGTCTGCCGGCTGTGTTGCGCGAGGCCATGCAATAGCGATACAGGCGGCCACCCGGCCGGCGGGATTGCGGCCGTTGCTTATTGGCGCAACGGCCGCGCAAGCGAATGCGAGAAGAAAGAGAAAAGTATGAAGATACAGAATGAGGTATATTTTGGTTGTATGCCGGCGTTGATGACGCCTTGTACCGCTAAAGGAGAGCCGCAGTTTGATACCATGGTGCGTACCGGCAAGGAACTGATGGATGCCGGCATGTCGGCGGTGGTGTATTGTGGTTCGATGGGGGAGTGGCCGCTCCTTACAGATGAACAGCGTATGGAGGGCGTGCGTTTGCTGACAGAGGCCGGTGTGCCGGTTGTGGTCGGTACGGGTGCCCAGAGCCCGCGGCAGGCGGTAGCGCATGCAGAGCATGCTGCCAAGGTGGGGGCGGCCGGGCTTATGCTTATTCCGCGGGTGCTCTCGCGTGGTCCCTGCAAGGATGCACAGCTACAGCACTTCGCGGCCTTGCTGCAGGCGGCACCTCACCTGCCGGCTGTCATCTATAACAGTCCCGTGTATGGTTACCAGACCAAGGCCGATGTCTTTTTTGCGCTGTGCGAGAAGCATCCAAATCTGGTCGGTTTCAAGGAATTTGGCGGTGCGGAGGCCCTTACCTATGCGGCTGAATATATTACGTCGGATAAGCCGGAACTGCCATTGGTTGTGGGGCTGGATACACAAGTATATCACGGTTACATCCATTGTGGTGCTTCGGGTGCCATTACGGGGGTAGGGAATGCGTTGCCGCACGAAGTACTCCATTTGATTGATTTGTGTAAGCGTGCTGCCGCTGGAGATGCGCAAGCCCGTGTGCGGGCCGCAGAGCTGCGGGATGCCCTTGCCGTCCTGACCCGCTTTGATGTCGGTCCGGATCTGGTACTCTACTACAAGCACTTGATGGTGCTAGAGGGGCATCCGGAATATGCTTATCCGATTGAGCCGACCGATACACTGACCTCGAGCCAGCGTGCGTTTCTTGAAGCACAGTGGCGTTTGTTCCGCACCTGGTGGGAAGCTTGGAAGGATAGGTAGATGCAGAGTGTAGGCATTGGTGTATTAGGGTTTGGTACCGTTGGCACCGGGGTCGTGCAGGGGTTGTTGCAGAACGGCTGGCTCCTGAGTCAGCGTCTGGGCGTGCAGGCCGAGCTGCGTGCCGTGGCAGATCTGGATATTGAGACAGATCGCGGCGTGGAACTGCCCGCGGAGCGCTTGACGACGGATGCGCATAGCCTGATTGCCTCTCCGGACATACAGGTGATTGTAGAGTTAATCGGGGGGACCGGCATTGCTTTTGCGCTGGTTAAAGATGCCTTGAAGGCCGGTAAGCCGGTTGTCACAGCCAACAAGAAGCTGTTGGCAGAACACGGGCCTGAGCTCTATGCCCTAGCGCGCGAGACGGGGACGGATTTATACTTTGGCGCGAGTGTGGGAGGCGGGATTCCGATCATCCGGGCTGTGCGCGAAGGATTGGTTGGCAACCGCATTACACGGATGCAGGGCATATTGAATGGGACCTGCAACTATATCCTGACCCGGATGGAGGCGGAAGACTTGCCGTTTGAAACGGCACTGGCCGAAGCCCAGATGCAGGGGTTTGCCGAAGCCGATCCCTCGCTGGACGTCGATGGGCTGGACACGGCACATAAAGCTGTGATTCTGGCCTCCCTGGCCTATGGGGTGGCGTTGGATCTGGGGCAGGTGAGCGTCGAGGGCATTCGGGATCTGGCGCGTACAGATGTGGAATGTGCCGCCGAACTGGGCTACCGGATCAAGTTGCTGGCGGTGATTGCACGTAGCGATGCGTCGGTGGAAGTCCGGGTGAGCCCGGCCCTGGTGCCGAAAGATTCCATGCTGGCATCCGTGAGCGGGGTTTTTAATGCTGTACTCGTGGAGTCGGATCTGGCGGATCGTACCCTGTATTACGGACGTGGGGCGGGCCAGAGGCCAACCGCCAGCACGGTGCTGGCGGATATTGCCGATGCCGTACGAAATCTGGCTTTGGGCGTGCGGCAGCGGGTGCCGGCCTTGCCGCCGACGGGCGAGAATCCGGGCATTAAACCGATGGACGAAGTGCGGACCAGCTACTATATACGCTTGGCGGCCGAGGATCGTCCGGGGGTGCTGGCACAAATTACCGGCGCGTTGGGGGAGCAGGGCATCAGTATTGCCTCGGTCCTGCAGGACCGGGCTGATGCAAGCGGGTTATCCCGGGTGGTGATTACGACACATGAGGCCCGCGAAGCAGATATGAATGCAGCCTTGGCGGCTATGGATGAGCTGCCATCCGTACAGGGTGAAACGGTACGGCTGCGTATTGCGTCCCGCAAGGAAATCCAGGAGGAGTGTTAGCATGAAAGTATGTAAGTTTGGCGGCAGCTCGGTTGCTTCCAGTGCGCAGATCCAAAAAGTCTGTGAAATCGTGCATGCGGATCCCGATCGTAAGATTGTGGTGGTATCCGCGCCGGGCCGTCGGGTGGCGGAGGACGAGAAAGTCACGGACATGCTGATCAAGTGTGCGGAGGCACGTTTGGCGGGTGTGGCCTGGGAAACGCTGCTCGATCCGGTCATCGTTCGCTATGAAGGCATTTGTGCGGAGCTGGAGATCGAAGAGGGGGTCATCCGTGACATTGCGCAGGCGCTGCGCGACGTTGTAGGAGGCTCAACGGAACATGCGGGGCGTTATCTGGATGCCGTGAAGGCGGCCGGGGAAGATAATTGTGCGCGGGTTGTGGCCGGTGCCTTGCGCAAGATGGGGCTGGATGCCGCCTATGTAAATCCGGGGGCTGCCGGTCTAGAGGTTACGGCCGAGTATGGGCATGCACGTTTGCTGCCGGGTGCGATGGACAAGCTGGGCCGCTTGCGCGATCAGCCTGGCATCATGGTCGTCCCCGGGTTTTTCGGGTGTACGCCCGATGGCGAGATCGTTACCTTCTCGCGCGGCGGATCCGATATAACCGGGGCCATTCTGGCGGCAGCCGTCGGTGCCGAATGCTACGAGAATTTTACGGATGTGGATGCCGTGTTTTGCGCTGACCCGCGCGTGGTGGAATCCCCCCTGGCCGTGTGCGAGATCACGTTTCGCGAGATGCGGGAGTTAGCGTATGCGGGTTTCAATGTGCTGCATGATGAGGCGATTGTGCCGGCGGTGCGAGCAGGCATTCCGATTTGCATCAAGAACACGAATGCGCCGGAAGCACCCGGCACAAGGATTGTGCCCCAGCACCTGAGCGCGGACTGCAGCCGGGTTGTGGGCATTGCTGCGAGCTCGGGCTTCTGTACGGTTCACATCAGTAAGTTCCTGATGAACCGTGAAGTCGGGTTTGGGCGCCGGCTGCTACAGATTTTCGAGGAGGAGGGTGTCTCGTACGAGCATACACCGTCCGGCATTGATAATATGTCTGTTATCGTCAGCGAGGAGTCGTTTTCGCCAGAGATCGAGAAGGCCGTATGCCGGCGGATCGAGGCGGAGCTGGATGTCGATACCCTGGGCGTAGTGCGGGGCGAAGCGCTGATCATGGTGGTAGGCGAAGGCATGCGCTACACGGTAGGTATTGCCGAGGAAGCCACCAAGGCCTTTGCGGATGCTGATGTGAATATTGAGATGATCAACCAGGGATCTTCCGAAATCAGTATGATGTTCGGGGTGAAAGCCGCAGATGTGGAGCGCGCCGTGCGAGCACTGTACCACGTGTTTTTCGGGGAGGGGGCCATGTTCCAGCATGGCATCGCGGACTGAGTAGGAGCAAACATGAAAAAGCGCAAGATTGCGATATACGATACGACGCTGCGCGATGGGGCACAGGCCGAGGGCATCTCCTTTTCGTCCGTTGGCAAGCTGTTGCTTGCGCGGCGCCTGGATGCCTTTGGGGTGGACTATATCGAAGGTGGCTTCCCGGGGTCAAACCCCAAGGACATGGCGTTTTTCGAGGCAGCCCGCCAGGAAGAATTCCGGCATGCCAAAATTGCGGCTTTTGGCAGTACGCGGCGCGTTAAGACGCATGTCAAAGCTGACCCGATCGTGCAGGGCCTCTTGCGGGCCGAGACGCCGGTGGTGACGATATACGGCAAAAGCTGGAAGCTGCATGTCAAAGATGTCCTGCGCACAAGCCCTGCGGAAAATCTTGCCATGGTATCGGATACCGTAGCCTTTTTGAAAGAAAAGGGGAAAGAGGTTATTTTTGATGCCGAGCACTTTTTTGACGGCTACAAGCACGATCCGGACTATGCGGTAGCTGTACTGCGGGCGGCCGAGCGTGCCGGTGCGGATGTGCTGGTGCTCTGCGACACGAATGGCGGATGCCTGCCGCACGAAATTGCTGGTATCATGGAAAAGATGCAAGGCACGATACAGGCTGAGATAGGGATTCACACGCATAATGATGGCGGAACCGGTGTAGCCAATGCCCTGGAGGCGGTCCGTGCGGGTGCCTCCCACGTGCAGGGGACCATGAATGGATACGGTGAGCGTTGTGGAAATGCAAACCTGACAACGATCATGCCGGCGCTGCAGCTCAAGATGGGCCTGTCTTGCGTGGATGGCCGTAAGCTGCGACACCTGCGTGATTTATCGCTCTTTGTGGATGATCTTGTCAATATACGCCCCGATATCCGCTCGCCCTTTGTGGGGCATGCCGCCTTCAGTCACAAGGGTGGGGCGCATGTGAATGCCGTACAGAAGAACCCGGAAACCTTCGAGCATATCAAGCCCGAGCAGGTTGGAAACGAGCGGCATGTGCTGGTATCCGAGGTTTCGGGTGGCAGCAGCATCTTACTCAAGGCCCAGGAAGTTGGTGGTGGGGCTGCCAGCAAGGAGGAGACCGCCGCCATTCTGAAGGAGCTGAAAGCACTGGAACACAAAGGGTATGCCTTTGAATCTGCTGATGCCTCGTTCCGGATTCTTGTGCAAAAGGTCCTCAAGAAGCACAAGCCCTTCTTTGAGCTGGAAGGCTTCCGGGTTGTTGTGGAAAAACGCGGTGCAAATGAGCCCTGCATTTCGGAAGCAACCGTAAAAGTGCGGGTCAAGGATACGGTTGCGCATACCGTGGCCGAAGGGGATGGCCCCGTCAATGCCCTGGACGGTGCCCTGCGAAAGGCGCTGAGCCCGTTTTTCCCGGAAATTGCGAAAGTGCAGCTTGTGGACTTCCGGGTACGCATTCTCGATCCGCAGGAGGCAACCGCCGCCACGACCCGCGTACAGATCGAGTCTGGCGATGGCAAGCACACCTGGGGCACCGTCGGCGTATCGGAAAACATTATCGAAGCCTCCTGGCAGGCCCTGCTCGACAGCGTCGAGTACAAGATCTTCCAGCAAGAACAGCAGCAGAACGGACGGTCGCGAGTAGGCCGTACGTAAAGAGAGGTGTTTGTGATACATCGAGATCTAGATGCGGGGTCGGTTGAGGAACGTTTAGACGCGGTGCGTGCGCTGGGTACATCTGTTAAGGATGGGGTGGTGGCTACCGATGAGGTGAACAACCATGTCCACACGATCTATTCGTTCAGTCCCTATAGTCCCACCATGGTTGCGGTCAAGGCGGCGCAGGCCGGTTTGCAAACGGTTGGTATCATGGATCATGATTCGGTTGCCGGCTGCGAGGAAATGCTGGAGGCGGCGAAGGCGGTCGATATAGCCTGCACGGCGGGCTGCGAGATCCGGGTGAATATGGATGGCACGCAGGTTGCGGGCCGCAAGACGAACAATCCGGATGAGCCGAATGTCAGTTATATTGCCTTGCATGGCATTCCCCGTGACCGGTTCGCGGATGTTGCCGCCTTCCTGCAACCGATTCACGAGGCGCGGATTGCCCGTGACCGGCAGGAAGTGGAGCAACTCAACACTGTGCTGGAGGGCTTGCATGCCCCCACGCTGGATTTCGATGCAGACGTCATGGCGATTTCGCATGCGGAACAGGGCGGCTCCATTACGGAACGCCATATTCTCTATGCCCTGGCTCGTAAACTTATGGCAGCTCACGGTAAAGGGCCGGACTTGCTTCGATTTGTTGAACAACAAATGCGTATCCCCATTCCCACAAAGCTCAAGGAGATGCTGCAGGATGTGGATAATCCGCATTATGCGTATGATCTGCTGGGGGTTTTCAAGTCGGCGTTGGTGCCGCTTTTCTTTATCAAATCGAGCAAGGCTGAGTGCGTGAATGTTCGCACGGCCGTTGATTTTGGCAATGCGGTTGGCGCCATTCCCGCGTATGCCTATCTGGGGGATGTCGGCGAATCGCCGACGGGGGATAAGAAAGCCGAAAAATTCGAGGACGATTTTCTGGATATGTTTGTGCCTGAGCTCAAGCGTATGGGATTTAAAGCCATAACGTACATGCCGCCGCGCAACACCCAGGCGCAATTAATGCGCTTGCAGCGATTATGCCGGGATCATGCGCTGATGGAGATCAGCGGTGTGGATATCAACAGCTCGCGCCAGAGCTTCAATTGTCCGATTCTGCTGGAGCCGGCATTCCGTCATCTTACGGATGCGGCCTGGGCTCTGATTGCGCACGAGAAGTTGGCGGCAGTATCGCCGGAACTCGGAATGTTTCATCCGGAGAACAGCATGACGTTTGGCACGCTGCAGGACCGGGTGGCATACTATGCGGGTATCGGGCGTAGGATCGACAACACCTGCCCCGAGAGGGTCACGCACCTGCTGTAGCTTGGCGCGGCGGGATTGGCCAGAGGAATTTCCGCTGTAGCGGAAATTCAGGCATTAGGCATTAGTTTGCTAGGCGTTAGCTACTAATTGACATCCCTTCGCTCATTGAAAAGTCTCCAATCCTTAACAAACCACTGGGGTAAGCAACTTTATGAAACGTACGGGACCGTGTTGCTAACGCCTAGAGCCTAACGCCTAACCCCTCCCTTTTTGGGGTAAAGGCTTTTTTCGACGTCAAATATACGCTGATATTTTTGATTTTTTTTACTGCGGAAACTCCTGGGCCAGGGTTAGGCTTGTCAAGGGCAGCGAACATCGGCAAGATGCAGCTTTTGGATGTTAGACGGGGAGATACGAGACATGGATAAGCATTACGATCCGCATGCCATCGAAGAGAAGTGGATGCGGCACTGGATGGAGCACGGGTATTTTTCCCAAACCCCGGAAAGCGACAAAGAGCCGTATTGTGTCATGATTCCGCCGCCGAATGTGACGGGGATCTTACATATGGGACATGCGCTGAATGACACGATTCAGGATATTCTGGTGCGGTGGCGTCGGATGCAGGGACGCAATGCCTTATGGGTGTACGGCACGGATCATGCGGGGATTGCCACACAGAATGTGGTGGAGCGTGAGCTGGCGAAAGAAGGGATCGGGCGCGAGGATCTGGGACGCGAGGCGTTTCTGGAGCGGGTCTGGTCCTGGCGCGAGCAATACGGTGGCACGATTAACCGCCAGTTGAAGCGGCTGGGGGCGTCGTGTGATTGGGAGCATGAGCGTTTCACGATGGATGAGGGGCTGAGCGATGCGGTGGCAGAGGTTTTCGTCCGGCTCTATGAGAAGGGTCTGATCTACCGGGCCAACTACATTATCAACTGGTGCCCGCGCTGTCATACGGCTCTCTCAGATGAGGAAAGTGAGCACCAGGATGCGGATGGGCATTTGTATTACCTGCGCTACAAGCTGCGGGAAGGGACCACGGCCGACGGGAAGGATTATGTAACGGTTGCCACAACGCGCCCGGAGACGCTGTTGGGCGATGTGGCAGTGGCGGTACATCCGGAGGATCCGCGGTATCAGGGCCTGGCGTCGTGTGTCGTGGAGCTACCCATATTGGGCCGTGCCTTACAGGTCGTGCAGGACGATTTTGTGGATCCGCAGTTTGGCACAGGCATTGTGAAGGTAACCCCGGCCCACGATCCAAACGATTTTGAGATTGGCCAGCGGCATGCTCTGGAGCCTATCAATGTAATGCATGGGGATGGCTGTATGAATGAGGTGGCTGGTCCCTATGCCGGCCTGGACCGGTTTGCGTGTCGCAAGAAGTTGATGGCTGATCTGGAGGCGGCAGGCCAGGTTGAGAAGATTGAGCCGCACAGCCATGCGGTTGGGCATTGCTATCGCTGTGATGCTGTGGTGGAGCCGCGTCTGTCGCCCCAATGGTTTGTGAAGATGAAGCCCTTGGCGGAACCAGCCCTGGCGGCCGTACAGGATGGCCGGGTCGAGTTTGTGCCGAATCGGTGGACGAAAGTGTATCAGGAGTGGATGGTCAATATTCGTGACTGGTGCATATCGCGGCAGATCTGGTGGGGACACCGGATACCGGTCTTTACCTGCGGGGATTGCCAGCACGAGTGGGCGGCCAAGGGGCAGCCGGACAGGTGTCCGGCCTGTAAGGGCGCGAACCTGTCGCAGGAAACCGATGTGCTGGATACGTGGTTTTCCTCGTGGCTCTGGCCCTTCAGCACGCTGGGATGGCCGGAACAGACATCTGCCCTGCAAACCTATTATCCGACGCATGATCTGGTGACGGCCTCGGAGATTATCTTTTTCTGGGTAGCTCGCATGGTCATGGCCGGCATCGAATTCATGGGAGAGGTACCGTTCCGTACGGTGTATATCCATGGGACCGTCCGGGATAATCAGGGACGAAAAATGAGCAAGAGTCTCGGCAATTCGATTGATCCGCTCTCGATTATTGCGGATACGAGTGCCGATGCCCTGCGCTTCAGCTTGATCATGTTGACGGCGACGGGGCAGGACGTATATGTGTCGCGCGATACATTTGAGATTGGGCGGAATTTCGGAACCAAGATCTGGAATGCGGCGCGCTTCATACAATTGCATAGTGAGGGACAACCCTGTGGCGATTGGGCGCGGGAACTGGTGTTGGAAGCGGATGCGATTGCGCCGGATGATGCACACATTCTTCTGCGATATCAGGATGCGGTTCGGGATTGTACGCAGAACTTGTCCCGCTACCGGTTTAATGATGCGGCGGCAGTGCTCTATGAGTTTATCTGGCATCAGTTCTGTGATTGGTATGTCGAGTTTGCCAAAACGGTCCTGAGTGGCGCGGATAGCCCCGAACGGACGCAGACGCTACGAATCATGCATTATTGTTTTGCGGGAGCACTACGGTTGCTGCATCCGATGATGCCGTTTGTTACAGAGGAACTCTGGCATACCATGGGGTATGCCCGGGATGCGTCCGACCCCATTTTGCTGGCCCCCTGGCCAGAGCTTGAGGCGGAAGCGGATCTGGAGGCGTGTGGAGTGAAGGCGGCGGATGGTGAGTATGTGGATGCCCGCCACGAGCTGATCCGGTTGGGGCGGCAATTGCGGGCTGATTACGGGATTGCCCCGCACCAGCCGATTTCCTTTGTGATCAAGCCGGACGACGTGGCGACAGCCGAGCGCCTGCAGGCGGATGAGGCTGCGTTGCGCGCCGCCTTGCGGGCGGGCAAGATCAGGGTGGATTCGCAGCCGCCGCCGGAGCAGACGCGGGCTGGGTTGCTGAGTCCGCTAGGCATGATCTATCTGCCATTGGAAGGCGTGATAGACCTCGAAGCTGAGCGTAAGCGCATCGACGAGGAAATCCACAAGGTGGAAGGTTTTTTGACCGGCGCCAGCCGAAAACTCGAAAATAAGGGATTTATCGAGAAAGCCCCGGCGGATGTGGTAGCGAATGTTCGCAAAACGCATCAGGAACTCACCGACAAGCTGACAAAATTGCAAGAACAACGGACTGTATTGCGATAGTGGCAGGCTGAGAGGCGCCATCGTTTTACCTTGTGCATAGTGCTTGTTGTAAACACCCCCCGAATGGTGTGATTTATGGTCTGAAATGCCGTAACTTGTTGGTTTCCAATAGATTTACGAATATAGTACATAAGCGAACAAAAACCGCCACTGCAACACGGTTGTTTTTGTAAGTCATTTATGTATAGGAATATACAAATTAACGTCCTGTTAGGAGGGTGTTAGGGTAGCAACCCTTGTGGTCTGCGTTGTGGACACCGCAATATATAGTGGTTCTGGAGTTGTGCACAGCTATGCAAAAGTTATGAACAGGTTGTGAACAAGCGATTTCAGCGTGTATGGCGTTATGGAAAGAAAGGTTGTCCTGATGCAAAAGGCGGGGAGCAAGGACGCAGCGGGGGGGGCAGCCGGAGAGCCGGTTGTGCCGGGGATTGTGCAGTGGGGAAAAGGGTCCGTAGGTTTGCGCCGGCCACGCGTCCTGATGCTGAGTCATACGGCGGCCCTGACACCGGATGGAGCCAGTTCGGTGGATTGGGTATTGGAAAGCGGCCACGGCAAACTGATAGCCGTGATGGGGCCGGAGCATGGATTTCTGGGGCATGCTGGGGCAGGGAAGGCTTGCCGTAGCTTTCGGCATCCGGTCTGGCAGGTACCCGTCTATTCCCTGTATGGTCAAACACGTGCTCCCCGATCTAACTGGTTACGGAATGCAGATGTCCTGCTGGTGGATTTGCAGGATCTGGGATACCGGCCCTACACCTATGTCTCGACGCTGTATCTGGCATTAGAGGCGGCGGGTCGGCAAGGTCTGCCCGTGGTGGTGGCTGATCGCCCCATCCCTTTGCCGGACACCGTAGATGGCCCTATGCTGGATCCTGGGTTTGAGAGCTTTGTCGGGAAGATCCCGGTGCCTTTCTGCTATGGGATGACACCGGCCGAGATCGCCCGCTGGATGCAGCAAAACCTGTTGCCGGACGTGTCGCTGACCGTTCTGCCCATGTCAGGGTTTGGCCGTCACCAGGCAGGATTCTGGTATCATCATCCGTGGGTATCGCCTTCGCCAGCCATCCGCAATGCGGACACGGCGGTTGCATATCCGGCCATGGTAGGATTCGAGGGGCTGCCACATATCGACCATGGTCGACATACGACCATGCCCTTCCAGCTCATCGGCGCTCCCTGGATGGAACCGCAGGCGTTATCTGCGGCGCTTATGGCCTGCAAGCTGCCGGGGGTTCGGTTTCATCCCCATGTATACGTGCCCGATGCCCAGGCAAAGCAACTGCCGGGCATTCGGTGCACCGTGACGGATCCGAAGGCATTTCGTCCGTCCGAGACCCTGGTGCACCTTTTATATACGCTAACCACCCAGTACGGACGCCGTCGCGTCTGGCAGCATCCACGCGCGCGCCCCGCCTTTTTCGATCAATTGATGGGCACCGATTCAGTCCGGACTGCCCTGTTGCGCGGGCGGACACCCTCCGATATTCTCCCGACATGGACCTATCCGGATTTTTTGCGACAGAGAGAGGCGGCACTTCTGTATCGATGAAAGCACAACCGTACGCCATACAACATCGGCTCAAGATGCCGCGTAAAGCCATATTGCTGGCAGCAGGCTTCGGCACGCGTATGGAGCCATTATCATGGGATTTGCCCAAGCCGATGATGCCGCTATGCGGGGTTCCGTTGCTGGAGCATGCCTTGCTGTCCCTTGAGGCGTGGGGCGTGCAGGAGGTCCTGATCAATTTGCATCATGCCCCGCAGGAAATCCTGTCATGGTTCCGGGCGCAAAAGCCGAGGGGCACCCCGCGCATCGTTTTCTCGTACGAGCCGGATATACTGGGGACGGGGGGCGCGCTGCGTCGGGCAGCCTTCTTTGTGGGGCAGGACCCTTGCTGGCTGGTAAATACAGATATTGCCTTTGTGCTGGATCCGGTACCGCTGGTGCGTCAATTCCGGCAAAAGCAGCCGCCCGCGGTATTGTGGCTGGATGCGAGGCGCGGCCCACGAACGGTGGCGTGCAATAAGCAGGGGGTCATTGAGGATTTTGCCGTACAACATCCCGGCAGGCCCGGCACCTATACTTATTGCGGTATCCAGATCTTTCATCCGCGTTTACTGGATGCCCTGCCCAGGAAACCGTTTAGCTCCGTGATAGAGGCTTGCCGCAGCTTGGGAGCGCAAGGGCGTCCCGTGCATGGGTGCTGTTCGCCGGGGAGCTACTGGGCGGATCTGGGTACCCCGGCACGCTACCTGCAAGCGCACGGCGAGGTTCCTGCGGTTTTGCGCGAACGGGCTGCCGGTGGGACCTTCGGTAGCAGCGGGGGATGCGGCATGGGTTCGGTGCTGTGGGAAGGATCTCGGATTGCGGCGGGTGGTTCCGTGGTTCGTTCCATCGTCGGGCGCGGGGTGCAGGTGCATGTTCCCGTACAGGATAGCTGTGTGGTGCGTGCTGATCTTCCGGGTATCGATCCGTATGTCCGCGAAACCTTGCAGGCCTTGCGCATGTCCCCTGCCCATACGTTGTATATTCAGCTTCCACGACGGGGGTCAGACCGTTCGTTTGTGCGGCTGGCAGGCAAGCGGCGCTCTGTCATCCTGATTCGTTCACGCTCTGACCAGAGGCCGGAGAATGCCCGCTATGCAGGGCATGCCCGTTTTTTGCTGGAACAGGGCATCCGGGTGCCGCGGGTACTGCGGGAGGATGTCTCGCGCGGCACCCTCGTGCTGGAAGATGCCGGGCAAGAGGCGCTGCAGGATGTTCCCGCTGACCGACGTGCGGTCTGGTACCGGCGGGTCATGCGCATGGTGGCGCGGCTGCATGCCATCCCATTGGGGACATGTCCCCCCCTGGAGCGCGGCTTTGATGCCGACCTCTTGGCCTGGGAGCACAACCTGTTTGCGGAGCATTTCCTTGCGAAGTACGACACACTGTTGGGCCGATGCACCGGCGACATTGCACGAGAGCTGGAGGAGGTAGCGCGGCGACTGACACACGAGCCACGTGTACTGCTACATCGCGATTTGCAGTCCAGCAACATCCTACTGCACCGGGATAAACCCGTCATAATCGATTTTCAGGGCATGCGTGCGGGACCGGCCGTATATGATCTCGCGTCTTTGCTCTATGATCCGTATGTCGCACTTTCGCCCAGCGAGCGTGCGGACTATCTGTCCGTTTACCTACGCGGGGTGGATATGGAGGCTGCGGATCGCATCCGGGCCATGCTGCCGTGGGGGGGGATTCAGCGGCTCGTGCAGGCGTTGGGGGCTTTCGGGCGGCTCAGCGCACAGCCGGGAACGGATCGTTTTGCCGCTTATATACCAGTTGCATGCGAAACGTTGCAGATGCTTCTGGCGCAAACCAATACCTGTCCGACGCTTGCCCGCGTGTTGTCCCGCTGCCGCGTAAGGCCTGATGTACCACAGATGGCAGGTTGACAGCAAAAACGCTTCAACCACCTGTTTGTTGTCGATTGGGTTTGCGGCGAGGGCTGGGGATGCATGCTTACAAGGTGGCTGTGATTTGTTGAAGGTAAGCAGTGAGTTCGTCGCGCAGGTCTGGGTCGCGCAAGGCAAAGTCGATGTTGGTTTTGATGAAGTCAGCCTTGTTGCCCACATCATAGCGGGTGCCTTCGAAGCAAAGCCCGTAGGCATGCCGCGTTTGTAACTGCCGCCGGAGGGCATCCGTGAGCTGGATTTCGTCGTTTTTGCCCCGCTGGGTATCGGCAATAAACCCAAAAATTTCTGGTGTCAGGATATAGCGGGCGGAAACGGCGAGATTAGTGGGGGCTTCTGCGGGGGAGGGTTTTTCGACGAGATCCTGGATTTCGAGGAGGCCTGCTGTGATGTTGTTGCCTTTGGCGATGCCGTAACGGCTGACATGCTCGAGGGGCACCTCCTGCAGGGCGATGACGGGTGCTTCGTACTGGTCATGGATATCGGAGAGTTGGCGCGTCAGGGGTGACTGGGTTGTGGTTTCGATGATGGTATCGCCCAGCAGGACGGCAAAGGGTTCGTCGCCGACGTGGTGCCGGGCGCAGTATACGGCATCGCCGAGTCCCCGCATTTCCTTTTGCCAGACAAAGTGAACATCGGCCATCTCGGAGATGCTGCGTACGTATGCGAGCATATCGGTTTTGCCGCGTCGTTCGAGCTGTGCTTCCAGTTCGAGCGTGCGATCGAAGTGCTCCTCGATGGCGCGCTTCCCGCGTCCGATCACGATGATAATATCAGTAATGCCTGACTGCACGGCTTCTGCCACGACGTACTGGATGACCGGGGTATCGACGACGGGCAGCATTTCCTTGGGTTGCGCTTTGGTTGCCGGTAGAAACCGGGTGCCAAATCCTGCGGCGGGAATGACGGCTTTGCGTATCATGGTGGGGCTCCTTGGGTTGGGACGATTAGGATTACGATTCGGATTGGGTGGCAGGGGGGATGGCGGGGGAAATCTCGGGCAGCAGGACTTCGCATGCGAGGTTGCCGAGTTCCTGTTTGAGGGCCTTGAGCATGTTGTCGTTTTCGTAGGTTCCGATGATGGCGCCGCCGGAGCCTGTGAATTTGGCACTGGCCCCGGTGCTGCGAGCGGCGGCAACCATGTCACGATTTCCTTTGCCGACGTCGTAGAGTTCGGTGCGTCGATCGAAGTTGGCGTTGAGAAGTTCGCCGAGTTTGTGGCCTTCGCCTTGTAGCAGGCAATGGCGGGCCTGTTCGGTGAGATCGGCCCAGAACCGGATGGCGTCAAGCACTTCGGGGTCCTGGTTGTTGAAGCGCTGTCGCAGGTTGTTATGCACGACGTCGGAGCCTTGGGAAAGATCCGTACGATAGGCAATGTAGAGGGGCGGCAGTGCAGCGGGATCGAGTGGTTCGTATTGTCCATACCCGTTTTGTTGCATGCCGGCCTGGTCGAAATTCATGTAGACGAGTCCGCCGTAGGTTTGCGCAACCCGGTCCTGGAGCCCGGCAGAAATGCCGAGTTCTTCGGTTTCGACGGAGAGGATGAGGTTAGCGAGCTGGGGCTGGGGGATAGAAAGTTCGTAGCATTCCATCAGGCAGCGCATGCAGGCGGTGATAATGGCACTGGACCCGGCGAGGCCCACCTGGTGGGGGATGTCCGAGGTGTAATGCAGGGTGAAGTTCTTGTCATGTAATGCGTGCCCCTGCTCCTGCGCATAATCATAAAACTTTTTGACGGAGGCCTTCAGGAGGCGGATACCGCCATAATAGCCAAAGAGGCTCACGTCATTGGCTAATTGCTGGATACCGGTAAAGCGTGAATGATCGCGCCGGTTGGGAAGGATTTCCAGGTCGGGTGTCTGGTAGAGGACCACATCAGCCCGGAAATTTGTAAAGGTGAGGGCAATGGTTTTGCCGAAATAGCCATCGGAGGGATTCCCGATAAGTCCACCACGGGCATAAGCTTGTTGTCGAATCATCATGCGCGCATATCCTGCTTGTTTGCGTATACAACGAGACGTATGTAGCAAAAGACCGGCGGGGCTGTCACGCTCATTCAGCGGCAGGCATTCCCGCGTTTTTGTGGTTCTGGTTGCAAAAGTGGTGGAGGGTTCGTACTGTGTGCAAGGCGTCAGGGGGCGTAGGGTGGCGTTCCGGGGAGGCTTGAAGCAGAGAAGAGGAGGCGCGATATGGAACCAAAGGTTGGCGTGATCATGGGATCGAAGTCGGATTGGGAGACGATGCGGCATGCTGTACAAACGCTGGAGGATCTGGGCATTGCCTACGAAACCGAGGTGGTGTCGGCCCACCGGACGCCGGACAAGTTGTTTGCGTATGCCGAGGCAGCGCGCGAGCGGGGGATTGCGGTGATCATCGCGGGTGCTGGTGGGGCCGCGCATTTGCCGGGCATGACGGCGGCAAAAACCTCGTTGCCTGTCCTGGGGGTGCCGGTACAATCCAAAGCGCTGAACGGGATGGATTCCTTGCTTTCGATTGTGCAGATGCCGGCTGGTGTGCCGGTCGGGACTATGGCGATTGGTCGGTCGGGTGCGGTGAATGCGGCGTTGCTGGCCGCAGCCATTCTGGGCGTTACAGATGCCGGGGTTCGCGATGCGCTGGAAACCTATCGTACGCGGCAAACCGAGACGGTTCTGGAACATCCTGATCCAAGCGAGGCGGCATGAAGGTAGGCATTCTGGGGGGTGGTCAACTGGCGCGGATGTTGGCTTTGGCCGGTCATCCGCTGGGCGTTTCGTGTGTTGTGCTGGATCCGGCGGCTGATGCCTGCTCGCATGTTGTGGCGGGGCAGGTCTTGGGGGCCTATGCGGATACGGAGGGGTTGGATCAGCTTGCCGCGCAGGCCGATGTCATAACCTATGAGTTTGAGAATCCGCCGGCGGAGAGTGTTTCGCATCTTGCCGAACAGCTTCCGGTGTATCCTTCGGCCGCGGCCTTGGCGGTGGCGCGTGACCGGTTGCAAGAGAAAACCCTGTTTCGGGAGCTTGGGATTGGTACGCCGGACTTTGCGGCGGTCGACAGTCTTTCTGATCTAGAGGCGGCGGTGGCACGGATCGGGGTTCCATCGGTCTTGAAGACACGAACGCTGGGCTATGACGGCAAGGGGCAATATGTGCTGCGTGAAGGCGTGGATCTGGCGGCAGTATGGCAAGAGACGCGCGGGGTGCCCTGCATCCTGGAGTCGTTTGTCCCTTTTGTGCGTGAGATCTCGGCACTGGCGGTGCGCGGACGGAAGGGGGACACGGCCTTTTATCCGGTTACCGAGAATACGCACGAACGCGGGATTTTGCGGGTATCGGTTCCCCGGGCTGATGATCCGATGCAGGTGCAAGCCGAGACCTATGCGCGTCTTTTGCTGGAGCGTCTGGATTATGTGGGTGTCCTGGCGCTGGAGTTGTTCGACACGGGTGATGGTTTGCTGGCGAATGAGATGGCCCCGCGGGTGCACAACAGTGGGCATTGGACGCTGGATGGGGCGGTTACAAGCCAGTTTGAGAATCATGTGCGGGCAGTTGCGGGGCTACCGCTGGGCTTGTGTGCGCTGTGTTATCCTGCGGTGGCAATGGTCAATTTCATTGGTACGATGCCGGAGCATGATGCGGTTTTGTCCATCGCCGGTGCACACCTGCATGCCTATGGCAAGACGGGGCGTCCGGGGCGCAAGGTCGGGCATGCCACGATCTGCGGGGCTGATGCGGAAAGCATGTTACATGGGCTCAGGCAGCTTCAAGCACTGGCGAAGGCTTGCGACATGCTATGAGGTTAGCGCATGGCGTTGATCATGCCAGCTAGGCGGCCAGCCCCGAATCCGTTGTCGATATTGACAACGGCAATGCCAGCGGAGCAGCTATTGAGCATACCGAGCAGGGCGGCGAGGCCCTGGAAGCTTGCGCCATAACCGATACTGGTGGGCAGGGCGACGACCGGTTTGCTGACGAGGCCCCCGACCACGCTGGCAAGAGCCCCCTCCATGCCGGCAGCAACAATGATCACATTGGCTTGGCCGATGATTTCCATCTGGGCAAAGAGGCGGTGGATGCCAGCCACGCCAACATCAAAGACGCGTTCGACGCGGTTCCCCATGAGCTCAGCGGTCAAGGCGGCTTCCTCGGCAACCGGGATATCTGTTGTGCCGGCCGTCATAACGAGAATAAACCGATCGGGATCAGGTTGTGTCACGCCTTTGCGAATAAAAACAAGCTGGGCGGATTCGTGATATTCGGCTTCAGGCACAAGCTCATGTACGGCGGCATAGACGGCAGTGTCGGCGCGGGTTGCCAGAACGGGCGTGGAGCCTTCGTTCATTTTCTTGACAATCAGCGCCACCTGTTCAGGCGTTTTGCCCTTACAGAATACAGCTTCCGGAGCACCGCAGCGCTCGGTGCGTCCGGTATCAATTTTGGCAAAGCCCATATCTTCAAACGGCATGGAGACGCTCCCCGTTCCGGTAATATTCGGGGCCGCGTTATTCCGAAAATGTATCGCGGCTGGCCCAGAGTCCGGCCGATGGTGTGCTAATGAAGAAGACTTCTTCGCCATCGGGCATCGTATTGAACCCTTCCTGCATGGTGTCCGGGTTGTAGCGCTGGAGGGTTTCCTGCAGATCGGCGTAGGCATAGTGCACGCCTTCTATGTCCTCGCGGGAGAGTGCGCCGGGGGCATATCGGATGGTGAAGCGGCCTTCGGATGAGCCGTGCATCAGGTGGGCGGCTCCGTGCGCCAATTCCTGTAGATCCGCTTCCTTGCGGTACAGTTCCAGCACGTTCGGTGTGCCGCAATAGCCGTATTTGCGGATGAGGGTATCAACTTCCTTTTGTTCGCCGAAGCGCTCTACCCCGGGGGCGATGATGAGTAGCTCACCACCGTCCGCCATGGCCATACGGGTACGATACACGGCCTTGTTCGCCACCCACGTGGCACGGAATTCATCGGCCTGCATGACGGCCACGATTTTCTTGATGGGTTTGTCGAAAAGCGTAATGTTCTGTTCGCGGCTCCGTTTGGCTGCCAGCAGGTACGTGTCCAGGTCGTCACCAACATACACCCCGCTGTGTACCAGCTGGTTTTCTGCGTCGCGCTGCATGGTCACCTGCATGTAAACGTGCGGCAGATCGCCCAGAAACGCGTTTTCGGCCCAGTTGTAGCAGGCGCGCAGAGGTGTGATGAGGTTGCCGAGGTTGTTTTCAATGCCGTATACACCAGCCGCGAGATGCGAGGTGCAGATGGTGTCTTTGCCCCCCAGCCCGATGAAGTAGTTCTTGTTGTGGTTGGCAAACCCGAGCACTTCGTGTGGTACGACGTGCCCGATGTTGATGATGAGATCCCATTTTTCGGTGACGGCCATGGTGTTGAGATCGACCGGGATATCCCAGTCAGCTTTGCCTTTCGTGCTTTCCTTGACCATGGAAGCTGGAATCACGCCCAGCCGCGTGCAGCCGTTGCGCCAGTCGTGTGCATGGATGCAGGCTTCGGGTACGGAGCCGAACATCCATTTGTTGTCGGCTTCGGTATGGGCAACATGCTGGCCGAGCGTAGGAATGACGTGCACTTCGCAGGATGGACCGAGTAGCTTGTAGAACGTTTCGGTGATCCAGCCTGCGCCACTGTGTGCTCGCGTAATATCGGGCGGCAGCAACAGCACCCGGCGCAATTTGCATTGCATGCGTTCGCGTGCCTCGTCCAGAAGCCGTTGGCACATTTGTTCGATTTCGTCGCGACGGATGGAATCTTTTTGCTCGTAAAACCAAGGCATGGCGTACTCCTTCTTTGGTGTTTGGTATATCCTGATACCTGTCTAGCTTTCGGTACCGATCAAACCGCTCTTTGTTTGTCCTCTATATCGTTTTGGGGCTAGAAACCTATCGTTTTACGCGGGCATTTCCTTCCCAGATACTCCAGATCTGCTCTTCATCGGCGGGTTGCCCATAGTCTGTCAGCATGGTTGCTGCAAGGGCACCACTGGCCCAACCGAAGCGGGCGCACTTTTGCACATCCCAGTCATTGAGGATGCCGTAGAGCAAGCCGCCCACAAACCCGTCTCCACCGCCGATACGATCCAGCACCCCGATTTCGCGCGGCTTGATGACCTCCCACGCCTGGCTGTCGGTCACAAGCGCCCCCCAAAGGTGGGCATTGGCCGAAACCACTTCGCGCAGTGTCGTGGCAAACCAACGGGTATGCGGATACGCCGATTTGACGCGGCCGATCATGTCCTTGAACCCATCGATTTTTTCATCCAGCCCCTTGCCGCCAGCATCGGGACCTTGGATGCCGAGACAAAGCTGGAAGTCCTCCTCATTGCCGATCAGGATATCGCTGCGGGAGGCAATTTCGGCAAAGGCTTCCGAGAGTTCTTGCTCCCGCCCCTTCCAGAAGCTGGCCCGGTGGTTCAAATCAAAGGCAATGAGCGATCCGTTTTCCTTGGCAATACGGGCGACATCGAGGCAGAAGGCACTGGTTTTCGGGGAAAGTGCGGCAATCAGCCCCGAGATATGTACAATGCGTGCGCCCTCGTCGGCAAAAATGCGTTCGAGGTTGAAATGTTCGGCGCTGAGTTCGCGACCGACTTCGCCGGCGCGGTCATTCTGTACGCGTGGTCCGCGTGAACCGAAGCCGCTATCGGCCATATTGATCTGGTGCCGGAAGCCCCAGGGGTCATCCTGTAGGAATTCGGGGCCTTCGAAGTCCATGCGGCGGCTGCGGATATTGTCCTTGATAAAATGGGAAATCGGGCTGTCCTTGACGAATGCGGTAAGCACCTTGACGGGTAATCCCAGATAGGAGACCACGCTGGCAACATTGCTTTCTGCGCTGGTCGCCTGCATTTTGAAGGTATCGCTGCAATGGAAGGGCTGCGCATGTTCAGGTGTCAGTCGGATACCCATACTGGTGGGAATGATCAAGGCATATTTTTTTGCAGCGGATTCGGTCATCGTGCTTCTCCTTTTGTCGTCTATCATGTAGGTTCAGGTTTTATCTGTTTTCGGGTAGGTACGTCAATCCTTGTTGCCGTTTACGTGTATGTTTGGGTGTACCATCACCGTTATAGCTATATCGGTTTTGGCAGAACGGTTTGCATATTGCCTACAACTGTCCTATATGAACCCGCGTGTCAATACGTCTACATAACAGAAAGGTGAAAGGATGACAACGTTGTCCGTCGATATACAGCAAAAACTGGATGCGCTAGAGCGCTGGTACAAAGCGAGAAACGGGTCGATTGTGGCATTCTCGGGGGGCATTGATTCGACCCTGGCGCTTTTCCTGGCACGCAGATTTCAAGGCAAAGACAAGGCTATCGGTGTGATATCGCGTTCGGAGAGCCTCAAGGCTCGTGATTTTGCGTTTGCCCGGAATTTTTGTCAGACATTCGATATACTGTTGGAAGTGATCCGCACGAAGGAATTGCAGGATGCGCGGTATGCGAAGAATCCTGCCAATCGTTGTTACTTTTGTAAGCAACATTTGTTCACAGACATTGCCGCCATAGCAACATCGTATCCGGGCTTTGCGGTATTAAGTGGAGCGAATCATGATGATCTGGGGGATTTTCGTCCGGGCATGGAGGCTGCGCGGCAACTTGATGTTCAGGCACCCTTTGTGGACTGCAAGGTCAGCAAGGGAGATATTCGTGCCTTGGCACGGTATGTTGGTTTGCCGAATTGGGATAAGCCGGCCAGTCCCTGTTTGAGTTCACGTATCCCGTATGAGCAAGCCGTTACGGCTGAAAAGCTACAGCAAGTGGAGGCGGCGGAAGAATGGTTGTTTGAGGCGGGGTTCTCGAATGCGCGTGTTCGACACTATGGGAAGATCGCGCGCATTGAGGTGCCCCGGGATGAGCTGCCAACTTTGTATGCGATCCAACCGCAGGTTGCATCTGCCATACAGGCGCTTGGGTTCGAAACCTGCGAGATTGATGAAGAAGGGCTGGTATCAGGAAAAATGAATCGTGCGTTAGGGGAAGGGGAGCAGCAGGACTGATTCGTATATGCGGATGCGGCATGACGAAGCTCGAAATACCCAGATACTGCTATACAGGCTCACCGGTATGGACGTAATAGAACGGAATGACCCGATTGGGCATGTTGACCGTGCTGCTTTGGCTTGCATGGTGGCAGGATTTGTTGCTAGGGTCCGCGTCCATACCTAGTGTGCCCGGCTCGGGCAACATGGGTAACACAAACGTGGGGGGCTAGGCACGCATGGCAACAGCAAAAGCAAAACACCAGTACGACGAGAGCAAGGTCAAGACCTTGTCATCCCTGGAGCACATCCGGCTCCGGACGGGTATGTACATTGGCCGAACGGGTGATGGTACGCACTATGAGGATGGTATCTATATTCTGCTCAAGGAAGTCGTCGACAACGGGATTGATGAGTTCATCATGGGACATGGCAAGCGGATTGCCATCAAGATCGATGATCAGCGGATTTGTGTGCGCGATTTTGGACGTGGTATCCCCTTGGGCAAAGTGGTGGATTGTGTCTCCGAGATTAATACGGGGGCCAAGTACAATGATGATGTGTTCCAGTTCAGCGTCGGCCTCAACGGGGTGGGCACAAAAGCGGTCAATGCGCTGTCTGCCTCGTTTCTGGTGCGCAGCCACCGGGATGGAAAATACGTGGAGGCTGCATTTGAACGCGGCAAACTGGTTGCGGAACGCAAGGGCAAATCCAGTGACCGCGACGGCACACATGTCGAGTTCCTGCCTGATCCGGAGATTTTCGGGACGTATACCTTTGACCCCGAGCATGTGGAGCGGCGACTGCGGTTTTATTCGTACCTGAATGCCGGGCTGCGGATTGATTGTAATGGGCAAGTGTTTGTCTCGGATGGTGGGTTGTTGGATCTGATTACGGAAGAGGGGCTTTACGAAAAGATCTACACGCCCATGCATTTCCGGGATGCGACACTGGAGTTTGCGTTCACCCACACGAACCGGTTCAGCGAAGAGTACTATTCGTTTGTCAATGGCCAGTATACGAATGATGGCGGTACGCACTTGAGTGCGTTTCGTGAGGGGTTGCTCAAGGGCATTAATGAGTACAGCCGCGGTAAATATGATGGGGATGATGTGCGCGAGGGCATCCTGGGGGCGATTGCCATCCGGATCAAGGATCCGATCTTTGAGTCGCAAACCAAGAACAAGCTGGGCAACACGGATATTCGGGCCGGGTTGGTGGCACACATTCGGGATTGCGTGGTGGATTTGCTGCACCGCGATAAGACGGCCGCTGATCGGCTGATCGGGAAAATCGAGGATACCAAGAAGCTACGCAAAGAGCTGCAAGCGGTGAAGAAGGTGGCGCGTGAACGAGCGAAGGCGGTATCGATCCGTGTACCGCAACTGAAAGACTGCAAAATCCATTATGACCATGTGAAGGGCAAGGGGGAAGAGTCCCAGATTTTCATTACGGAGGGACAATCGGCGGCTGGCTCGCTCGTAAGCTGTCGCGATGTCAAGACCCAGGCCATCTTTACTTTAAAGGGGAAACCGCTGAATGTGTGCGACTTGAAGCGGGATGCCCTCTATAAAAACGTGGAGATCTACAATTTGATGCGCAGTCTGGACGTGGAGGAGAATTGTGATCGCCTGCGTTACGGGCAGATCATTCTGGCAACGGATGCGGATGTGGACGGTTTGCATATCCGCAACCTGATGATTACCTTTTTCCTGCGTTTTTTTGAAACCCTGGTAGAGCGGGGGCACTTGAAGATTTTTGAAACGCCGCTATTTCGTGTACGTACCCGCAAAGAGACCACGTATTGTTATTCCGAAGCCGAGCGGGATGCTGCCACGAAGCGGTTGGGCAGCAAGGCGGAAGTAACGCGGTTCAAGGGGCTGGGGGAAATTTCGCCGGGTGAGTTCAAGCAGTTTATCGGGGATGACATCCGGTTGCGGACTGTGAGTATTCACGGGGAACATGCGATTGATGAAATCCTGTCTTTCTATATGGGTAAGAATACGCCGGATCGACGTTCCTACATTATGGAAAATCTGGTGGTGGCCGTATGAAAAAGAAAAAAGTACCCCAGCCGGAATTTCATTTTGATGCGTGGGCGGATCCGCAGGATGAGACGGCCCCGGAGGCGGAAGCAGCGCGGAAAGAGGATGTTGATGCTTCTGCTGGCGGGAAAGGCACGCCGCCTGATGGAACTGTACCCGGCGGTGGGAGCCACACAATGGGACATCATGGGCCGGGTCCGTTGCGGAAGATGATGGATCGCAATTTTCTGGAGTATGCCTCGTATGTGATTTGTGACCGGGCGATTCCCGCGATGGAAGACGGTCTCAAGCCGGTACAGCGTCGGATACTCTGGTCGCTGCATGAGAATGATGATGGTCGTTTCACGAAGGTGGCCAATATTGTGGGGCATTGCATGCAGTACCACCCACATGGGGATGCATCGATTGCAGATGCTTTGGTGACATTGACGAACCGGAGTTACCTGATCGAGGGGCAGGGGAATTTCGGGAATCCGCTCACGGGGGACCCGGCAGCCGCGAGCCGGTATATTGAGTGCCGATTAACGAAGCTTGCCCGTGATGAAGTGTTTCATGATGATCTGACCGCGTATGTTCCGAATTACGATGGGCGCCGTAAGGAGCCCGTGACCTTGCCCACTAAATTGCCCTTGCTGCTGATGCTTGGGGCGGATGGCATTGCGGTCGGGATGTCAACGCGTGTCCTGCCGCATAATTTCTGCGAATTGATCGAGGCCCAAATCGGCATCCTGCAAAAAAAGCCGTTCCAGCTTTTTCCGGATTTTTTCCAGGGCGGCATGATGGATGTATCCGAGTACGAGGATGGCAACGGCAAGGTAAAGGTGCGGGCGCGGTTCGATATCGATCGCAAGGGGCGGGTTGTGATTCGGGAGGTTCCGTATGGGACGACCACGGAGTCGATCATTCATTCGATTGAGGATGCGGTGCGCAAGAAGAAGGTGCCGGTTCGCGCTATCAACGATTTCACCTCGGAAGAAGTGGAAATCGAGCTGTTATTGAGTCCGGGCACGAAGCCAGAGACGGCGATCAAGGCATTATATGCGTTCACACACTGTGAGGTGAGTATATCGACCCGGGCGGTTGTCATTAGCAAGGACCGGCCGATCGACAGCAACGTTTCGGACATTTTGCGGGCGAACACGGAACAAACGGTCGAGGTTATCAAGCGCGAGCTCGAACTGCGCCAGCACAATTTAACCGAGGCATTGCAACAGAAAACGCTGGTGCAGATTTTTATTGAAAAGCGGATCTACAAGCGGATCGAGAGTTGCAAGACGGCGGAAGCCGTTTCAAAGGCGATATACGCGGGGCTAGAGCCGTTTCGGGACCGGTTGCAGCGGGCCGTGACGGATGCCGATATCGAAATGTTGCTCGGGGTGCGGATTCGCAGGATCTCGCTGTTTGATATTGAGAAGCACCAGAAGGAAATTGATGGGATTCTGGCA
Source organism: uncultured Victivallales bacterium (assembly GCA_964598575.1). Classification (GTDB taxonomy): domain Bacteria; phylum Verrucomicrobiota; class Kiritimatiellia; order UBA8416; family UBA8416; genus T3Sed10-140. Next base: position 3,466 of record CAZRCN010000001.1, on the reverse strand, counting down.
GAATTGGAACAAGTGGCGAAGCACTTGAAGCAATTGAAGCGCTATGTGATTCGCTATTTGCGGGATTTACTCAAGCGTTATGGGAAGGACTATCCGCGCCAGACGGAGATTACGACCTTTGGAACCATTGAGGTGCGGGAGCTTACCGCGACGGAGTTGAAAATCCAGTACGACGCAGAGCGCGGGTATATCGGGTATGGTGTGAACGGGGATGCACTTTTTTCCTGTTCATCGTATGACAAAATCATCGTGTTTTCGCAGGATGGGCGTTATTGGGTGATGTCGCCCCCGGAACGTTTTTTTGTGACGGGAGGCTTGCAACTGTCCGACAAGGCCGATCGCAAGCAGGAGTATACGATTGTCTACACGGATCAGGAAACCGGCTTCACGTACATGAAGCGGTTTGCCACAGGTGGCACAATACTCGCGAAGGAGTATCGCTGCACGACGGATGCGGCAAAGGTGCTTTTGCTGGAAAAAGGTGTGCCTGAAGCGATATACCTCAAGTATAAGCCATCCAAGGGGCAACGGATTCACCAGCAAGTCTTCCAGCCGGCGGACGTACCGGTCAAGGGGGCGAAGGCGCGTGGCAACCAGATGACGGCCAAGAAGATTGCGCGGATTGCCACGAGTAAGCCCCGCTGGTGGGATGACGAGGCAGATCCGCACCGCGGTCATTTGCTGTAGGTACAGGGATGAAGGTGTGTAGAGGATTCGACCGCATAGGAAAAATACGGCTAAAAGGATTGACAGCAGAGCTGAAATCAGACAATCTAGCACATCTATATTGCTAATAACGTTCGCCTATTACTTTCACCGTAGGCGAGAGACGTGAGGAGTGGAGGCGACGATGGGAAAGCTATTACGAGTGCTGGTGGTGTTGCTGCTGCTGGTTTCAATCGGTGCCTTGGTTATGGCGCATATCCTTTTCTCGCGCAGGGAGTTACTCAAGGGACGGATTCTGACGCTGGAGCGAAATGTGATCAGCATGTCGCGGTCCATTGAAAGTGAGCCGCCCGAGCCGCCCGCGGTTCCTCCCACCTATCCGGAAAAAGATATTTCGCCGGCAACGGCAGAGGCCGAGCCGAATCCACGTCGCACGGATTTCTGGGCGGATTATCGTCCGGAGCTGGAAGAACTGGATAATCCCTTGATGGATCTTTCTGAACGGCGAAGGGCTTTGATGAGTTATTACCGGACGGATCCGGTGACGGGAAAAGTTGTTCTGGATCCGGATACGGGTGCGCCGATCATGGATGGACCCGGGACGATGCGAGGTGTTCTGGGGGATTTGCTCGACCGTGCCAGTGCGCAGTACAATCTGCTGACGGCGTCGCGGCAGCAAATGCGTGAGTTGCGCGAGGAGCTGGTTACGACCATAGAAGAGCACAATGCACTCAAGGATGAGCTGCGCCAAGACAGGGCAACCATAGCGCGCTTGGAGGCTGAAAAGGCCGAGCTGGAGCGGCAGCTTGAGAGTACGCGCCGTGACCTGGCCTTTGCCAACGAGCGCATCGAAGGGCTGGAACAGCGAATTGGGGATTTGGAGCAAGAGCAACTGGTCTTGATCGAAGAGAAAGACACGTTGGAAATCCGCAACCAGGAATTAGTGGATACGGTAGCCGATTTGCGGGCTCAGGTTAAAGATTTGCGGCGCCTTGATGGAGGTCGTGGTGAGACGGTTGTCACCGGTGAAGATGGTGTTGCAACCGGCATGGCCCGCGTTGACCTGGATCCTGGTGCGAAGGGTTCGGTTGTATCGGTTGACCAGACGCATTTGTTCCTGGTAATGGAACTGGATGAGACATTTGTCGAGGCATTGCTCGCCATTGCGGCAGAGAATGATAATCGGCTGCCCATGCTGGAGATGATGGTGATGCGTCCGGAAGGAGACGAGCTGACATTTGTCACCAAGATTCGCATGACACAGCTCAAGAAGGATCAGAACCTTGCCATCGGCGACATTCTGTCAGACTGGCAGCAAGGAGAGATCAGGGTTGGCGATGTGGTGTACTATCAGTAGGCACATATATGGGTTTCTGTTGCTGGCTACCTTGGCTGGGGTCCTTTTGCTTGCCCTAAGCGGATGTGTTTCGGTGCCGGAAGATTCAGATATTCCGTGGAACTCGCCGCAAACGTGGGAAGGGAGCCCCTATGTTCCCGGCTTTTCCGAATGACGGGTGAGAAGCCCAGGGGGACTATGTGTGGGGTTGTGAGAGGAACGAATGCCCCCACATACCCACAATAAACATCCCCGTGGTTCCCGGTGAAGGGGGCACGCTACCCCCGAGGGTGCTCGGATCATGCCAGGTTGAAACTTCGTAGTCTCGAACTGACTGGAGCCGCGACGCCCTCGTCGCGCTGTGCATAGGCAGTGCCTGCCAAGATCATAGTGTGTCCAGAGGGCTTGGTATGACCATTCTATGCGCACAGCACGGGCTTGCGCGACGAGGGCGCCGCGACTCCAGTGCATGCCGAAAACTGTCGGATAACAATGAAGGTACAGGCTAGCTCTGGACGCGCGACAGGATCCCGTTGAGCGCGGCAACGGCCGTATGGAAGAGTTCCGTGCTCGTGCGCCCGTAATTGGCCTCGGCTACAGATAGGTGTGGTTCCAGTGTGAGGAAATTTTCGAATCCGTCGGCATAGGCTTCGCCCAGGATTTTTTCAATATCCCCGTCACCCTGTCCGGCGGGCGTTACTTTCCCGCTTTCGAGTAGGGCATCCTTGATGTGGAAGTACGTGATATAGGGCTTTAGCTGTTGCCAGCAGTCCTGGTAGGGCTGCTCGCCACACTGGACAAAATTGGCAAAGTCAAAAATGCCGGTAAAGGCAGGGCTCTTGAGCGACTGCATCAAATCAAGGCAGCGTGCCCCGGTATCCCCATAAATGCCTTTTTCGTTCTCGTGGGCCATGATGACATTGCCGGCTTCTGCCTCGGCGATCATGGCGGAGAGCCAATCCATAACCTGGCTCCGATGGTCGGCCGGATTGTCTCCCTTGGGAATATGAAAACTGAACATGCGAATATAGGGCGCTTTCAGGATGTGGGCATACTCGACGGCCCGCTTGGTATCATCCAACTGCTGCTTGAAATCGCCATCGAGCGGGAATTTGCCCAAGGGGGAGCCAACGGCACTAAAGCCGATACCGGCCGCGGAGCAGGTGCGCTTTACGGTTTTGACCTCTTGGGGGGTGAGCTTCAGCACATTTTTGCCGTCGACTGCACGAAGTTCGATATTCCCGACACCTTCTTTTTGCATAATGGCGATCTGTTCATCAAGGTCCTGGCTGACTTCATCTGCAAATGCACTCAAACGATTGTTCATGTTACCTCTCCATGTTTTGGGAATTACCAATATTGATGGCAGTACTATACAGGGAACACGGTGCATGTCAAAACGTGAATGATTAGAGGAATTTCCGCTGTAGCGGAAATTCAGGCATTAGGCATTAGTTTGCTAGG